>CAZMGU010000006.1:0-51526 GCA_964565905.1 uncultured Halobacteriales archaeon
GTTCATCGACGAGAACCCCGAGGAGACGGCGCGGATCGTCGAGGAGTCGATCGGGATGGACGCCGACCAGGCGCTCACCGCGCTCCAGGGGCCGCTCTCGAACTTCGTCACCGACCCGCGGGAGATAGAGAACGGCACCGAGATATTCGCGGAGTTCGCCCACGACAACGGCCAGATCGACCAGGAACTCTCGCTGGAGGATATCTTCGACTACAGCGTATATGAGGGCTTATAACCGGCCCGGACCGAACTAACCGATATCATGGCTACCGACGTCGGGAACGAGACCGACCGCGCCGACCCCCAGGGTCGACTGGCGCTCTCGGACCTCGACCCTCGGCGAGCGGTGCTTGGCGCGGCCGGCGTCGCGGCGTTCGTCGCCCTCTGGTGGCTGGCCTCGCTCGTCAACCCGTCGTACGTCCTGCCGTCGCCGCTCGCCGTCGCCGAGGCCCTCGCCGCGGAGGTGGCCTCCGGGGCGGTGACGACGGCGCTCGCGAGCAGTATCCTCCACTGGATACCGGGGGCCGTCGTCGGGACCGGCCTGGGTGTCGTCGCCGGTATCGCGCTGGCGTGGAGTCCGCTGCTCGACGACCTGTCCGCACCGGTCGTCCGCGTCCTCCGCCCCGTCCCCCCGCTCGCGCTGATCGGCTTCGCCATCGCGTGGTTCGGGATCAACCACGCCGGCGCGGCGTTCGTCATCGCCATCGGGGCGTTCTGGATCAACTTCTACGCCACGTACGGCGGCGTCGAGGGCGTCTCCGAGGACCTGCTGGACGTGGCGCGGAGCCTCGGCGTCCAGGGCGACCTGGAACTGATCCGCTCGGTCGTCGTCCCGGCCGCCTCCCCCGAGATCATGACCGGCGTCCGGACGGGGATCGGTCGCTGCTGGATGCTGGTCGTCGCCTCGGAGATATTCGGCGTGTCCGGTATCGGTCGGCGCATCCTGCGGGCCTCGAACAACCTGCAGGTCGACGTCGTCATCAGCTACATCCTCGTGCTGAGCGCGATGTTCCTGCTGGTGGACACCGCGTTCCGCGCGGTCCAGCGGAGGGTGCTGGCGTGGCGCTAGACGACCCCGACGCGGAACCGGCCCGCGTCGTCGTCGACGGCGTCGGCAAACGGTTCCCCGGGCCGAACGGCGGCGTCCAGGCGCTGGCGGACGTCGCCTTCGCCGTGGACTCGGGCGAGTTCCTCTGCGTCGTCGGTCCGTCGGGGTCCGGCAAGACGACGCTGTTCCGCATCATCGCCGGCCTCGAAGAACCCACCGAGGGCGTCGTCTCGCTCGACGGCGAACCGATAGACGGCCCCGGTGCGGACCTGGGCGTCGTCTTCCAGGAGTACCACCTCTTCCCGTGGCGGACCGTCGCGGGGAACGTCGGGTTCGGCCCGGAGAAGCGCGGCGTGCCGGCGGCCGAGCGCGAGCGGCGCGTCGCCGAACTGCTCGAACTGGTGGGGCTCGCCGGGAACGAGGACAGCTACCCCCGGGAGCTCTCGGGCGGGATGAAACAGCGGGTCGCGCTCGCCCGGGCGCTGGCGCTCGACCCCACCCTCCTGCTGATGGACGAACCGTTCGGTGCCGTCGACGCACAGACCAGGGCGATGCTGCAGGACGAACTCCTCGACATCTGGGCGGAGACGGGCAAGACCGTCCTGTTCGTCACCCACGACGTCGAGGAGGCGGTCAAACTCGCGGACAGGGTGGTCGTCATGGGGACGGAACCGGGCCACGTCCGGGAGATAGTCGACGTCGACCTCGACCGCCCCCGGTCGCGCTCCGACGAGGGGTTCGGCCGCCACTACGAGCGGATCCTCGGGCTCATCGAGGGGTGAGCGGGCGGCCCAGGTCGGTCGCATCGAGTCCGGGCCGGACGCGTCCGCTCCCGGACTGAGAAACCCCTTTACGGGAGCCGGCGCACTCCTCAGCATGGAGTACAGACGACTCGGACCCACGGGACTGGACGTGTCACCGCTCTGTCTGGGCACCTGGCGCTTCGGCAAGGACCACGACGGGACCGTGGAGACGGACCGGGAGGCGGCCCACGAACTGCTCGACGCCTTCGCCGGGCGCGGTGGCAACTTTATCGACACCGCCAATGTCTACGGCGGCGGCCGGAGCGAGGAGTGGATCGGCGAGTGGCTGAACGACCGTGACCGCGAGGAGTTCGTTATCGCCTCGAAGTGTTTCTGGTCGCCCACCGCGAGCGCCCAGGAGAACCTCTCGCGGAAGTCCGTCCGGTCGGAGGTCGAGGACTCCCTGGAACGACTGGGCACCGACTACCTCGATATCCTCTACCTCCACCGCTTCGACGACGACACGCCCGTCGAGCGGACCCTGCGGACGGTCGACGACCTGGTCTCGGCGGGGAAGGTCCACCACGTCGGCCTCTCGACGGCGGCCGCCTGGAAACTCACGAAGGGGCTCTGGAAGGCCGACGTCGAGAACTACGAGGCGTTCACCGTCACCCAGCCGCTGTTCCACGCCGCGTACCGCGACGACGTCGCCGACTACCTCGACGTCTGCGCCGACCAGGACCTCGCAGTGTGTTCGTACTCGCCCCTCGCCGGCGGCTTCCTCACCGGCAAGTACGAGCGCGTCGGCGACGGCACCCACGACGTGGCCGCGCCCGACGGCTCCCGTGGCGAACTCGACGGGATGTTCGACGACTACTACGTCTCCGAGCGGGGGTGGCACGTCCTCGACGCCGTCCGCGAGGTGGCCGACGAAGTCAACGCGACGCCCGCACAGGTCTCCCTGCGGTGGCTGATGGACCACGACGCGTTCACCTGCGTCCCCATCGTCGGCGCGCGCACCGTCGACCAGCTCGACGAGAACCTCGGCGCTATCGACGTCGCTATCTCCGACGAGCAGTTCGAGCGCATCGACGACGCCCGCTACGACGACTCCGGCGAGCGCTACCGGAGCGACGGCTGAGGACTGCGACGGGCGGGCGGCAGGGGAGAGCGACCACCGCCCCAGCCGACGACGCGGGTTTCGTTAGCCGGGCGCTACGGCCGATCCGCCGTCGCGCCGGCGTTCGGCAGCTGACGGACAGCCACCACCTATACGAACGTTTACTCAAAACCGAATAATTTAGAGAGTGTCTGATAATGTCCCACATTCCGGCCAATATGCAAATTATATAGGGTTGCGCCCCGCAGTCAGACGCACGATGTCAGATCTCGGGATGACGGTGCAGTCCCCCGCGGAAGCGCTGCCCAACCCGGCCGAGGCGGACAACGTCATCTACAACCCGTCGTTCGAAGAGCTCCGCGAGTTCTCGCGCGAGCTCGAAACGACCACGGAGTTCGGTTCCCCCGCGTACGTGAGCGAGCATCGCTCGCGGAACGCCGACAGGACGAAGAACGCCGTCGACGACGAGTTCGGGGCCGAGGACTACCGCCACGTCGAGACGGCCTACGAGGCCGCCCGCGACGTGGAGATGGTCTGTCTCGACCGCCAGGTCGGACGCCACCCCGAGAACGCCTACGTCTGTCGCCTGTTCGTGCCCAGGGAGTACGCACGGATAGCGCTCGCGTGGGCGAAGCTGTTCGAACCGGTCGCCGACGAGGACCGTGACCCGGACTTCTACACGGTCCAGCTCCCCGACCACGACGAGGTGGCCGTCCGCGTCGTGCCCGACGCCGGCGTCACCGCCGTCCTCGGGAGCGACTACACGGGCGAGGCGAAGAAGTCCTTCCTCCGCCTGTTCATGTTCTACGCGAAGCGGCAGGGCGGCCTCGGCCTCCACGCCGGCACCAAGCGCGTCCGACTGGAGACCGACGACGGCACCGAGACCGTCGGCCAGGTGTTCCTCGGCCTCTCCGGCACCGGAAAGTCGACGCTCACCGCCCACGGCCTCGGCCTCGAAGCGCCCGAGGAGGCGACGATGCTGCAGGACGACGTCTGCGCGCTCCTCCCCGACGGCTCCGTCGCCGGCAGCGAGGGCCAGGGCCTCTACATCAAGACCATCGGCCTCGACGGCGACGAACAGCCCGCGCTGTACGAGGCGGCCACCCACGAGTCGGCCGTCCTGGAGAACGTCGACGTCGCCGACGACGGCACCGTCGACTTCGACAGCGACGAGCACACCTCCAACACGCGCGCCGTCGTCCAGCGCGACCACCTCTCCTCCGCGGGCGAGGACATCGACCTCCCGGAGATAGACCAGGTGTTCTTCATCACCCGGAACCCCGCGATGCCGCCCATCGCGAAGCTCACACCGGAGGAGGCCGCCGCCGCGTTCATGCTCGGCGAGTCGGTCCAGACCAGCGCCGGGGACCCCTCGAAGGCCGGCGAGTCCATCCGCGTCGTCGGCACCAACCCCTTCATCGTCGGCTCGAAGGGCGAGGAGGGCAACCGCTTCCGCGACCTCATCGCCGACCTCGGCGTGGAGTGTTTCGTCCTCAACACCGGCAGCGTCGGCGACCGCGACGTCGGCGTCGACGACACCGTCACCCTCCTCCGCGAGGTGTCCCGCGGCACCGTCGACTGGGGTCTCGACGCGGCGACGGGGCTCACGGTTCCCACGTCGGTGCCGGGCATGGACGTCTCCCGCTTCGACGTCGCCGACGCGCTCGACGACCACGAGAGCCACGTCGACCGGCTCCGCAACGAACGGCGCGTCCACCTCGCGAAGTTCGACGACCTCGACGACGAGATCGAGGACGCCGTCTACTGACGGTCCCGCTCCGAATTTTCGCCGCCGTCGCGTGACCCCCGATCCCTCGACGAGCGGCGTCATCCTCGCCTGCGCCAGCGTGCTCGGCACGGTGCTCGTGAGTCCGTGGTACCTCGTCCGTTCCCGGGCCTCGTTCCTGTCGCTTCGGACGTGGGCAGGTCCGTTCGGCGAGTGAGACCGTCGGAAAACGTTACCTCCGAAGGTGGGAGAACGTTTATGACTCTGACGGACGAATCCTGACACGAGCGGACAAACGAGGTTCGATACCGATGCCGATCAAACTCGACGACGGCGACGACGGAGACGGTCAACCGGGAGTAGAGCCGGGAACGAACGCACACGAGGTACTCCAGGTGCTGGTAGATCACCCGGACATGGCCTTCGCACCCCGGGAGGTCGTCGAACTGACGGACGTTCGACGGTCGAGCGTCCACAAGACGTTGTCCCGATTGCGTGAACGCGGCCTCGTTCGGAAGGTTCACGGCTCGTACTGGACGGTCGAGGACGACGTCGCAGCGTCCCACGTCGCCAACGTGGTGAGTCTCTCAGCCATCGAGGAACAGTACGGTGACGACGCGTACGGCGAGGACGACGAGTGGGCCGAATCGCAACCCGACCTCGGGGAGAACGCGTAGTAGAATGGCGTACGCGCAGGGTAGCGTGGTGATCGCGCCGGCGACGTTCAAGCAGGGGCACCGTCCGTACGTGGTGGTCTCGAACGACGACCGGCCGTTCCACGGCGACAGGTACACGGTCGCCGTCGTCACCAGTACGGAGCGGAGTGACGCCGTTCCGTTGACCGAGGGATCGCTGACAGAGGGGGAGTTGCTGACGTATCCGAGTTACGTCAGTCCGTGGTCACTGCACGTCTTTCCGGACAGGGAGATCACGAAGCGCGTCGCCCAGGTGAGTGAGGAGACGATGGAAGACGTCGCCCGGGAGATCCGACGGATTACGAACGTTTAACAGATGCCTGCTACACCTCTTCGAGAAACTGCCCCTCGGCGTCCCGCCACGCCGCGATTAGCTCGTCGTCGTTCTCGCTGTCCCAGTCGTCTATCTCGTCGTTGGCGTCCAGCCAGTCGATGGTGCGCTCGACGCCCTCGGCGAAGGGTATCGTGTACTCGAAGTCCAGGTCTCGCCGGGCCTTGCCGTTGTCGAACACGGTGGAGTACTGGAAGTGCGCGAGCAGCATCCCCGTCCGGTCGGGGACGGCCTCGGCGAGGACGTCCGTCGGGACGTACACCAGGTCGGGGTCGGGCGCGTCCATCGCGTCGGCGACGGCCCGGTGGTACTGCCGCCAGGTGATCACCTCCTCGCTGGTGACGTGGTAGGCCTCGCCGTAGGCCGTCTCGTTGCCGACGGCGTTGACGAACGCGCGGGCCACGTCGTCGCGGTGGCACGGCCCCCACAGCCCATGGCCGTCGCCGTGCTGGACGACGGGCTTGCCTTTCCGGATCCGGTCGAGGTAGTAGGAGTCGGTGCCCAGCGAGTGGAGGACGGGGCCGCCCTCGCCGTAGGTGCTCCACGGGCGGATAACGGTGGTCGCGAACTCGCCGCGGTCGTGGGCGGCGAAGAACAGGTCCTCGCACTCGGCCTTGTCCGCGCCGTAGTCGCTGACCGGCGGTTCCCGCGGGGCGTCCTCCTGTACCGGGTTGGTGGCGAGCGGCCGGTGGTAGACGTCGACCGTCGAGCAGAAGACGTACTGCTCCACCGCGCCGCCGAAGACGTCGATGGCCTGCTCGGCCTGGCCGGGCGAGTAACACACCATGTCGACGACGCAGTCGGGGTCGGCCTCGTCGCGGGCGGCGACCAGGTCGGCGCGGTCGTTCCGGTCGCCGCGGACGAACCCGACCGAGTCGGGGACGTCGGCGTCCGTCTCGCCGCGGGTGAGGCAGGTGACCCCGTGGGACGAGGCCGCGAGCTGGCGCGTGATGCCGGTGCTGATGACGCCGGTGCCGCCGACGACGAGGACGTGCATACGCGGTGTGGAACTCACACGGGTAAAGAGGCTGTGGCAGGCGGACCGGATGAACTCGCGAGTCGGTCCGGGCCGACGCAACCCTTTTGCGGCGATCGAACCTCTCTCCGCCATGGACAGCGACTACGACGTCGGCGTGGAGACGGTCGTCTTCAAGGAGTTCTCGCTGGAGGCCCTCCTCGACGAACTCGGCGAGACGGGCGTCGACCGGGTCGAACTGTGGGACGGGCACCTCTCGGCCGACGACGACGAGGAGACCGTCGCGGCCGCCGAGGACGCACTCGCGGCGGCGGGCGTCGACGTCTCCGGCCACGGCGTCGTGGATCTGGACGACACGGGGCAGGCGCGCCCGCACTTCGCGTTCGCGGACCGGATGGGCGCGGCGTACCTGAACGTCAACTACCCGCCCGAGCGCGACGACGTCACGGCGGAACTGATCGATCTGGCCGAGGAGTTCGGGATGGACGTCGGGATCCACAACTACTCCTCGGTCCACCACGACGACCTCTCGCAGGTGTTCTCCTCCATCGCCGACGTGCGCGCGGTTCTCGACCGCCACGACCACCCGCGACTCGGCGTCTGCCTGGACACCGGCCACTTCCTCGTCGAGTCCGTCGCGCCCGACGACGCGATCCGCGAACTGGGCGACCGGATCGTCAGCGTCCACCTCAAGGACACCTCCGAGGCGGAGGCGGAGGACCTCCCCGGTGCCGGGAGACTCGACCTCCCGCACCTGATCGGTCTGCTCGACGAGTACGCCGACGTCGACGCGCCGCTGGTCATCGAGTACGAGTTGCCGGCCGAGCGGGCGACTGCGGCGCTGCGGGAGGCGGAGGAAAACGTCCGGGCGGCCATCGACGCGGTCGGCGAGCGATGAGGACGGGCAGTGTGCGAGGACCACACCTACTCCGCCTCGTCCCGTAACTGGTCCATCTCGGCGTCGACCACCGGGTCGCGGCCGTCGGCGGGTCCGTCACCGTTCGGGGAGGGGTCGGCGTCGCGGGTCGGCGTCGCGCCGGTTCGCCAGGTCGACAGCCACCGGACGACGGCGTAGGTGAGCGTCCCGGCGACGAAGGCGATGTAGCCGTAGGCGGCGAGTGTCGCGGCGGGGCCGAACAGGTCCCGCAGCATCGGTAGCCCGAGGGCGAGGAAGACAGCGATAGCGACGAACAGGCCCAGGAGGGCGGCCCACTTGCGAGCCATGGTGGTGGTGCGCGTGCCGGCGAGTTGAAGGTGGGGGTTCGTTCGGGCGGGACGTGACGCCGATGGGGAGCGGGTCCCGACCGGATCAGGCCAGCAGCGACCGGTCCCGGAAGTACTGCTGCATGCCGTCGGCCGCCCGGAAGGCGAGCGCGCCGACGGTTCCCGTCGGGTTGTAGCCGCTGTTGTGGACGAACGCCGACGCGCCGGGGACGAAGAGGTTGTGGGCGTCCCAGTGCTGGAGGTAGGTGTTGACGACGGACTCCTCCGGGTCGTCGCCCATGATGGCGCCGCCGGTGTTGTGGGTCGACTGGTACGGCCTGATGTCGTAGTCCTCGTTCTCCCCGACGACGCTGCGGCTGACGGAATACGTGTCCGGGTCCATCGCCTCGACTATCTCCCCGCACTTCCGGCCCGTGTAGTCGGCCAGTTCCCGGTCCTGCTCCTTCCAGTTGTAGGTGATGCGCAACAGCGGGTCGCCCCACTCGTCGGTGTAGTTGGGGTCCAGGTCGAGGTAGTTCTCCCGGAACGGGAGGCTGGCGCCCTGGCAGGAGACGCCGATGCTGCTGTGGAAGTAGTCGACGGAGGCGCGCTTGAACTCCGAGCCCCAGTTGCGGTCGACGTCGGGCGGTACCGAGTTGTTCGCGATGGGGCGTCGGCCCAGTTGCGTGACGTATATCTCGCCGCCGTGGAGGAAGTCCACGTCGGAGTGGTCGAAGTTGTCGCCGTTGAAGTCGTCGACGGTCGCGCCGAGCGCGCCGGCGCCCATGTACGTGTTCCACTTCTCGTCGTCGAAGAAGGCGGTCGCGCTCCCGCCGAAGTTCTGGTAGCAGTAGTGCTTCCCGAGCGTCCCCTCTCCCGTCTCCGGGTCGTACGGGTCACCGATCTCCGAGAGGTACAGCAGGCGGACGTTGTGGAGCGCGTAGGCGGTCAGCGCGACGGCCTCCGCCGGCTGTTCGTAGACGGTCCCGTCGACCGTGTCGACGTACAGCACGCCCGTGACGCGGTTCCGCTGCGGGTCGTAGATCAGCCGGCGGACCTCGCACTGGGTCCGCAACTCGAAGTTGCCCGTCTCCTGGGCGACCGGGATGGTCGTCACGGTGGGGTCCGCCTTGGCACCCCACTCGCAGCCGAAGCGCTCGCAGTAGCCGCAGTACTGGCAGGCGCCGCGGGCGACGCCGTCGGGGTTGGTGTACGGTTCGGCCAGGTTCGCCGACGGCGAGACGAACGGGTGGTAACCCAGGTCGGCCGACGCCTCCATGAACCGCTCGAGGATCGGCGTCGTCTTCATCGGTCCCACGGGGTAGTCCTCCGCGCGCGGCCCCTCGAAGGGGTTGCCGTGCTCCTGTATCTCGCCCTCGACGTTGCCCGCCTGGCCGGAGATGCCGGCCATCTTCTCGAACTCCAGGTAGTAGGGGCGCAGTTCCTCGTAGGTGATCCCCCAGTCCTGTAGCTGCATGTTCTCGGGGATCTTGTCGGCGCCGTAGCGGTCCAGCGTCTCCGACCGGATCTGGAAGTCGTAGGGGAGGAACCGCCAGGTCTGGCCGTTCCAGTGGACGCCGGCGCCGCCGACGCCCTTGCCCATGAGGAAGGAGCCGTGCTGGCGCATCGGGAGCGCGCGCTCGCCGGGGCTGTGTCGGAAGGTGATCGTCCCCCGCGAGAGGTCCTGCATCATCTCGTAGCGGAGCGCGTAGCGGAGTTCGTTGTGCATCGTCAGGTAGTCGTCGGGGCTCCGCTCGCCGCCCCGTTCGAGGCTGACGACCTCCATGCCCGCCTCGGCCATCTCCTTGGCGACGATGCTCCCCGTCCACCCGCAACCGACGGTGACGACGTCGACCGGGTCGAGACGCTCGACCATCACTCCTCACCCCCGTCGTCGCGGTCCGAGGGGTCCTCCGCCCTGTCCTCGTTGGCCGCCGCGCTCTCGCCGGCCGACTCCCCCTCGGGGTCGAGCGCCCACCGCGGCCCGTGGCCCGGCACCGGATCCGGCTGGACCGCGTCGTCGTCGACCGGCGGCCGGTCCGCGCCGTGGGAGTGCGAACCGTGCGACTCCGGACCGCTGCCGGTGTCGGATCCGCCAGCGGCGCCGGTGCCGCCCGGTTCGGGGGTCGCGTTCCCGTCGTCGGCCGTCTCGTTCCCGCCGTCGGATCCGGCCGTCTCGTTCCCGCCGTCGGATCCGGCCGTCTCGTTCCCGCCACCTGCGGTCGCGTTCCCGCCGCCGGCACCGGCGGTATCCGCCTCCGCCGTCTCGGTGCCAGTGGTGACGCCGACGTTCTCGACGTCGTCCTCGACGCTCCGGGGCGGGATGCGGATGAACTCCTCCTGCTCGACCAGGTCGCGCCAGCTACCGAGCGCCCCGGGCGACCCGGGGAACTCCTTCATGCGCCAGCCGGCCATCCCGCGGTTGCCGTCGTAGGTCGGGTCGCAGTACATCCCCTCGAGGGTGTTCTGCCGGAGCATCTCGAAGAACTCCTCCGGTTCGATCGACCGGAAGTTGTCGGGTTCGTTGTTCTGGACGGCGAGCAGCACCTCGTCCTGACGCTCGGGGGAGAGATCGAGGAACCCCGACCCGTAGCGCTCCTGGGCGTACTCGTCGACCCACTGGATCGAGAACTCGTACACCTCCCAGGGGACGAGTCGGGTCTGGTACCCCTGGTTCGGCCGTGCCCCCTCCGCCCGGTTCCGGAAGGGCGGTTCCATGTAGAAGTCGTCCCCGTGGCCCCACGCGCCGTTTAGCTGTTCGTCGATGAAGTAGACGACGCCGGCCTCCACGGCGCCCGGACCGAACTCGTCGGACGGCATGATCCGCGCGGCCATCGCCTGGACGAGGCGGGCCTGTTCGACGTCGAAGTGGACCAGCGCCTCCTCGTCGATGCCGGGGTCGCCCTCGATCGGTTCCCACTGTTCATGGCCGAGTTCCTGCCCGTTCGCCGACGCGACCGCGAACTGAGCCAGCGCGAGCGCGCCGCCCGCGAGCCCCGACTGCTCCATGAACGCCCGACGGGTGAACTCGAACCGCGGTTCCTCCTGGGTGTCAGTGTCGTCCGTCACGGTTGGATCTCCGTACGCCCCGTCCCGCGTCGTGTTAATAATTGTGAACGTCTCTCCAGCGCGGTATCCAGAACCACACGAGGGAAGCGGGATCTCTAGGATCCTGCTTCGACGGAGCGACGGCGAGAAACGCGACTGTTCGTCCCGGGGGAGCGACCCTCTCCCGCGATCGGTCGTTCGCCGGACGATGCCCGTCCGACTCGCGTGGTAAGTCGAGACAAACCACGGGGCGCGAGCGGGGACCGCACCGTGAACCGTCGCGTCGATTTATCAGCGCGACTCTCGCCGTTCTACGTGTCACATGAGCCGAAAGACGGCAGTACCAGCCCTGGCGGCCGCCATTGTACTCGTCGTGGCCGCGGCGTCCGGCGGCGTCGTGGTCGGTCAGTTCGCGGGCGCGACGGACGCGGCGGCGCAGGTCGACGGGACGGAGACGGGCGAGGACGGTAACGAGACGGGCGTCGAAGGTACCGAGACGGTCGAGGGCAACGCGACGGGAACGGCCGAGGACGGTAACGAGACGGACGAACCGGTCGAGCCGAGACTGGTCCCCGACGCGACCTACCGGTTCGACGGGACGACGCTCGCGGTGGAGACCGCCCTGCTGACCGACCGGAACGGGACGCTCCAGCTGTTCGTGAAGAACGCCACCGTCGTGGGCGAGAACGCGACGACGACGGTGCTCAACACGCGCATCGCCATCGGTCGGAACCTCTCCGAACGGGCCGTCCGGCAGCACTACCGGGCGCTGAACCGGACGCTCTCGAACGCCTCGACCGCGGTGGACCCGGCGAACGCGACGACGCCGGACGCCGTCGTCCCCGCGCCGGCGACCGACGCTCCCGCGACGGCGACGCCCGGTGCGAACGCCACGCCCGCCGGGAACGCGACAGCGACGCCCGCGAACGTGACGGCGACGCCGGCGGGGAACGCCACCGAAACGCCGGTCGAAAACGCGACGGAAGCGCCGCAGGTCGACGACCTGCACCTGCAGGCGGTCACGGAGCGGCTGGCGGCTGATCTCCCCGGGTCGGTGCTCGACACGCCGACCCGGGTGACCGCCGACGTCGCCCGCGTCCGCAACGCCACGGCGACCCGGACCTACCGGAACGTGGTGCTACGCGGGACGCTCCGCGAGGTTCTGACCGGGCAGGCGGCGACGACCGCGCCCGAACAGAACCGGACGGCGGCGGCGAACGCCACCGGCAACGACACCGGTATCCAGCCCCCGACGTTCGACGTCACGAACCTCCGGGCGCCCGAGAACGCCACCGTCGACGGGTCGTTCAACGTCACCGCGACGGTGACGAACCCGGCCGCCGAAGCCGCCACCGAGCAGGTCCTCTACCGGATTTACGGCGAGCGGGTCGTCTGGGATCGGATCCGACTCGGTCCCGGCGAGTCGCAGAACGTCACGTTCGAGGTGGACCTCGGTCCGCTCCCGCTCGAACCGGGGACGTACGAACACGGCGTGTACGGGTTCGGCGACAGCGCCACGACGAGGGTGAACCTCACGGCCGCCGGCGGGACCGGAAACGGGACGGCGAACGGGTCCGGCTGACGGGACCGACCCGGACGGCAGTGGACCGACGGACGACGACGGACCGACGGACGGCGGTTGACTGACGGACGGCGCGCTGACGGCTCCCGCCGACCCCTTGCCGCGGTGCCAAGGCATACACGCGCTCTCTCGAAGGGAGTGGTATGGAGCCGAACCTGTACGACTCGCTGGACGGACAGGTGGCGCTGGTCACCGGGGCGAACCGCGGCATCGGCCGCGAGATAGCCCGGGGACTCCTCGACCTGGACGCGACCGTGTTCGCGGGCGTCCGTGACCCCGACTACGACGTCCCGGCGGGCGCGGAACCGGTCGAACTGGACGTCACCGACGAGGGTACCGTCGAACGGGCCGTCGGCGAGGCCGTCGATTCTGCGGGGGGTCTCGACGTGCTCGTCAACAACGCCGGCGTCGGCGGGTCGGGCACCACCCTCGACGAACTCGACACGGAGACGCTGGACCGGGTCCTCGACGTGAACCTCCGGGGGCCCATGCTGCTGGCGAGGGCGGCGCTCCCGCACCTCCTCGACGCCGAGGCGGGGCGGGTCGTCGACGTCTCGTCGGGCCTCGGGGTCCTCTCGGACCCCATCGACGGGGACCACCCGGCCTACCGCGTCTCGAAGGCGGGGCTCAACGGCCTCACCGTCTCGCTCGACCGGAGCCACGCCGACGAGGGACTTATCGCCAACTCGGTGGACCCCGGGTGGGTCGCGACGGACCTGGGCGGGGAGGAGGCCCCGCGCTCGCCCGCGGAGGGCGCCGAGACGGCGGTGTGGCTCGCCCGCTTCGGCCCGGAGTCGCCCTCGGGCCTGTTCTGGAAGGACCGCGAACCGATAGAGTACTGATGGCCCCTATCCAGACCGATGACCGCTGACGACGACGGCGACGGGACAGCCGGCGGAGCCTCGTTCGTCGAGTACGGCATCGAGGAGCGGCCGCCGCTCCCGACGTCCGCCGTGCTCGGCCTGCAACACTACCTGACGATGGTCGGCGCGAACGTGGCCGTCCCGCTCGTCCTGGCGCGCGCCATGGAGATGCCGACGGACGTGACCGCCCGGTTCGTCGGCACGTTCTTCGTCGTCTCCGGCGTCGCGACGCTGGCGCAGACGACCCTCGGGAACCGCTACCCGCTGGTCCAGGGGGCGCCGTTCTCCATGCTCGCGCCGGCCGTCGCCATCGTCACCACCGTCGCCGTCCTCCCCGGCGAGGTCGGCTGGCAGACCTGGTTGCAGGCGCTCCAGGGGGCGATCATCGTCGCCTCGCTGACGGAGGTGGCCATCGGCTACCTCGGGGTCGTCGGCAAACTCCGGCGCTTCCTCTCGCCCGTCGTTATCGCGCCGACGATAACGCTGATCGGCCTGGCGCTGTTCGACGTCTCGCAGGTCACCGCCGCCGGGACGAACTGGTGGCTGCTCGGCCTGACGCTCGTCTCCATCGTCGGCTTCTCGCAGTACCTCGACCGGCGCCACCGGGTCTTCCGCCTGTTCCCCGTCGTGCTGGGCGTCGGCATCGCCTGGTTCGTCGCCGCCGGCCTCTCTGTCGCGGGCGTCTACGCGCCTGAGACGGCCGGCCACGTCGCTCTCGGAACGATCGGCGAGGCGCGCCCGTTGCTCCCCATCTACCCGTTCCAGTGGGGGACGCCGACGTTCGAGGCGGCCTTCGTCGTCGGGATGTTCGCGGGCGTCGTCGCCTCAATCGTCGAGAGCGTCGGCGACTACCACGCCGTCGCGCGCCTTACCGGCAGCGGGATGCCCAGCGAGCGCCGGATGAACCACGGCATCGGGATGGAGGGGCTGATGAACGTCTTCTCGGGGATCATGGGGACGGCCGGGTCGACCTCCTACTCAGAGAACATCGGGGCCATCGGGCTGACCGGCGTCGCCTCGCGCTACGTCGTCCAGATAGGCGCCGTGGTCATGCTCGTCGTCGGCTTCGTCGGCTACTTCGGCCGCCTCGTCGCGACCGTCCCGGACCCCATCGTCGGCGGCCTCTTCGTCGCGATGTTCGGCCAGATAGTCGCCGTCGGCCTGTCGAACCTCCGCTACGTCGACCTGGACTCCTCGCGCAACGTCTTCGTCGTCGGCTTCGCCCTCTTCGTCGGCCTCGCGATTCCGGAGTACGTCGCCAACGTCGGGTCGCTCGCGGCCTTCCGCCAGGGACTGGCGGCCGTCCCCGTCGCCGGCCCGGTCCTCGGCGCGCGAATCGTCGCCGACACGCTGTACGTCGTCGGGTCGACCGGCATGGCGGTCGGCGGCCTCGCGGCGCTCGTCCTCGACAACACCGTCCCGGGGACGCGCGAGGAACGGGGCCTCGCCGAGTGGGACGCCGTCGCCGAGGCCGAGAGCGCCTTCCGGCCGGTGTGGGACGGCTGGTTCGGCTTCGGCGACGAGTCGCCCCCGGACGACTAGCCGTCGGGCGTCCCCGTCCCGTTCCCCGGCGTCGACGTCCCGTTCCCACCGGGCGTCGCCGTTCCGTTCTCGCCGGGCGTACTCGTCTCGGTTCCGGGCGAGGCCGTGTCGGTCGGTGGCTCCGTACCGGTGGCCGTCTCGGTGCCGTTCCCGGCCGGCGTCCCGGTCTCCGTCTCCGTGGCCGTTCCGGTCTCGGCCTCAGTTTCCGCGGGCGTCTCGTCGGCCGGCGTCTCCGTCTCGGCCTCGGACGGCGTGACGGTCTCGCCCTGCTCCGGCGCTACCAGTTTGTACACCACGCCGGTGTCCCCGCGCGGCCGGAAGTTGCCGGAGGTGAGCACGTACAGTTCGCCGTCGTCGTCCCGGCCGAAGCCGAGGACGTACCGGTCGAGTCGGCCGTCCGGCGCGCCGGCGATGCGGAGTTTCCGGACGTCCCACAGGTCGTGGTCGTTGGGGCGGTCGTTCGTCGCACGCTGGACGGCACTGTCCAGGTCGGCGTCGCCGGGCGGCGACGCGACGAATATCTCCCCCTCGGGTTCGATGACGCCCTCGCCGCTCCAGTTGCCGAAGACGTACGAGCCCGTCAGCGACGGAACGGTCTGGTTGTCGTAGACGTAGCCGCCGATGACGACCGACCCGTCGATGAAGGCGGTCGTGCTCTCGCGGTGCCGGTACTCGATGATCGGGTCCAGCAGCGGTTCGCCCCCGCGGACGTTCATCGGCGTGCTGTCCGGACAGTCCCGGGGGACCTCGGTCGGGTTCTCCGTGCTGAAACAGTGGGTTCCCTCCTTCACGTTCCACCCGTAGTTCCCGCCGCGGGTGACGACGTTCACCTCCTCCCAGAGGTTTTGCTGGGCGTCGCCGACGAACAGCGCGCCGTCGTTGAACGACATCCGCCAGGGGTTGCGAAAGCCCCAGGCGTACTGCAGGTTCAGCGGGAACGAGAGGTCGTCGACGAGGGGGTTCTCCGCGGGGACGCCGACCGGTGCCTCCGCCTGCGTCTGCCCCTCGCCCTCCGGCGGGTCGACGTCGAGTCGGAGGATGCTCCCCCAGAGGTTCGACTCGACGTCCTGGCCGTTGCCGCCCCGGTTCCGGTCGTACCAGTCATCGACGTGGCCGGGGCCGACGTCGTCGGCGGCGCCGCCGTCGCCGAGCGCGACGTACAGCAGGCCGTCCGGGCCGAAGGCGACAGCGCCGCCGTCGTGGTTCATTTGCGGCGAGGGGAGTTCGAGGAGGCGGCGCTCGCTCTCCGGGTCGGCGCTCGACCGGTCGTCCGTCGCCCTGAACTCGGAGAGCACCTCGGCGTGGTTGTAGTCCTCCGGATCGTCCTCCCCGAGGGGCGCGCTGTACCGGACGAAGAAGCGCCCGTTGTCCGCGTAGTCGGGGTGGAAGGCGAGGCCGAGCAACCCGCGCTCGTCGTAGCCGCGGAGTCGCGAGACGCCGAGGTCGACCATCCGGTCCGAGACGTCGAGGAACGGGTCGGAGAGGTCCGAATCGTCGAGCGAGTAGATCTGGCCCGTCTGGTCGACGACGTACCGCGTCTCGTCGCCGACCTCCATGCCGAGCGGCGCGGTCAGTCCGGACGCGACCTCCCGGAGGCCGACCGTCCCCTCGCGGGGTATCTGGCGTTCGTCCGGGACGGCGGGCGTCTCCCGGCCACCGGCGTCGACCGGCCCTCGCATCGTGGCCGGATGGACCTCGCAGAAGTAGGTCGTCATGTCCGTCGTCGCCGTGAAGTCGACGGTCTGGGTGGCGCCGAGTTCACCGATCACCTCGCTCCGTATCAACTGGTCGCCGGCGGCGTCCGTTATCACGAAGTTGTGGTCGACGCCGTCGACATTCTCCCAGACCACCCGGTAGTCGGTGCCGGGTTCGAGTTCGAGCGTCGGGTTGCGCTCCCCCTCGATGTCGGCCGGTTCGCGGCCGATCCAGGCGTCGATGCGCCCGTCGAGCCTGATCGTCTCCCGTTGCTGTGCGCCCGCAGCGCCGGAGAGCAGTCCGGTGCTCGCGAGGACGCCGGCGGCCCCGGTCGCCCGGAGGACGTCGCGTCGCGACGGGGTCGTCCGGTCCGCGGGCGGCGATCCGTTCGCAGTCGGTGTGGTGTCGTCCGTCATGGTAGCCTCCCTCGCGGCGCGAGGGGCGACCGGGACTCGCCCGGTGTCCGCCCGCGCGACGAGGGCGTGGAGGTTCTCGCGTCCCGCTGAAAAGCGATGGCGACGGTTCGCGGCCTAACCCCGGCCTATCGGCGTCGCTGGCCGTCCTAGGGTGGGAATCACGCTCGCGTCGGGCGAGCGGTGCGGTCGGACCGGCGACGGGGCGACGGCACGCGCCGACGGGAACTCACTCGCCGTGACGGGTCGGACGGGAGGAGCACCCGGACGGGGAGGAAAGCACCGCCTTCGCCCGGTTTCGACGTCGTTACCGATCGGTCGGCGTCCGGCGGCGATGGACCGTCCCCGGGGACTATGGGCGACTGGCGTGATAGTGGACACACATGAGCGAACGAGCGAGGACCGTCGAGATGCGGGGCGTCGACGTCGCGGGACCGCCGGACTGGAAGCCGATCGTCTTCGTCCACGGCGTCACGTTCACCCGGAAGCAGTGGGTCCCACAGCGGGACGCGCTGACCGACGAGTTCCGGTACGTGGCGATGGACCTCCCCGGCCACGGCGAACGGGACGAGGGCGAGTTCACGCTCGCGGAAGCGGTCGAACGACTCGACGAGGTGGTCGAACGGGTGGCGGGCGGCGAGGCGGCCGTCGTCGGCCTCTCGCTCGGGGGTACGTCGCGACGGAGTACGCCCGACGGCACCCCGGTAAGGTCGAGTCCCTCGTCGTCTCCGGGAGCAGCGCCAACCCGGTCGGAACCCTCGCCGTGCTCACCCGTGTCGTCTCGACGATAGCCGACTACGCGACCCGGTCGGAGCTCGTCGACCACGCGCTGACGGGGCTGGCCGGGCGGTTCGTCCGGTCCCTGGACCTGGACCCGGCGGCCGAGGCCGAGATACTCGACGGCGGGTTCCACCCGGCGCGGTTCGGCGAGGCCGGGTTCGAACTCGCCGGCAGGGACTTCCGGGCGGCGTTCGCCGCCTATCCCGGGCCCGCGCTCGTCTGCAACGGGAAGTGGGACCTGCTCAACCGCCTGGGCGAGCGGAAGCACGCCGAGGCGAAAGGGGGTGCCACCCTGGCGGTGGTCCCCGGTGCAGGTCACGTCTGTACGCTCGAACGACCGGCAGCGTACGCCTCAGCGGTCAGGCGGTTCGTGCTGTCATCGTCGGAGAGCGCGTGAGTGACTGGGTGAATGAGTGAGCGGGTGGAGCGCGGTCCGGACGGCAGGCCGGCGAAAGCGCTCGTGACGACGGATAGCGGCCTCCCGACGTTCCTCCTGACTGGACGCTCGCCGGGTCACCCGGTCGGCGTCTCGCGGACGGAAAGCGTGAGGTCCGACGGGTCGAGCAGGTAGTAACACTCCCAGGCGGGCGCGAGGCCGACGACGCGGGTGCCGTGGACCGTCGTCTCGTGGTGGCTGTGGTGGTGGCCGACGAGACAGAGGTCCGGGTCTAACGCGTCTATCAGGTCGTCCACGTGGTCACAGCCCGGGTCGTAGTCGTAGGACAGCAGCCCGTTCGGTGCCTCGTGGGTGAGGAGGACGTCCACGTCCTCCAGCGCGGCGGTCCGCTCAACGTCCTCGTGGGTGAAGTGTCGCCGCCGGTCGCCGGCGAGTTCGCTCCGCGCCTTCCCGTAGCGCGTCGGCGCGAAGTTGCCCGACAGGCCGGCGACGCGGAGGCCCCCGACGTCGGCCGCCGTCCCGGCGAGCAGGTGGGCGTTGGCGACGCCGGGCGGTTGCTCGCCGGCGCGCATCGCCTCGACGACGTCGAAGTCCTCGTTGTTCCCCGCGATGAAGTAGGTGGGGACGGGCAGGTCGTAGTACTCCAGGTCCCCGAGCTGGAGGGCGACGTCCGCGTCGGCGTCGGCGTACGCCGCCAGCAGCGCGTCGCGGTTGTCCGGGTCGGAGGCGTGAGCGTCGCCGAGGACGAGCATCGATCCTACCTACGACTCTCGACGGATGTAAGGAGTGGGTACGGGGACGCGACCGCCGCGCGTCACGGGCCCTCGACCGACACGTACTGCTCGCGGTAGACGTCGAGGGTCGCCCGGAGGACGCCGATGATTATCGGCCCGACGAACAGGCCCATGAACCCGATGACGTAGAGGCCGCCGACGACGCCGATGATGACCACGCTCGGGTTGACCTGGGCGTACCGGTCGACGACGATGGGGCGCAGGTAGTTGTCCGACAGGCCGACGATGACCGCCCCGTACGCGGTCAGGAGGACCGCGGCGGCGGGTTCGCCCGTGAGCGCGAGGTAGGCCGCGGCCGGTCCCCAGACGAGGAAGGATCCGACGATGGGGAGGAGCGCGAGGACGATCATCACCGCGGTCCAGAACAGGGCGTTCGGGACGCCGGCGACGAAGAGGCCCACGCCCGCGATCATCCCCTGGACGACGGCGACGAGGACGTGCCCCGCGAGGACGGCCCACGTGATGGCGTCGATCCGTTCGAACAGGTCGTCCTTGACGGTGTCCGGCAGCGGCAGGACCCAGCGGAGCCACGCCACGAAGCGGTCGCCGTCCTTCAGGAAGTAGTAGAGGAGGAAGAGCGCGAGACTGAGACCGATGGCGGCGTGGGTGACCACGCCGAACACGCCGAGCAGGCTGTCGACCGCGCCGGACCCCCCGTCGCTGACCAGCGACCGGAGTATCTCGTCGATGGAGACGTCGGTGCCCGTGATCCGTTCGATTAACCGCTCGACCTCGTCGAGCGACGGGTCGCCGCGCCTGATCGTCGCCACGAGTTCCGCCGCGTCCGCCGCGACGGCGCTCGTCACCACGACGAGCGGGAGGATGATCGCGACCGTCGCCCCCGCGACGACGCTACCGGCGGCGACGCGCGGCCCCGCCCACTGCTCGAGGTAGGTCTCCACCGGCGCGAGCAGGAACGCCAGGACGACTGCGAGGAGGAAGTACTGGAGGAATGGGAGGACGAACAGCGCCGACAGCAGGCCCAGCAGCCCGACGAGGAGCAGCAGCGTCCCTCGGCTCGAATCCATACGAGGAGCCTCGGCACCGGTGCAGAAAAGTACCCGCCACCTGTCACCGCCAGCAGCGGCCGAGCGGCCCCGCCGGCCGCCACACTGGTCGACCGAGCGTTCTCGCCGCGACCGGGACGACGGATCAGCGTCAACTGTCTGGGGACCCTAGCTGCGCGCCGCCATGAGCGATCCCCCCTCGTACGACGTCGCGGTCGTCGGCGGCGGCCCCGCCGGCCTGACCACGGCCCTCTACGCGACGCGCCTCGGCCACCGGACCGCGCTGTTCGAGCAGGCCGGCGGCCGCCACGCCGCGGTCGAGAACGTCCACAACCTGGTCGGCGTCTCAGAGGACGTCTCCGGGCGCGAACTCGCCGAACTCGGAATCCGCCAGCTGGAGGAGTACGGCGCGGACTGCTACCCCGATGCGGTCACCGACGTGATGGACGCCAGGGACGCCAGCGACGTGACGGGCGACAGTGGCGATGGGACGAGTGACAGCGACGACGGCCCCCGCTTCCGGGTCGAGGCCGCCCACGGCGACGTCCGGGCCAGACGGGTCGTCCTCGCCACGGGGTTCACCGACCGGAGTCCGGACGTCCCCGGGCTGGAGCGGTTCACCGGCCGCGGCCTCCACTACTGTCTCCACTGCGACGCCTACGCCCTCGCCGACGCGTCGGTGTTCGTCCTCGGCCACGACGACCACGCCGCCCACGTCGCGATGCTCCTCTGTAACTTCACCGACGACGTGGACCTGCTGCTCGACGGCGCGGAACCCACGTGGGACGACGACACCGCCCGGCAGGTCCGGGCGCACCCGGTCGAGCGGGTCGACGCCAGCGTCGTCGAACCGTTCACCGAGGACGCCCCCGGCGACAGTCCCGTGGGAGCCGTCGGGCACGAACGGGTCGCCGGCGGCGGCGACGGCCCCTGGCTCGCCGGCCTGACGTTCGCCGACGGGAGCGAGCGCGAGTACCTCGGCGGCTTCGCGATGTACGGCGCCGACTACAACACCGGACTGGCCGAGTCGCTGGACTGCGACCTGAACGACGACGGCTCCCTCGCGGTGGACGGGGACGGCGAGACCAGCGTCGACGGCGTCTACGCCGTCGGCGACGTCACCCACGGCCAGAACCAGACGCCCATCGCGATGGGCGACGGCGCGCGGACCGGCATCGCCCTCCACAGGGACCTCCGCCGGTATCCGGTCCCCGCCGACGAACTGGTCGACGCCGGCCGTACCGACCCGGCGGGGCCGGACGATCCCGGCGAGGGGGACGACGACCCCGGCGAGGGGAGCGACGACGCGGCCGACCCGACCCTCCCCGAGGGCTCGCCCGTCCCCGGCGTGGCCCCGGACCTCCGCGCGCGGATGCGACGCGACCGGACGCGCGACGTCCACGCCGGCCTGCGGAACCCGCGACCCGACCCCTGAACCGACCGGTCGCGGCGGGTCGGGCGGGTGCCCGGCAGCGGTCGAGGCGACCGCGCCACCCGGCGACCGACGCCGGAGGATAACCTTACCCTCCTAGAACGTGTTTATTGGTAACTGTTAACAAAGGCCCCCGAGAACTACTAGCCAGTCATGGCCGCCAGCACCGCAACCAACTGGAGTGACCCGCGCACGTGCCCGTTCTGCGGCGACGAACTCGCCGACCCGGGCGCCGGTTTCGTCGACCACCTCGGCTCGAACCCCGACTGCGAGGAGGGTTTCGACGTCTGGCGCGACAACGTCGCCGGCGACGTCCGCGGCGAGTGGGGCGGATGAACGAAGTGGCAATCGACTTGGGGCCGGGGGCCGTAGTTACGCCCGGCCGATGACGAACCCGCGGTTCCGAGCGCGGATGACCACCGTGCGGTGACGAACCCTATGAGTGCCGAGGCCAGCTTTCTATCCACGGAGTCGTGGCCGCCAGCCGCGATTCTCAGCACCGGCGAAGACGACTCCCCGAATCACCACCGGACGAGCCATCCACACCACGACAACGCACTTGTAGTTGGGAAACTGACAGTACTGTATGGTCATCCTCGTGGCGGTGAACGAGCGGGAGCGAGCGAAGACGGTCGTCCCGATAGCCCACGACCTGGCGACGGCGTACGGCGACGACCTGATCGTCCTCCACGTCGTCCGGACGGAGGAGTACAGGGCCCACGTCGACGCGGGGGAGGACGTCACGCGCGAGCGGGCGGCCGAGAGCGCAGCCAAGGCGGCCCAGCGGGTGATAGAGCGGACGATAGACGGCGACGACGGCTCTATCGACGTGGAACCGCGGGGCCGCGTCGGTGACGTCGCGGACGAGACGCTCGCGGAGGCCGCGGACGTCGACCCGCGGTACCTGGTGATCAGCGGTCGGCGCCGGTCGCCGACGGGGAAGGCGATGTTCGGGAGCGCGACCCAGGAGATACTGCTGAACGCCGACTGTCCCGTCGTCACGAAGATGAGCGACTGAGGGGCGGCGTGGGGCGCGGCCCCTCGCGCGGGACGCCGGTTTCGCTACGCCGTCAGCCGCCAACTACCCCGACAGGCGACGCTCAGTCGTCGCGCCACCAGGGGCCGTCCGACCCGTTCCCGGATCCGCCGCGTTTGCCGTCTGTCCGGTTGCCGTGTGGTTTGCCCCACGGGCCGTCGGAGTCGTTGCCCCAGGGCCCGCCGTCAGAGTCGTTCCACGGGCCGTCGTCCGAGTCGTTACCCCACTCGTCGCCCCACGGGCTATCGTCCGGGTCGTCTCCCCACGGTCCGTCGGAGCCGTTCTTCGGCCCCTTGCCCGGTTTCTTCCCCGGCTTCTCGTCGGACTCGTCCTTCGAGTCGTCCTTGCCTGGCGGGGTGAGTTCGACCGTCACCGTGCCGGCGTCGTCGTCGAACGTGGCGGTCGTCTCGCCGTACAGCGCGCCCTTCCGGGCGCTGACCCGGTACTCGCCCTCGAAGCCGCGGGTGGAGAAGACGCCGTCCTCGTCGGTCCAGCCGCGCTCCTCGGTCCACCACTCGTCGAACACCAGATCCATGTACACCTCGCCGTTCTCGCGCAGGGTCCAGTCCTCGTCGAAGTACGCGCCGGTCGGCCGCCAGTGGTCGCCGGCCCAGAAGCCCCAGGAGATGACGCCCTCGACGGGTTCCTTGCTGAACGCCATTGTCAGGAAGTCGCGGGTGTAGTCCGCCTGGACCGCGACGTCCTGGGCGTTGCGCCGGTCGAATATCTCGATGTCGAACTCCGTGATGAGGAGCGGGACGCCGAACTCTGCGAAGGCGTCGAACCCCTCCTCCATGCTCCGGTCGCCGGTGATGGGGAGCATCTGGTTCCACTGCTGCTGGTGGTGGCCCATGAACCCGATGCCGTCGAGCGGGTAGTCGTTCTCGACCAGGCGCTCGACGAAGTCGAGGTACTGGCTCCGCTGCCACGCGCCGCCGATGGCACCCATCTCGTTGGTGTACAGGCCCTGGTCAGTCGCCTCGTCGGCGGCCTCCCACCACCGGTCGACCGCCTCCCAGCCCAGGTCCGGGTCGTCGCGGAAGTTGGACTGCCAGATGGGGTGGTTGTGCATGTCCCAGTCGGTCACCATGTCCCCGATGTCGCTGGCGTGGTTAGTGATTCGCTCGGTGATCAACTGGGTAATCTCCTCGGCGGACATGGAGTCGGGGTCCTCGATGGCCATGCCGCCGCCGCCGTCGGTGCCGTACTCCTCCCACAGCAGGTAGTGCCCGCGCGTGGGGATCTCGTTGTCGTTCAGCCAGCGAAGGGCCTCCCTGGCCCCCTCCTTGCTGTCGCCCCACGGACCGAGGAACGAGGGGTACTTCAGACCGTTCTCGATGACGGCCTTGTTGAAGTTCTCCAGGAACGTCTCCCGGTAGGTCTCGTCGACCTCGTCCTCGCCGTTGATGTGACCCACCGAGACGGCGCTCCCGAAGTCGAACGCGTGTTCCTGCATCTCGACTTCGACCGATGCCCCGTGCATCGGCTGGCCGCCAGGGCCGAGGACCTCCACCTCGACGTCGGTCTTCCGGTACTCCTCGATGCGTTCCTGGGCGGCGTCGCGCCACTCGGCGTCGGGCGAGCGTCCCTCGTAGTCGTACGGCGGGAGCGTCCCGAGGTCGACGTCCGCGTCGCTGTAGTCGATCAGCGCCATCCCGCCGAACTCGACGGTCTGTCGCCCGTAGCCGGTCCAGAACTCGAGGAACGGGGTGGGATCCGACCCGTCCGGTATCTCGCCCACCTCGACGGGGAAGAAGTACCGCATCCACTCGTCGGTCGGGTCGATCTCCGCGCCCCGCTGGACGAAGCTGTCGGTGTAGGCGGCGTCGCCGTCCGCGTCGGTGTACTCGTACCTGAACGCGGCCTTCGCCTCTGCCTCCTCCGAGTCGCTCCGGACCCACGCGACGCCGAGGAGGAGATCGCCGGCCTCGAACGAGTGGTCCTCGATCGCCCCCCTGTAGGTGACGTCGGACGGACGACGCGAGAACCCGGGTATCTCGAGACGCTCCGCCGTCGTGAGCGGCACGGCGTCGACGTCGACGGAGATGGTCGACGTCCGGCCCGGGCCCTCGAGCGAGAACGCCTCGAGCGCCGCCTCCTCCGTCGTCCTGTAGACGTACTCCCCGGCGGGGAGCGTCCGGTTGCCGCCGCGACCCGTGAGGTCGTCCCGGAGCGCCTGGTGGTAGTCGCCCAGCTCCGGCGACTCCTGGGCCGTCGCGGCGGGCACCGCGGCCGAGGAACCGACGCCGGCCGCCCCCAGCGCAGCCAGCGTCTGTAGATACCTGCGTCGGTCGAACGATACACCGTCCCGTCGTCCGTCCGACCCGGCGGCCGGACGAGAGTCGTGGTCTGTCATCGATTTCCCTGGCACTGCCCGTGCCACCCCACCGTTTCGTCGCCACCGTGTTTACTGTCCACGTACCGTACATTCTTGTCCATAACCACTTCTTCATTGGTTAGAAACCGTCTACTTATCAGTGGACTCCCGGGCGAGGGCGAGGACCGGTCGACTTCCCGAACCGGTATCTCGTCGGCGACCCAACGGACGGTGTGAGCCCATCACTGTTCTCCAGGCGGGAGCGCACCAGCGACGAACCCGAGCGGGCGGCCGTCCCGGACGGCGGGGGGTCGGGAGGCCGACTGCTGAGAGCCCTCGCCGGACTCGGGGTGCTGGTCATGGGCTACGTCGCCGCGCGTCGCCTGCGGTCCGGAAGCGGCGGAGCGGCCGCGAACTCGCTGCCCGAGTCGGCGTCGGACGCCGGGCCGGTCGGCGTGCGGCCCGGTGAGGGTCGGCAGTCGTTTTCCGGCGGCGAGGCCGTCTCGGTCGACGTCGAAGGGGTCGGTGAGTCGGCGGAAGCGGACGACGAACTGCCGGGCGAGGACCGGACGCCGGCGGAGATGGCCGAACTCGCCGAGGCGGACGCGCGGGAGGAACCCGCCGAACCCGGCGAGATGGAGGTCGACGAGGAGCTAGTGGCGGACGTCGTCGACGATGAAGACGAGAGGGAGTGGAACGAAGCGGAGGAGAGCGGGGCGGACCACGCGGAGGAGAGTGAGACGGACGAAAGCGAGGCGGAGGGAACTGGCGAGAACGGAGCGGACGAGAACGACGGGGGCGAGAGCGACGCGGACGAATCCTAGCGAGCGGTGAAGCGGTGACCCGGTCGCCCCGTTCGGGTGCCGGCCCGTTCGCCGCCTATCCGGTCGCGGTGGATCCGTTCGCGGTCGACCCGTTCGTCGTCGAACCGTTCGCCGCCGAGGGGGTCGCCTCGGCGCGCTGGACGACGTAGCGCTGGCCGGCCATCGGGTCGAGCAGGCTGTCGACCGGCGCGTGGTCGTCGCGCAGCACCGGCACGTCACCGGTGTTCTCGTCGCGCCGATAGCTCCCTATCTCCTCGCTCAGGTTGACCCCGACGTCGCGCCGCCGGTTGCGCTCGCGGAGTCGGGCCTCCGTGACGACGGTGTCGTTCTTCGTCGCCACCACCTCGACGTTCTGGACGGCGACGCTCGGGGACGTCGGGAAACTGTACACCTGTGGGAACACCCGGTCCATCGTCTTGTACTCGGCGCGGTAGAACTTCGAGGCCGGGCCCGACGGAGCGGAGATGAGGTTGGCGAAGAGGACGCCGTCCTCGGAGAGGCGGTCGTTCGCGAGGCGCATGAACTCGACGGTGGTCAACTGGAAGGGGACCTTGTCCTTCCGGTAGGCGTCGAGGACGATGAGGTCGTAGGTGTGGTTCGTCTTCCGGAGGAACTGCCGCCCGCTGGTGGTGTGAACGTTCAGGCGGTCGCTCTCCTCGACGCGGAAGTAGCGCTTCGCCGCGTCCACGACCGCCGGATCTATCTCTGCCACGTCGACGGTGACGTCGTCGTACTCGTCGACGAACCGCTTCGGGCCAGTGAACCCGCCGCCGCCGACGAACAGCACCCGGTCGATATCGTCGTTCAGGAGCATCGGCAGGTGGAAGTAGCGCGTGTACTCGAACACGTGCCGGTCGGGGTCGCTCCGGTCCATCGCGCTGTGGCGCTGGCCGTCGAGGTAGAGCGTCCGGACGTCGCCCCTGTCGACCACCTCGAGTTCCTGGTACGCCGTCTGGCTCTGGTGGACGACGCGGCCCTCGGCGGAGACGCCCGCCGCGCCGCTCACCGTCGCCGCGACGAGCAGGAGCGCGACGCCGACGCTCGCGACGGCCCGGTCCCCGTCAACCCAGGGGCGGGCGAGTCCCACCGCGGCCGCCACCGAGACGAGGCCGAAGGAGAGGGCGATGGCTTGCACGTCCAGCGCGGGGATGAGGAAGTACGTCGTCCCGAACGCGCCGACGATGCTCCCGACCGTCCCCACCGCGTAGACGTGGCCCGACGCCTCGCCGATGCCCTCCTTCGCGGAGAGTTCCGCGGCGTACGGGCTCACGTAGCCGAGCAGGTACGTCGGCGGGCCGAACAGTAGCGTCACCGCCGGAAGCGACGCGAACCGGCTCGGGAGCGGGAACGCCGTCGTCGAGCGCAACAGCAGGTCGCCGGCGAAGATGAGCACGGCGACGTACAGCGCGGTCAGGAGGAAGAGTATTGCCAACCGGTCGTTCGACGCGCGCCGGGCCGCCATCCGGCCGCCGCGGTAGTAGCCGTAGCTGAGCGCGGCGAGGAAGACGCCGATGATGGTCCCCCAGGTGTAGATGCTGCTGCCGAACTGGGGCGCTATCATCCGTCCCGCGAGTATCTCCAGCCCCATGCTCGTCACGCCGGAGACGAACACCGCGAGTTCGGGGCGCGACGGGCGGAACGCGAGCGGGCGGAACTCCGTCATTCACCGGATGTTGGAGCGACGACACTTTAACGTTGCACCTCCGCCTCGCCCCGCACGCGAGGAGCGACGGCGTCAGGCGCGGAACGTCCGGACGGTGTCCCGCTTCGTCTCGTCCACGTCCACCTCGGTGAAACCGAGGTCGGTGAAGACGGCCGTCCAGTCCCGGTAGTACAGCGGGAACTCGTCGCGGACGTAGTTGACGTCGGCGTCGGTTCCGGTTCCGTCGCCGGTCGAAGCGCCGTCGGTCGGCCCGGCCTCGTCGGTCGATTCGTCACCGGTCGGCTCCTCTATCTCCGCGGTGACGAGGAGTTCGTCCGTTATCCGCGCCAGTTCCGCGAACACCCACTCGTCGTCCGGGTGGATGTGCTGGAGCGTCTCGACGGAGTAGACGGCGTCGAAGCGGTCATCGTCGAACTCGCCCACGACGTCCTCGATGGCGGCGGCGTGAAACGTGCCGGCGGCGGCGAGGTCCGGGTACGCCTCCGCCATCACGTCGAACGCCTCGTCGTTGAGTTCCACGCCCGAGAGGTCGGTGAACCCCGCGTCGTGGAGGTGCGAGAGGTGCCGCCCGGAGCTACAGCCCAGTTCAAGGACGGCCGCGTCGCGTCCGACGAACCGTTCGAGCGACTCCCGGACCCGCTCGCTCGTCTCGTCCGGCCCGTAGTAGGCGTAGTACGCCGGCGAGTACTCCCCGGACCGTTCTGCCCACTCCTGACGGACGTCGTCGGCGTTCACGTCCGATAGCTGTCGCCGGCGGCGTAAAGCACCGTCGGAGGGTGCGGCGGGCGGAACGGCCCGGGAGCGCACTCCCGGACGGCGATGGACCCGTCGCCCGCTGGCGATCCGTCCACCGTCGGCTCCGCCGATTGCACGTCCGTCCACGAAACACGTGTCGGGGTACCACGACCCTCGCCAGCCTTATGTACCCCCCTCCACTGTGTTTAGAAGCAATGGCAAACGGTAAGGTTGACTTCTTCAACGACACAGGCGGTTACGGTTTCATCGAGACTGAGGACGCGGACGACGACGTTTTCTTCCACATGGAAGACGTTGGCGGCGAGGACCTCACGGAAGGGACCGAGATCGAATTCGACATCGAACAGGCCCCCAAGGGCCCCCGCGCGACCAACGTCACTCGGGTTTAATTACGCTCCTACCCGTCGCCCCCGGGCGACGTCGTAGTTGCGTTTTCTTTGGACGCTACGCCGCCAGCGGTAGCTACTGATTCCCGGAGCGTCGCTCACTCGACGACGAGCGGCGGGACCCACCGGTCAGAGGATGCCCGTCGGCGTCCCGGTCGCGGTGTCGGTTCCGGCGGTAGCGCCCCCGTCGGTGGCCGTCGTCTCGACGCCGACCGCGTCGGTTTCGGTCGCGTTCGTGGCCGTTCCGGGCGCGGTACCGCCGCCGGTTTGGGGACCGGGGGTCCCCGCTGCCGGAGTGCCGGACTCGACGCCGGGAGCGCCAGTTGCGCTCCCCGCGGCCGTTCCGGTCGGCCGTCCGGCGCCTGCGCCGGGTTCCGTCCCGGCGACGGGTTCGCCGGTCGCGTTCGCGCCGCCCGGTCCCGTCCCCGCGGACGGGAGCGCGACGGCCAGCGCGGCGTCCGCCGACGTGTCGACGTCGAGGGCGGCGGACTCCTCGCCGCCGGTCACGTCACCCGTCGCGATGGCCGAATAGGCGGTCCCGTTTTCGAGCGCGACGTCGGCCGTCGCGAGCACCGTCCCGTTCCCGCCCGCCCTCGCCGCCCGGACCACCAGCGTGTGCTCTCCCGGCGGGAGGGTCACGTACTCCGAGGCGTTCCGGGCAGAGAGGTTCTCTGCGACCACGGTGCTGTCGTCCGCGAGCGCGACGTCCATCGCCGGAGCACCCGGCGCGAGGTTCACGACGCGCATCGCCGACTCGTCGTCGGCCGGAACGAAGGCGTCGTCGTCGAACCTCACCGGTTGGACCGTCGGCGCCGCCCCCGTCTCGTTTCCGGGGGCCGGGCCGGAGACGGCGAGCGTCGTCACGCTCCGCGGGTCGAGCGTCAGGTTCCCCTCGAAGACGACCGACCCGTTCGCGGACGCGGTGATCGTGAGCCGGTGATCCCCGGCGGCGAGCGCCAGGTAGCCGCTCGCCGCACCGAAGGGGACGTTCGAGAACGCGGTCCTGCCGTCGACGGCGACGTCGACCTGCGGCGCGTCCGGTGCCGCGTGGACGACGCTCAGATAGGCCGTGGTCTGAGTCGGCACGCCGCCCTCCTCGGTGGCCGTCCCGGCCCCGTCGTCGGTTTGTGCGGTGACCGCGGCACCGCCGGCGATGATCAGGCAGACCAGGGCCACGGCGACGACGACGGCGACGGCCGGACGCCCCGTCCGAGGGGGCGCGAACTCGTCGGACATGACGAGAGCGGTCGGCGTCGACGCCCTTCGTTATCCGTCGCTGATCGCCGGCGACGTCACACCGGTTTCGGGACCGCCGGCCCGATAGGGTCGCGTTTCCCGGGGACGGGAACGGAACGCCGGCCGTCACCCGGCCTCACCCGGTGGCGGTTCCGGAGCCGTCGACCGTCGGCACGGGCGCGACCCGACTCGGGCGGTTCCCCTCGACCGTCGGCCACCCGTCCGTCCACGACAACCGGTCGAGCATGAGGACGCGACGCGGCGCCTCGCCGGCCCACGGGTCGCTCCGCTCGTAGGCGTGGTAGAGGAGCCAGTCGTCGCCCGCGTCGTCCCGGACGACCGCGTTGTGGCCGGGGCCGGCGAAGTAGTCGCTCCCGTGGAGGATGGTCGTCCCCGTCGCGTCCAGCAGCGACTCCCCCTCGCGGTTCCGGTAGGGGCCGTCGAGCGAGTCGGAACGGCCGACGACGACGTGGTACGTGCTGTCCGCGCCCACACAGCAGGTGCCGCGCGAACCGAAGAAGTACCAGCGGCCGTTCCGCCGGACGACGTAGGGGGCCTCGACGCCGTCGCCCGCTATCCGGACCGGGTCGCCGGCGAGCGAGCGCCCGTCCGGGGCGAGGTCGACCCCGTAGATACCCTGTTTGCTCCCCCAGAACAGCGTCGGACCGCCGTGCTCGACGAGGCACGGGTCGATGGAGTTGGGGACGCCGATCCCCTGGCTCCGCAGGAGCATCCCGTGGTCCTCGAAGGGGCCGGTCGGGGCGTCCGCCGTCGCGACGCCGATCCCCGGGTTCGGGTCACCGAAGCGGGCGTAGAAGTAGTAGAGGACGTACCGGCCGCCGAGACGGGCGATCTCGGGGGCCCAGAGTCCTCCGCTGTCCTTCCAGTCCGGTTTCGTCTCGAAGACCTCGCCCGCGTACGACCACGAGACGAGGTCGTCCGAGCGGGCGATGGGGATCAGTCGGGGTCGGGCGGGGTCGCCGCCCCAGTCGTGGAACGTCGCGTAGGCGTAGTACGTCCCGTCGTCGGCCCGTATCGCCGTCGGGTCCGCGAACACCTCCGCGAACACCGGGTTGCGGTAGGTCGCACGCCCGCCGTCGTTCCCGCTCTGGCTGGCGCGCGAGGGGGCTCCGGCGACGACTGCGCTCGCTGCCGCGCCCGCGCCGGCGACGGTCGACAGGAAGGTTCGGCGGTTCCAGGACACCCGCTCGCTTCGGGCGGCAGCGGCAAAAACGTCCCGCCGTCCCCGGGTTCCCTCAACGGATACGGGAGCGTTACCGCCGGCGCGTCCCCGCGGGAGCGTCCTAGGCGGTGTATACATTTCTCGCCGGAACTCCTCGGTGACAGCCATGGATCGGCGAACGCGGCGATCGTTTCTCCGGGCCGGCGTCGGGTCGGGGCTGGCGGGACTCGCTGGCTGCCAGTTCGTCCCGGACTCCGGGTCGGACGCGTCCGGTCGGCCGGCGACCGAGCGCACCCGGAACGGGACCGGTACCCCCGGGACGGAGTCGGCGACGGAGGCACAGGCTGAGGGACGGACGGAAACCGCACGCGACGGCGACCCACCGGTCGACGTCCGCGGCGCGCTGTACCTCCCCGCCCGGGCCTGGAACTCCTACCAGATGTGGTCGAACTACGACCGGAGCGTGGTCGAACGCGACCTGGGGTACGCCGAGCGCGTGAACCTGAACGCCATCCGGACCTGGGTGAACTACGAGTACTGGCTGGAACACCAGGGGGAGGCCGAGCGCGAGTTCGAGCACCTCCTGGGGGCGGCCGACGAGCGCGACATCGAGGTGCTGGTGATACTGTTCGAGGGCGTCGGCCAGCAACCGACCGAGGAGAACCTGACGAACACGGACCCGCTGACGGCGACGACGGTGGCCTCGCCGGGGAACGCCGTCGTCCAGAACGAGAGCCGGTGGGACCAGCCCCGCGAGTACGTCCGCTGGGTGCTCGACAACTGGGGCGACGACGACCGACTGCTCGGCGTCGAGGTGATGAACGAACCGGGGTGGAGCACGGCGCGGACGAAGTTCAGCCGCGGGATGTTCCGGACGATGGACCGGAACCGGGGCTCGGTCCCGCTTACAGTCGGTTCGACGAGCCTCGTCAACGACCTCGACTACGCCGACTGGGGGTCGGACATCCTGCAGTTCCACTACAACTTCCCGACGAGCCAGGAGGTGTTCCGCGACGCGCTCCGGCAGGTGAAGATAGCCGCCGAGCGCGTCGACCAGCCCGTGTGGCTCACCGAGTGGCAGCGCGTCCGGGCCGGCGAGGGGTTCCACGCCGCACCGAAACCGGACCAGCGGACCTCCGACTACTCGTCGATGGCACCGATCATCCGGGAACAGGGATTCGGCAACTTCTTCTGGTCGCTGATGGTCAAGCCCGCCGTCGTCCGGTCACAGCGCCGCAACGGCATCCTCAACGGCCTGTTCCACGAGGACGGGGCCGTCTGGAGCACCGACGACGCCAGGGCCATCAAGTCGATGTCCGGCGACCCGTCGTTCGACGGCGAGGAGCGCCGGGAGTGGCCCGAGTGGGCCAGGGTCATCAAGGAAGAGGCGTCGTCGTAGTCAGGTCGCCGTCGTCTCGTCTTCGTCCGTCTCCGCCGCGGCCGTCGCGTTCCCGGCCGCCGTCGCGTCCGCCTCGGCGTCCCGCGACTCCGTGGGCGTCTCCGTTCCCGCCCGCCGGTCGACGACGACCGGTTCGCCGTCCTGGAACGTTGACGCCGCGTACGACCCGGAGACGTTGCCGGCGTAGACGCCGACGAAGTTGTCCGTCGCGGTCACGTTCCGGAGGTGGACCGCGGTCGAGTCCTCGAGGAAGACGCCGAGGGCGTTGCCGGAGACGTTCGCGTCCCGGACGGTTGCGTTCGTGACGTTCTTGACGTAGACGCCCCGGTTCCACTCGTCGACGGCGAGGTTCTCGACGGTGACGTTCGACAGCGTGCCGTTACCGCCGACGCGAATCGCGGTGGTGTCGCTCACGCCGAACCCGTCGACGGTGTGGTCGTTCCCGTCGAAGACGACGTCGCTCGACTCTATCCTGATGCAGGACTGCGAGATGAACGTGAAGTTCTCCCCCCGGTCGGCGTTCTCGATGTCAGCGGACAGGACGTACCGCCCGGGTTCGGTTATCGTCGTACAGCCGTCGACCCCCGTCGAGCCACCCCCGGCCTGGAGCGCCGGCCGGTCGGCGAGCGCGCCCGCGCCGGCCGTCGCGACCAGTGCGAGCGCGATGAACGCCGCGAACGCCGACCTGGTCGCGGCCGTCATCGCCCGGCCCCTCCATCGGGTGAAAGTGCGCGGAACGGGAGGGCGCGGGACGAACCGTGGAGAGTCGTTCGGGGGAGGGACGGGACGCGCGCCGGTCTGGCGGTGGACCGTGAGGTCGACGGACGGGGCTCCATCGACAGCGGGTTCGTCCCGTCGGCTGTTGGTTATAGACGACCTATGCGCGACGGCGGATTCCTTCGCCGGGATTACCGCGACGGGCGCACGCGACGACCGGGGACGCGGGAGGGGGCGAGCGTCGTCGGGACCCGCAGGTGGTCGTCACTGGGAGAGGGGAGTGCGACACCGGACCGTCGTGCGGCCGACGGCGCGGCGAGAAATCAGTCGATGTGTCCTTCTTCGCGGAGCTGGTCCGCGTCCTGACCGGTGTAGCGCCACTCGATGTTGGCCTTCTCGTCCTGCCAGTCCCAGGGCTCGACGAGGACGACGTCGCCCTCGTTGATCCAGGTCCGGTACTTCATCCGGCCGGGGATGCGCCCCATCCGGTTCTCGCCGTCCTCGCAGCGGACTCGCACGTGGTTGCCGCCGTTGTGTTCGGTCACCACGGCGAACAGCTCGTCGTCGTTGGGCATCCGGAGATTACGACGCCCTTGTTCTTCACTCACGGTTCCACTAGGTCGGTCCCACGGTTAAATCATTTGAGATTCGTGCTACCGAGTGGCGCGGTGGCCGACCGTGTCGACGCGTACCGCTCGGTCGGCAGCGGACGCCGGTCTCTAGGGACCGTCGCGACGGACGCCGGAACTACGCCGTCCCGGCGTCCTCGACGGTGTACTCCTCGACCCAGGGCGGTTCGGATCGGTCCTTCGCCCACGAGAAGAGGTGGCGCTTCTCGTTGGCGTAGTAGTAGCGGTAGGCGTCCACGTAGTCGTCGGCCGACCAGTCGCCGGTCACCTGCGGCGGATCGGTGCGCTCCTCGCTCGGCCAGTCGAGGGCCGCCACCGCCTCGTCGTCGAGCGACCGGACCACGGCCCAGGAACCGTGGCGCTCGTCGTCGTCGTGGTCCCAGCGGTAGCGCCACTCGTCGTGGGCCGCCCCGGCGTACTCGCGGAGCGCCAGCCAGTTCGCGTGGCTCTCGGTGGCCCACCGCGTCAGCGGGTGGTCGCGGTGGCTGTGGTAGAGGTCCTCGCCCTCCGGGTAGCCGTTCTCCTGGACGGCGGTGGTGAGCACCATGGCGTTCTCGAAGACGCTGCTGGTCACGTGGCTGTCGACGAGCCAGCGCGCGGTCCGCTCGACGTCCCGGTCGAGCCAGAAGGCGTTGACCATCGTCGTGACGTACTCCGTCCGGTCGGTTAGCTCCTGTGTCTACCCGTCAATCGCCCAACTCCTATCCCGCTCGAACCCCTCCGTTCAGGCATGGAGGAGTACGAACGGGAGTTCCTGCGCGCCGTCGCCGGCAACCTGGCCGCGAACATCGCCAGCAGCATGCGGACGTCGGTGGACGAGGACCTGTTCGAAGACGAGAGCACGCTCACGCCCGCCGGGCGACTGTGGGCGCAGGGCTACCTGACCGGTCGCCTCTCCGTCGTCCGGAGCGGGGCGACGGGGAACCCGAACCTGTCGGCCGACGACCTCGGTGCGGTGGCCGACCTGATCGAGCGACGCGAGGCGGACATCGCCGCACAGCTGTACGGCTAGTATGCCCTTCCGAGTCAGCGCGATGTCGTACAACGTCCGCTACGACAACCCCGACGAGAGCGCACACCCCTGGCGACACCGGCGGGACCAGGTCGCCAGCGTCGTCCGGTTCCACGGCCCGGACCTCGTCGGGTTACAGGAGGCGCTCCACGGCCAGCTAGACGACCTGCGGAGCCGGCTCCCGGGTTACGAGTGGCTGAGCGCCGGCCGCGAGCGACCGGAGAGCGCGGGCGAGTACGCCGCCATCGGCTACGACCGCGACCGGTTCAACCTGGAGGCCGAGGGGACACTCTGGCTCTCGGAGACGCCCGACGAGGCGGGGAGCGTCGGCTGGGACGCACAGCTCCCGCGGCTCGTCCGCCACGCCCGCCTCCGCGAGGAGTCCACCGACGTCGAACTGTTCCTGTTCAACACGCACTTCGACCACTACGGCGAGACGGCGCGCCGGGAGAGCGCGGGCCTGTTGCTCGACCGAATCGACGACCTGGCGGCGAACGAACCCGTTATCGTGACGGGCGACTTCAACTGCCTGGCCGCCTCGGCCCCCTACGAGCGCCTGACCGGCCGGGAGAAGCGAAGCGCCGGCCGGACGCTCCGCGACACGCACCAAGTCGCGCGCCGCGGCCACCACGGGCCGACGACGACGGTCACCGACTTCCGCAACCTCGTCCCCGAACGGAAGATAGACCACGTGTTCGTCTCCAGCGACGTCGACCCGGTGCTACACGGCGTCTGCGCGGACACCTACGGGAACGGGCGGTACCCGTCCGACCACCTGCCCGTGCTGGTCGAACTCGCGCTGCCCGAGAACGACGGCGACTGAGGCGGTTCGGCTCCCCTCGTCCGGCAGGGCCGCGGACGGGCTCCGTTCCGGGCGAGTAACGCGGCGTTACCGAGTGGTACGGTTAGCGATACGCCAGCGGCGGGTGAGCGGGGCGCGGTATCGACACGTTATCCCTCGTGAACGAACTGACACGGTAAGTCGGAGACGAACGTATCGATACCGATGTCTCACTCTTGCAACGGACGCGTCCGTACCGGCGGGGGAGCGTCGTGAACCGATTCGACTCCCCCGACGCGACGGTCGACGTCCTCTACGGCTGCGAACGCGAGTTTATGCTGAAGACCTTCCGCGCGATAGAACGCCACCTCGACGCGCGCTCGGCGTACGTCCCGCTCCGCGAGGAGGCCGTCGGCTGCTGGGACGACGTCCCGATGGTCGACGTCGCGCCGGGCGACGTGGCCGCCATCGACGACGCCGTCCGCGCCATCGACCCCGGCGTCGTCGTCGAGAACCATCGGTTCCGGCCGGACGAGCGCCAGTGCACCCGCGAGTTCCCGGTCGTTCACGTCCGTCACGGCTGTTCGCTCGGCCGGGGCGAGGAGTGGAACACGACCCGCGATCTCGGGGACCTGGTCGACGTCGCGCTCGCCCCCGGCGCCCGCTGGGCCGACCACTACCGGGAGCAGTTTCCGGACGACGTCGAGACGCCCGTCGTCGGCGTCCCGGAGGCCGACGACCTCGTCGACGCCGAACCGCCCCGCGAGCAGCGCGTCCTGTACGCGCCCACGAACCACAACTACGGCGGTGGCTGTTACGTGAACACGGCCGAGCGCGTCCTCGACGTCTTCGCCGGCACCGACTACGAACTCCGCTTCCGGCCCCACCCGATGGACCGGGTCGAGGAACCCGGCGCGTCGGTGACCGAACGGTGCCGCCGGCGCATCGCGGACCTGCCGAACGTCGTCTTCGACGAGGGGACGACCCCCCGCGAGAGCCTGCTCTGGGCCGACCTGCTTATCTCCGACTACTCCGGCATCGTCACCGAGTGGCTCCACACGGACCGGCCGCTGATCCAGTTGACCGATATCGCGGCCGACCGGGAGGTGCCCGAAGTCGGGCGGACGACCGACCGGCTCACCCGCTCGCTCGTCGACGACCTGTACGAGCGGGGGTACCCGCCGGACGTGGAGCGCCGCCGGGACGCGAAACTGGACGAACTCGGCATCCCGATGGACGGACGCGCCGGCGAGCGCGCGGCCCGGGAGGTGACGGCATGCGCGCAGTGATCCTCGCCGCCGGCGAGGGAAGCCGCATGGGCGTCCACACCGAGGACCGGCCGAAGGCGTTCATGGATCTCGGCGGGCGGACGCTGTACGCCCGCCAGCGGGCCGTCCTCGACGACTACGTCGACCGGATCACCGTCGTCCTCGGCTACGCGGCGGAGAACGTCCGCGACGAGGTCGGTCCGGCCGACACCGTCGTGGTCGAGGACTGGGACGACTACGACAACGCCGAGTCGCTCCGGCGCTCGCTGCAGGTCGTCGACGACGACGTCCTCGTGCTCAACGGCGACGTCATCGTCACCGAGCAGGCCCTGGAGAGCCTGCTCGACCGGTACGAGTCGGCACCTGCCGGCCGGAACGCGGTCGCCTGCATCCGCGGCCACCAGGAGGAGTCGACGGCGATCCGGTGTGACGACGACGGCGTCGTCACCGACTACGGGATGATCCGCGGCCACCAGCACGCCGGCCTCGGGGTGATCGACCGGTCAAACGTCGACGACGCCGCCGCGTTCCTCGCGGACCACCGCGAGGAGTGGTACCCCGTCGTCTACCCCGCCTTCGAGACGGAGGCGGTCGCCATCCCGCGCGCCCACCACGTCGAGATCAACCGCCCGCGGGACAAGGTACGGGCGATGCGAAAGCTCCCGATGACGACGACGAACGGCGTCGACGCCGAGACCTGACCGGCAGATTCGCGGGTAACGAACCGTTACCGGCCCACCGGGGACCGTTACCGACCCGCCGAGAACCGTTACCACGGCACGGAGACCGCCAGAGGGCAGGCAAAACTGTTAATTAATTCCTACCCCTGAAGAGAGGCAATGCAGGTGATCGGCCACCGTGGCTGCGCCGACGTGTACCCCGAGAACACCGTCCGGGCACTGACCCGGTCGGCCACCTTCCTCGACGCCGTCGAAGTCGACGTCCGTCGCTGCGCGTCGGGCGAACTCGTCGCCTTCCACGACGAGACGGTCGACCGACTGACCGACGCGACCGGACGCGTCGCCGACCTGTCCTGGGAGGAGTTACGGACCCTCGACGTTCTCGGGTCGGGCGAACCGATCCCCCGCCTGGAGACGGTTCTGGAGGCGGTACCGGCGGACGTGGAACTCCAGGTCGAACTGAAGGACGACGGCCTCGCCGCGGACGTCCGCGACGCGGTCGTCGCCGCCGACCGTGACGTCGCCGTCTCCTCGTTCCGGACGACCGCCCTCGAGGAAGTCGTCGACCTCGGCTGGGACGTCCGGACGGGACTGCTGTTCGAGTCCGACCCGGCGACGAACCTCCGGCGAGCCGTCGGCCTCGACTGCGACGCCGTCCACCCCCACTACGACTGCTGTCTCGAGACGGACGTGGTGGCCGACGCCCACGAGGCTGGGCTGGACGTCGTCGCGTGGAAGGCCGCCCGGCGACGGACGGAGATCCATCGCCTCCGGTCGGCCGGCGTCGACGCCGTCACGGCCGACAGGTGGGACATCGCCACGGGACTGACCTGAGAACGTGCGCCGGTGACCGCCCGCAGACGGCGCGAGCGTCCCGGTTACCGGTTCTGCATCACGCGCTCGATGGACCGGACGACGCCGCTACTGCTACTGCCGGTGGCCTGCTTCACCATGTCGCTCATCCGGGTCTGTTCGAAGTAGCTGGCAAAGGCCAGGAACGTCGGCGGCCACAGGCCGACGAACAGCCCCCGTAGCTTGTCGCCCTTGACGAAGAAGAAGTACCACGACAGCGCGACCGACGCCGCCGACGCCACGACGGCGGGGTCCATGCTCGTCTGTTCGGCCGCCTGCATCGCCTGTTTCTGTTGACCTCTGGATGCCATGCTCGTGGTCGTTGGCGCCGACGGTCCTTTGTTAGAGCGGCGATAGGTCGAACAGCCCGAGATTAGCGGTTCGTCCCGTCGCCCTCACTCGATTCACCGCGCGTTCGCCGGGAGCGGCCCGTCGCCGGTCGTCGGGAGCGAACGCGGCGGTAACGGGCGATTTCTCGCGGACCCCTGGCGAAACGGACGCCGTACCCGGCGAGCGACCCCGGCGTCCGGCGGGCCGTCCGCCGCATCAGTGCCCGTCGTAGGTCCGCTGGAGGTACGACGAGATAGCCGCGACCCTGTCCGGGTCGTACGTCCAGAAGCCGTGGAACGACCCCGGGTCGCGCTCCTCGGCCAGGAGCGCACAGGCGTTCGTGGGGTCGCCGGCGGCGTCGAACGCGAGGAACCAGTAGCGACCGATCTCCGGGGCCGACGAGGTGACGACGGCGACGCCGGCGACCGACGGGAGGTCCGCGCCGGCCTCGCCGTCGACGTACGCGCGAATGTCGAGGTCGGTCTCCGCGGCCAGGCGGCGATAGACGTCCAGTTGCGAGCGGTAGGCGTCGACGCGCTGGAAGCCGACGCGGAGGGTGCCGGCGCCGACGCGCCACGCGCGGTTCTCTATCTCCCGGGCCGTCGCGAGCAACTGGCGACGGTCGAACGAGGCGAACAGCGCGTCGTCGAGGACCGTGTACAGCGCGCGCCACGGCTCCGAGACGTCGTCGCGATACCAGGGGCGGAACAGGGGTGGCTCCAGTAGCTCCGCGAGTTCTGCCAGTCCGAACGCGCCGACGAACCCCGCCGAGTCCCTGAGCACGGCGAACCCCGACGGACCGCCGGGCGGGAGCGGCTCGCGCTCGACGGTCACGTTCCGGGTGTCGAAGTACGCGGACACGTCGGGCGCGTCGTCGCCCGCGTATATCGTGAGCGTCTTGCGCTCGGCCGCCACGTCGTCGACGAAGTCGGCGAGCGTCATCGGTCCGGGCCGGAGCCACCGGCGTTCGCTCGCGCCCGCGGACCGGGTGGCATCACATCACCTCGCCGGAGAACCGTTCGGCGAGATACGTCGTCTCGACGAGTTCGCGCTCGGCACCCGAGAGCGGGGAGCGGTCGACGATCCGGTCCTCCGGGTCGAACGAGACGAGTCCGACGTCGTCGAGTTCCGGGAGGTACTGGTGGTACAGCCGCGTCTTCAGCGAGTCGCGGTCGGCGCGCGTCGTCACGCGCCCCTCCGTCGTGGCCCGCCAGCCGGCGAGGACGTCCGCGAGTTCCTCCACCCCGACGCGCTCGTTGCCGAGGAGGTGGTAGAGGGAGTAGCGCTGCTCGCGCCTGCTCAGCGCCCGCATCACCTCGTCGTCGACGTCCGCGGAGAGGATCCCCCACACGAGGTCCTGCGCGCCATCCGGGCTCATTGGTTCGTGAGTACACGCGCTCGCCATTTGTATCTTATGTGTTACCATAGCCCACAGATCGGCGGCCGCCCGGACCGGCGTATTCGTGGGCGTGCTAGCATCCTGTACGGAACGCATTTACGTCGGAACCGTCTCGATTCGGTATGAACTACGACTCTGCTCTCGACCGCGCGTTCGACGCGCTGCCGGACCAGCCACGTGAGGCGGGCGAACGCCTCGACGTCCCGGACCCGGTCGGCCAGACCGACGGCGCGTTCACGCGCCTGACGAACCTCGACGAGATAGCCGACGCCCTCGCGCGCGAGACGAAACACGTCCACCGGACGATCCAGCGCGAACTCGGGACCAACGGCCAGTTCGACGGGAGCCAGGCCCGCTACAACGGGACGTTCGACGTCGCGGACTTCGAGGCCGCCATCGACGCCTACGTCGCCGAGTACGTCACCTGCTCGGAGTGCGGCCTGCCGGACACGAAACTGACCCGCGAGGACGGCGTCGACATGCTCCGCTGCGAGGCCTGCGGCGCATTCCGCCCCGTCGCCAAGCGCAGCAACACCGACACCCAGCAGAACACCGCCACCCTGGAGGAGGGGAAGACCTACGAGGTCAAGATCACCGGCACCGGCCGCGAGGGCGACGGCGTCGCGGAGAAGGGGAAGTACACCATCTTCGTCCCCGGCGCGCAGGAGGGACAGGTCGTCGAGGCCTACATCGACAACATCAGCGGGACGCTGGCGTTCGCGAAGCTCGCCTGAGACGCGACGGCGGCCCGCTCCCGCGGACGCGAAGCGGACCAGAAACGCTCTCTATCGACGACACCTACCCCCGGAACTGAAGCGGCGCACTCGACGATTCCAGTTCTTCGGCGAGCGCCTCCTCGTCGGCGTCCTCCCCGAACCCGTTAACCGCGAGCCACAGCATCGTGAGCCCCTCCAGTCGCATCGCGTGGACGACCCACCGGCGCACGCGGAACGCCTCCGGCCCCTCGTAGGCCAGCCGCGTGTACACCGCGATGACTTTCTCCGGAGCGACGAGCTGTACCAGTCCGACGACCGCCAGGAGGGGTCGAAGCATACCTGCGATTGGGGCCGCCCGGAGAAAAACCACGTGGCGACGAGTATCGATCTGCGAGCGTCCCACCAGTACGAGAGTCGTCGACGACCACCCGAAAATAGGCCCGCGACACGTACCACGTCGGGCGGGACTGAAAGGGGCGAGCGGTTCGACGAAGGCAGACGACGCAAGCACTGCAGCGAACGGAGTGAGCGAAGCGCGCAGCGAGTCTCCCGAGTCGAACCGCTCGCCCCTTTCTGGCTGTCGATCACAGTGGTCAAGTCCTGTATACCAGCTCCTTGAATGGAGCTAGAATCACCGACAACAGAGAGCCACAACCCTTAGTATAGATGCCGACCATCCGATGGTAGATGCCTGTCGCGAGGAGCGATCGCATGGACCGGGCGTTCTCACGGCTGTACGAACAACTCAGGGCCCAGGCCGAGGCGGAGGGACTGGACCCCGAGGACGACGGCGGCGTGACGGCGGATCGGTAGGCGGCGCGACGGCGGACCGGTAGGCGGCGCAGCGACGGACCGGTGGGCGGCGGACCACAACGGACTTCTTTCGCGACCGCGACCCGATAGCCGTGCGATTCGGCGTCGACGAGGCCGGCAAGGGACCGGTCCTGGGATCGATGTTCGCCGCGGCGGTCCGCGCGGACCCGGCGGCGCTGCCCGACGACGTGGGCGACTCGAAGGGTATCGCCCCCGAGCGCCGGGAGACGCTGGCCGCCGAAATCCGCGACGTCGCCGCCGTCGGCGTGGCCGAGATACCGGTCGAGCGCATCGACGACCCCGAAACTGACATGAACACGCTGACCGTCGTCGCCCACGCGAGGGCGCTGGCGGAGGTGGCCGGCGACGGGCTCCCGGGAATGGTCGACGCCGGCGACACCGACGCCGACCGCTTCGGCGAGCGCGTCGCGTCGCGGGTGGACGCCGAAGTCCGCATAACCGCCGAACACGGGGCCGACGAGACGGACCCGCTGGTCGGCGCGGCCAGTATCGTCGCCAAGGTCGAACGCGACGCCCACGTCGAGCGACTCGCCGCCGACCACGGCGACGTCGGCAGCGGCTACCCGTCCGACCCGACGACGCGCGAGTTCCTGCGCGAGTGGGTCGAGGCGAACGGTGCCCTCCCCGACTGCGCGCGCGAGTCGTGGTCGACGTGCGACGACGTGCTCGCCGCCGCGGAGCAGTCGGCGCTGGACGAGTTCTGAGTGAATGTGGCGACACCGATCGGCGGTCTTCCACCCGACCCGACCTCGACGGGACGAGATTTCGACGGAGCCAAATACGCCGAGTCGACGAATCCACTATGGCTCGCGACCTGTCCTTCCGGAGTTTCCTGAAGGACCTCGGAACCCGGATCGGTGCGGCGGCGGTCGTTCTCGGCGTCTTCTACGGGCTCGGATACGTCAACCGAACCGACTTCCTCGGCCTCTCCGCCGTTCTCGGCGACCGAAGCGGATTCCTGGCCGTGGCGTTCCTCCTCGTCGGTGCGTGTGCCGTCGGCTGGATAGGGTTCCAGCGCTACAGGGCGTAGGGGCGCTCGCCGCTCGATTTATAGCTGGTCGCTCACTCCGTTCGCGACCAGCCTCTCTACCGCTCTTCCTCGCTCAGCACGAGGTTCCGGAGGATGTCACCGTACGCCGGCCGGGTGACGAGGACGCCGATGAGGACGCCGACGATGGTGACGACGGCGAACCCGGTGAGGTCGCCGAGCGACAGCACCGTCAGCGGCGCCATCGCGATGATGGTCGTCGCGGCGGCGGCCCCGATGACCCAGAACGCCTTGCGGAAGCGGTTCTGGAACACGCGACCGGTCGCGACCCCCTCCTCCTGGAGTATCTCGTCGGCGATGATGATGAGGTCGTCCACCCCCGTTCCGATGACGGCGATGAAGCCGGCGATGTGCGAGAGGTCGAGCGCCAGGCCGACCGTCGCGGCGAAGCCCAGCAGGACGTACACCTCGGCGGCGGCGGTGAGGAGCATCGGTATCGCCACGCGGGAGCGCCGGTAGCGGAAGAAGACGACGCCGCTGACGGCGAACCAGGCGACGAGGCCGGTGAGCAGCGCGAACCCTTTGAATCGGTCCGCGAGGCTCGGCTGGAGGTAATACGTCGTCCCGGCGCTGACGTTCAGGTTCGTCGGCAGCGCGCCGGTGTTGAGCGCGAGTTCCAGATCCTGGGCCTGCGACTGGTTCCCGGTGCCGAGGAAGAACGTGGGGTCGTTCTGCCAGTTACCCTGCTGCATGCTGGAGGCGAGGTCACCGCCCATGCTGTTGTACCGCACCACCTCGCCGTTGAGCGTTGTCACCAGGCAGTAGCTCCCCGGACCGGTGTCCTGGAGCTGGTCGCAGTTGTTGACGCCCTGTCTGCTCGTGAAGCCGAGCTGGTTCAGTGCCTCGGAGAAGCCCGGGGCGGCGTCGTCGGTGACCGAGGCGCTGACGCCCCAGCCGAGGTTGGGGTCCTCCTCGGCGGACCCGGGCGTGAAGTCGGCCCCGGTCAGCACCGTCTCGTTGACCCGCGTCCCGTTCTCGTACTGGACCTGTGCGACGACGCGGACGACGCCGCGCTCGCTGACGACGTCCGTCACCTGCGACCGGTTGGCGTTCGGCACCTCGACGACGACGAAGTGTTCGCCCCCGGTCGTCCGGATGGAACTCACCTGTCCGCCGGTGAGTCCGCCCTCGTTGATCTTCTCGTTGAGCGTGTCGACGACCCGGGAGCGGGTCTGCTCGGTCACGCCCTGCCGTATCTCCGACTCGGGGACGTCGAAGCCGGCCTCACCGAGCGCGGCGGCGAACTGCTCCCTCGAGACGTTGTCGACGAGCACCTCGACCGACGCGTTCCCGCCCCGTTCGGCCCGGACGTTCACGTCCACCGGGTCGACGCCGAGCGCGTTCGACACCTGTGCGTCGACCTGGTTCGACTGGTTCGGCGCGACGTCGAGGCCGGTCACGTGCAGGCCGACGAGCGGGGCCCGGATGCGCGTCCCGCCGGACAGTTCGATGCCGTACTGGAGGTCCGTCGGGTCGCCCGCCGCCGTCGCGTTCACCTCGTTCTGGGTCCCGCCGCCGAGGGGAGCGAGCGCCACGGTGCTCGCGAGCAGGAGGACGACGAGCACCAGGATGCGCCAGTTGTCTCGGAGGTTCATCGCGCGATCCCCTCGTACTTGTACCAGCGAAGGAGACTGAGATTCATCATGTAGGTGTTCATGAGGTCGGCTGACAGCCCGAACACGAGGACGATACCGATGGCGGGCAACAGCGGGATGGCGAGTATCGACGCGACGATGGTCATGACGACCATCGCCGACAGCGAGGTGAGCGTCATCGTCACCCCGGTGTCCATCGCCCGGTACGTGCTCTCGTAGAAGTCACCGCGCCGCCGGAGGATGTGGTTGTTCAGCAGGATGTCGGAGTCCACGGAGTAACCGATGAGCATCAGCAGTGCGGCGACCGTCCCGAGCGAGAGGGTGAGGTCCGGGAGGAACGGGACGGCGGTGAAGACGTTCATCAGCGCGAGCGGGATGACGATGTCCGAGAACGCGGAGGCGACGACCGCGAGCGAGGGGACGAACGTCCGGAAGAGGACGAAGATGAGCGCGGCCATCCCGGCGAAGGCGACCAGGACGCCGAACAGCGCCGTCCCCTGGGCGTTCTGCCCGAAGGCGGCAGAGCGGGTGTTCACCGAACAGATCGTGTTCCCCTGGGCCGCCTGACACCCGTCGCGGTACTGGTAGCCGGCGTCGTTCAGGGCCGCCTCGATGGCGTCGGTGTTCCCGGACTGGGTCGTCAGCAGGTACTCGTCGCCCTGGGTCCCCACCTCCTGCGAGGACGCCACCTCCACGGGGACGAGTTCCCTGACCTCCTCCTCCGACGCGTCCGTGGCCACGTGGATTTCGGTGCCGCCCGTGAAGTCGATCCCGAGCGAGACGGGGGACCCGGGCTGGGCCGGCGTCCCGGTGACGAAGAGGGACCAGCCGAGGAGGACGAGGAGCGCGACGGCGAGCACGCCCAGCGGCACGGCCGCCAGCTGGCGGTTCGTGTACCGGGGGTAGTCGATGTCGCGCACGTCGAAGTCGATCATGGCCGAGGGTCCGGAACGGCTCCGAATAAGCCTTCTTATCTCGCGTCCGATCGCGTGAAATACTCCCACGCGCGAAGAACCTAACGGCATGGCCGCCCTTCCTCCCGACGTGACCAGCGCGACCCGCGTCCGGCTCTCGTACCCGGCCGACCTGAGCGAGTGGGGCCGCGACGGCGTGGACGGCTCGCCGTTCCGCGCCTACCTCTCGAAAGCACACGACAGCGCCGCCGAGGGCGACGTCTGGACCGAGTTCGTCAGCGTCGGCTGCTGCGGCGACACGCTCGACGTCCCGCTCCGCGTCGAGTCCGTCGAGGGTGGCACAGCGGTGACCGACGACACCGTCTTCGAGTTCGTCGAGCGCGACGAGGAGGCCGTCGGCGGCGGCTGGCGGGTCCAGAGCGCCGACGGACCCACGGGGTGAGAACGCGAGGTTCTGAACTCGTCCGTTCCTACGACGGGAGGTAGCGCACGCTGACGACCCCGTCCGCGGCGCGCACCTCGACCCGCTCGACGCCCAGTCGCGCCGCGCGCGCGACGGTCTCCTCGTCGTCGACGACGTCCGCGGCGGCGTCCGCGGTACGGTCCTCGGGCACCGTCAGCACGTGGATCTCGCCGTCGCCGGCGCGCTCGCGGCGGGTGATCTCCCCCTCGTCCTGGTCGGCGGCCAGGTCCCGCTCCATCGACGTCGGCGCCATCTCGCTGCGCTCGACCGGGATGGTCCGTCGCGACTCTATCTCCGCGACCCGGTAGGCGACCTCCAGCGGCGGTTCCGGTTCGACGGTCGCCTCCAGCACCTCGCCCGCATCGACGCCGGGGTTCCCGGCGAGGGTGATCACCTGCTGGTCGTGGACGTCGCGCAGCGTGGCCGCCGCCTCCTCGGCGGTCGTCACGAGGAAGGTTCCCGATTTCATGGCCGCCACTACCGGTTCCGACGGTTTCCCCGTTTCGTCTGCGGGAGCGGAACCCAACTCACTCCTCGTCGGCCGCGGGTTCGTCCGTCGCGGATTCGTCACCGCTGGACTCGTCGCCTCCCGACTCCTCTGCCACGGACTCGACCGCCGTCGCCCCGCACTCCGGACACTCGTCGTGGTCGGTGTGGAACCGCTCCCCGCACGCCCCACACTCGTAGGCGGCGCTCTCTGCGGCCGTCTCCTTCGCCGTCTGCCTGAACCGCTCGACGTGCCGTCCGACCTCGTTGAATAGCCCCATCCGTTCGTTCGAACGAGGGACGCGCGGGTGAAAAGCGTTAGCCGAGCCGGAATCGGCGTCGCTCGCTCACGACCGCCGCCCGACGTACCATATCAGTAGCGCGGCCAGGAGCGGCGGGAGCAGGCCGGCCAGGCGGGGGAGCGCGTAGAGGAACTCGACGACCGGGACGAGCACCACGGAGAGCGGTGCCAGGGAGAGGGACACCTCTACCGGAGTTCCCCCGAAGAGGACGACCCGCCCGAGCAGGTCCGCGACCGACTCCTGCTGGTCCGCGGGCGTGGAGACGATGCCGGCGACGTAGATGGAGAGCACGAACAGGTAGCCCGTCGCCGCCATCCTCGCGTCGTATCGGGAGTCGGCGGTGCCGCGGCGGTGTCGCCGGGCGACGAACAGCACCGGGGCGAGCAGCGGCGCGACGAGGAGCAGGCCGACGAGGACGAAGAAGGCCCGCGAGAAACTGAACGTCCCGCCGGTGACGCCCGCCGTCGACCCCAGCAGGACGACGAGGGCGAGGCCGAACAGGAAGGCGATACCGAACGCCAGCAGGCCGCCGACGGCGGCGTAGCTCCTGAACAGCAGCGAGTCGCTCGACCTGAAGGCGTAGGGAATCGCGCCGAGCACGCCCCCGTAGGCGTCGTCGTCCCCGGACGCGGCGCTGTCGCGGCCAGTGCGAGCGACGCCGTCGTCGGTCACGGCGACGTCCCACTCCTCGTCGTCGCCCGCGGTCGCCGCCCCGGACGCACCGTCGTCGTCCCGGCTGGCCGTCCCGTCTGTCATCGCCCGTGGTTCGGCGGGTCGGCGGTTAAGCGCGGCGGTCGCGGGGCGGAATACGGGGCTGTTTTACCGGTCGAATCCCAGCAAGGAACCATGAACGTCGACATCGGGAACGCGCTGGCGTCCGTCGCGGAACCGGGCGTCTCGCGGTCCGAACTCGAACGCCTCGACGAGCAGGTCGCGAGCGCACACCGTCGCATCGCGGAGGGTCGCGAGGCCAACGAGTTCGGCTACGCCGCGCTGAACCTCCCATCGCTCGTCGGAGCCGAGAGCATCGAGCGGACCGTCGAACCGGTCGCCGACGCGGAATCGGTCGTCACCGTCGGCATCGGCGGGAGCGCGCTGGGTGCCAGGACGATAACGACCGCGCTCGCCGACGACGCGGGCGAGAGCCACGTCGTCCTCGACAACGTCGATCCCGAGGCGGTCCGCCGGCGACTCGACGACCTGGCCCTCGACGAGACGGCCGTCAACGTCGTCTCCAAGTCCGGGACGACGGCGGAGACGCTCGCGAACTTCCTCGTCGTCCGCGAGGCGATGCGCGACGCCGGCGTCGACTGGACGGATCGGACCGTCGTCACGACGGGCCAGTCCGGACCGCTCGCCGAACTCGCGGACGAGCAAGACCTGCCGACGCTCGCCGTCCCCGCGGGCGTCCCCGGTCGCTTCGCCGCGCTCTCGGCCGTCGGCCTCGTCCCCGCGGCCATCCTCGGCTGCGACGTCGAGGGATTGCTCGCTGGGGCGAGCGACGCCGCCGACGCGCTCGCGCCGTCGCTGTTCGACTGCCCGGCCTACGCCTACGGGGCCGTCAGCTACGCGCTGGAGGCCCGCGGCGCGAACGTCAACGCGTTCATGCCCTACGTCGAGCGCCTGGAGCCGTTCGCCGAGTGGTTCGCACAGCTCTGGGCCGAGAGCCTCGGCAAGGACGGCGGCGGCCAGACGCCCGCGCGGGCGCTCGGCGCGACCGACCAGCACTCGCAGCTCCAGCTCTACCGCGCCGGCCGGCGGAACACGATGGTGAGCTTCGTCACCGTCGACGAGCGCCCCTCCGTCGGCGTGCCCACCCCCGAGGCCGACGACCTGTCGTACCTCGCCGGCGCGGACCTGGGGGAGTTGCTGGACGCGGAACTCCGGGCGACCGAGGCCAGTCTGGCCGAAGCGGGTCGACCGAACGTCCGCGTCGCGGTCGACCGCCTCGACGCCCGCGGCCTCGGTGAACTGCTCTACGGGATGGAGGCGGCCTGCATCCTGGCGGGCGAACTCGCCGGCGTCGAGACGTTCACCCAGCCCGCGGTCGAGTGGGGGAAGGAGGCCGCCCGCGACCTGCTGCGCGGCGAGGAGACCGACCGGACCCGGGCCGTCGAGGACAAGACGGAACTGGTCGTCGAGTGATCCGGTGCAAACTTCCCCCTCGGTTCCGAAGGGGGCGTATCTCCACAGATGGGCACTGACTCCACCCCGGTCGAGCGGGCCGACGACGACCTCCTCGTCGCCCTCAGGAGCATTTTCGGAGCCGTCGGCGTCGTCGCCGGGGCGTTCCTCGTCTACTTCTTCCTCGGATCGGTGGTGGTCGTCCTCAGCGGCGCGGAGAGCCAGGCCGCCCTCGAATCACGGACGGCGGTGTACGCCGTCTACACCGCCACCGCGTCGGCGGGGTTCGGACTCGCCGCGCTCGGCTACGTCGCCCTCCGCGACGAGTGGGACCTCCTCCACGTCCGCCCGGTGACGCGCCGGGACCTCGCCTACGTCGTCGGCGGCCTGGTCGCACTCGCCGCCGTCAACCTGGCGGCGACGTCGCTGGTCACGGCGGTGCTCTCCCTCGTCGAGTCGGTGTTCGGGACGAGCGTCGAGTTCGGGACGAACTCGGTCGTCGAGACCGGTCGCGAGAACCCGGTGTACTTCCTCTACATGATCCCCGTCTCGCTCCTGATCGTCGGCCCGGGCGAGGAACTGCTCTTCCGCGGGGTCGTCCAGGGACTGTTCCGGCGGGTCGCCGGCGTCGTCCCCGCCGTCGTCCTCGCGAGTTGCCTGTTCGGACTCGTCCACCTCCCCGCGGTCAGTAGCGGGAGCGCCTGGCCCTACGTCTTCGCCACGGTGGCGCTCGCGCTCGTCCTCGGCGCGCTGTACGAGTACACCGAGAGCATCCTCGTCCCGGCAGTGATCCACGGCTGCTGGAACGTCGCGATATACGTCAACCAGTGGCTCGACGCGACGGGCGTCACCCTCCTCCCCTGAGCCGGTTCGGACCCGTCTGACCGCCGTCTGACGGGCCTTTATGTCGTGGTACCCACTACCACGAACTCATGCCGACCCGGTTCGCCGTCGAGTGTGACGAGGAGCAGGCCAGGGCGGTGACGCGCCTCGCCCACCGGTACGGCATCACCGAAGCGGAGGTCATTGAACAGCTGATCGACCTCGGACTGGAGTCGCTGGACGAGGGGACGCTGTAGGGCCACGCCGGCGGCGCGACGCGATCAGTCGGAGTCGTCGCCGTCGCCGGACAACCGCTCGATCGACTTCTCCCACTCGTGGCGTGCGATACCGCCAGCCTCGGCGAAGCGGCCGGTGTACTGTTCCTCGGGTATCGCCCCCCACGCCGACCCGCTCCCCTCCCAGCCGCGCATCCGCCGGACCCACAGGACCGTCAGACCGAGCCACAGGGCCGCGAGCAGCGCGAGTGCCGTCGGTCCGTCCGGGAGCGGAACACCGGCGTCGACGAGGACGGGCCCCAGCGACGTGCTCGCGAGTACCAGGGCGAAGAAGACGGCGAACCCGGCCACGAGATAGCGGAGCACCCGCTTCGGGAGGGCGACGGATATCGTCCTGTCCATGAGCGACTGTATCCGCCCCACTGACAAATAGGCAGGTGGTCGTCGCGAGCGTCGTCGGCGTGGATCGGCGCGGTCGCTACGCCGGGTTCTTGCGCGAGAGGTCGCTGCCGCAGATGGGACAGCGGTCGTGGTTCTCGTCGAACTCGCGGCCACAGCCGGCACACTGGAAGCGCCAGTCGCGCTGTTCGTCGATGCCCTCCTGTGCGATGACCTCGACGGAGACGTTGAGCTTCTCGGCCACGTTCTGCATCGCGTAGTCGTCGGTCACCAGCCGCGCGTCGAGTTCGAAGGCGGCGGCGACCAGGCGGACGTCCGTCCCCGAGAGTTCCGCGAGGTCACCCGTCTCGCGGGCGGCGCGCTCGACGCGTTCGACCGTCTCGGGTTCCGGGATGTGCATGTGCATCCCCGAGCCCTCGAGCGCGTCGAAGCGGAACGCGCTCTCGTCTTCGAGTTCCTCGCGGACGGCAGGAATCGACGCCATCTGCTCGTCGGTGTGATACTCGTGGATGAACGCGGACGAATCGAGGAGATACATCTAACGTTGAACGATCATGTGGTCCTTCACTGCCTGGACGCGGTTGACGGGGACGAGGAGACGGCCGGTCTCGTCCCGCTCGAAGCCCGTCTCGCCGAGCGACTCGTTCGGGTCGATGACCAGGTCGTGGAGACTGCCGGACTTGAGGTCCATCGTGATGTTGTACAGGCTACCCAGCTCCGCACCGTCTGTGCCCATGACGTCTTTCCCCGAGAGGTTCTCGGCGAGAATCTCTGGCATGTGGAGTCATTCCGAGTGCGTGATTATAAACGCCACGGGCTGTCTGACGTCCGGCGTGCGCCGGCGGGCAGGGTGAGCCATCGGTCGCCCGTCGCTCCCGGCTACGCCGCTCGCTAACCAGTGGCCCTCCCCTCGGTCGGCCCACTGCAACACGATGCACTTATCCCCCGCCCCCAATTTCTTTCTGACAACTTCTGGACGGTGACCTCCATGGCAGAAACAGATGCAAACTCCGACGGAGAGCCGGACGCGGGCGCGCTGCGGACCCCCATCGTCGCGGTTCTCGGGCACGTCGACCACGGGAAGACGAGCCTCCTCGACAAGATTCGCGGCTCCGCAGTGACCGCCGGCGAGTCCGGCGCGATCACCCAGCACATCGGTTCGACCGCCGTCCCGCTCGACGTCATCTCGACGATGGCGGGCGACCTGGTCGACCCGACCGACTTCGACCTGCCCGGTCTGCTGTTCATCGACACGCCGGGCCACCACTCGTTCTCGACGCTGCGCTCGCGCGGCGGGGCGCTGGCCGACATCGCCATCCTCGTCGTCGACGTCAACGACGGCTTCCAGCCCCAGACGCTCGAAGCCGTCGACATCCTCAAGCGCACGTCGACGCCGTTCGTCGTCGCCGCCAACAAGGTGGACACCGTCCCTGGCTGGAACCCTAACGAGGGGGAACCGATCCAGGTGACGAAGGAGAAACAGTCCGACCGCGTCGTCTCGGACCTCGACGAGAAGCTGTACGAGATAATCGGCGAACTGTCCGACGAGGGGTTCTCGGCGGACATGTACTGGCGCGTCCAGAACTTCCAGAGCAACATCGGCGTCGTCCCGGTCTCCGCCGAGACCGGCGAGGGCGTCCCCGACCTTTTGACCGTCCTCATGGGACTCTCCCAGCGCTACCTCAAGGAGGAGATGTCCGTCGACGTCGGCGGCCCCGGCGTCG
>CAZMGU010000007.1:0-48165 GCA_964565905.1 uncultured Halobacteriales archaeon
CCGAGAGGTTGTGGAAGCAGGGGCTCCGTATCTTGAACCGGGCGGGGCTCTGGGTACCGTCGCTCCTGATGTAGACGCCCATCTCGCCCTTGGCGGACTCGACGGCCCGGTACGTCTCCGTGTCCAATTCGGGCTTGAGCGTCCGCGGGACGTTGGCCTGGAGCGTGCGCTCGTCCTCGGGCCAGTCCTCGAGCAGGTCGACGCACTGGCCGACCATGCGGGCGGACTCCTCGACTTCGCGCATCCGGACGACCAGGCGGGCGTAGTTGTCACAGCCGTCGTCGGTGGCCACCTCCCAGTCGAGTTCGTCGTAGTAGCCGTACGGGTCGTCCCGGCGCAGGTCGTAGTCGATGCCCGACGCGCGGGCGACCGGACCGGTGACGCCGTAGTCCCGGGCCACCTCGGGTTCGAGGACGCCCGTGTCGATGGTCCGCATCTGGAACAGTTCGTTGTTCGTGATCATGTCGTGGTACTCCTCCAGGCGGCCGGGGAGCACGTCGAGGAACTCGCGGACCTTGTCGAAAAACTCCTGGCGCGGCGTGGGGATGTCCCAGGCGACGCCGCCGACCCGGAAGTAGTAGAACATCATCCGCTGGCCGGTCAGGTCCTCGAGGATGGACTGGACCGTCTCGCGGTCGCGGATGCCGTACTGGAAGATGGCGGTGAAGTCGCCGTAGATGTCCAGCGCGTACGTCGCGAGCGCGAGGAAGTGCCCGAACATCCGGCCCAGTTCCGTCGCCATCGTCCGCAGCACCTGGGCGTACTCGGGCACCTCGACGTCGGCCAGGTCCTCGATGGCCCGCGCGGGGGCCCACTCGTTGGGCATGTTCGCCGTGTAGTCCCACCGGTCGGAGTAGGGGATGATCTTGTGCCGGTAGGTGCCCTGCTGGCACATCTGCTCCTCGCAGCGGTGGAGGTAGCCGATGTCCGGTTCGACCTCGTCGACCGTCTCGCCGTCGAGGTGCGTCTCCAGGTGGAGGACGCCGTGGGTCGCCGGGTGGTGGGGACCGATGTTGAGGAACATCCGGTCCGACCCCTCGCGTTTCGCTATCGCGCCCGACTGGAGCCCCTCGCCGCTCTCGCGGAGCGAGACGATCTGTGGCTGGTCCTGGTCGTAGTCCATCGAGAGCGGGTGGCCGTGCCACGTGTCCGGCAGGAGGATCCGCCGGAGGTCGGGGTGGTCGTCGTACTCGATGCCGACCAGGTCGTACGCCTCGCGCTCGTGCCAGCCGGCGGTGCTGTATACGGGGACGGCGGACTGGTTGCGCGGGTCCTCCTTGCGCGAGGGGACGACGACGGACACCTCGTGGGTGCGGTCGTCGTACTTCGTCAGGTGGTAGATGCTCTCGAAGCGGTCCTCGTACTCCTGGGCCGTGAGGAGCGAGAGGTGGTCGAAGCCGGCCTGGTCGCGCAGCGTCGTCAGGACGTCGGTGACGTGGTCGGGGCCGACGACGAACGCCGGCGCGTTCAGGTGGTCGTCCGTGTCGATGACCCGGTCGCCGAGCAGGTCCGCGATGGCCGCCTCGTCGACGTCGCCCTCCGGTGCCTCCGCTTCTAGTTCCTGGTCACTGCTCATCTGTGTAGGTGGTCGCGGTCTCGTGCCGGCGCGACGCGGCCGGTGCTCGCTGGAACGGACTCGAACGCTCGCACGATCACTCGGTGCGCTGGTCCTCGTGGACGGGGAAGGCCACCTCGACGGTCGTGCGGTACTCGGTGACCTCGCCGCCCTCGACCTCCGCCGTCTGGTCCTCTATCTCGACGCCGTGGATGTCGTCGATGGTCTTGCTGGCCTCCGTCACCGCCTCGTCGGCCGCGTCCGTCCACGACTCCGCCGACGTGCCGAGAACCTTGACTACTTTGACAGCGGTCATATCGCCTCGGAGTACGGGGGGCGCGGACAAAAAGGTTGGCACGGAGACATATCCGGCCCCGGTCACTCCGGCGACCGGTTCCCCTCGGGGTTCGGCGTGGGGCGGGCGGCCTCCGACCGGCCCTCCAGGACGACGTTGACCGCGGCCCCGATCAGCAGTACGAGCGACCCGAAGTAGAGCCACGTCACCAGCAGGATGACGCCGCCGAGCGCCCCGTACAGTTCGTTCGTCGACGAGAAGGAGACGTACAGCTGGAACCCCCACTGGAGGAGGGTCCAGCCCACCGCCGCGACGACGGTTCCGGGCAGGACGTCGCGCACGGACACGTCGGTGTCGGGGAACACGTAGTAGATGGGCAGGAAGGCGAGAGCCAGGGCGACTATCAGCAGGACCGTGCTAAGGGCCCCGATGAACGGAACCTCCGGGAGGAAGGCGACGAGCGCGCCGGCACCGATCATGGCGACGACGGCGACGGCGATGCCGACCAGGACGATGACGCCGTCCTGGACCTGGTCGAGTATCCCGTTCTTCCCGCCCGAGTGGTACAGCGAGGAGAACGCGACGTCGAGGCCGCGGAACACCTTCAGCACCGACCAGAGGAGCGCGGCCAGGCCGATGACTGAGAGGCCAACCTGCCCGGAGGCGTTCGTGAGCGCGCTACTCACCAGTCCCTGTGCCGCCGGCGTCAGGTACTGCCGCGTCATCTCGATGACCCTGTCCGCGAACGCCTGGCCGCCGACGGCCGACGCGACGATCAGTGCCAGCAGCAACAGCGGGAGCAGCGAGACGAACGCCGAGTACGCGATGGACCCGGCCATGAAGCTGATGTTCTTCTCGCGGAACTCCGTGAAGACGGCCCGGAGGACCGACGTCGTCCGGTTCACGCTCCCGCCGAGACTCAGCGACACGGGAGCGACTCACCCGGTTCGGTAGCGTCGTAACTGGGCCGGTACATGTCCGGAAATGACGGGCGCTACACACTTATACTGTCGGTCGGACGGTTCCTAGCGCTGTCCGCAGTTCACGTCGACGTCCTCGAACACCACCTCGACGGCGTCGGCGTACCGGTCGCCGTTCTCCCGGTCGCGTCGCGGGAACGCCGCGGGTTCGATCCCGATACGGACGTCGTACGTCCCGTCGCCGGGGAGGGTCAGGTTCGTCCCGTAGTGGTGGAGTCCCGGATGCCAGACGTAGGGGACGTCGACGGGGCCGATGGCGTCCCCGTCGGTCGACAGTTCGGCGGTGACCGAGAGGTGGGGGACGAACCGTCCGTCGGCGGCGTCGGCGACGGCCACTGCCAGGTGGCAGTTCTCCGCGGCGGGTTCGACGAACTCCAGGCTCCCGTCCCGCAACTGGTACAGTCCCTCGGCCTCCTCCTGAGCGATGCCGACGACGTAGTCCCCGACGTCTCGAAGCGCGCCGGTGTGCGCGACGTCCTCGACCACGTGGCGCAGCGACCGCTGGTACGCCTCGCCCTCGGCGCGGGCCAGGTCGAGGTGGCGCTGGTCGACCGCTTCGCTGGTCGTCCTGGCCGGTTCGTCACTCATGGCTCGACCGAACGTTTCAGTCGACAGTCAATAAGTGTTGGCTGGCGGTCGCCCGACCGTACCGCTGGAAGGGAGTCCGACGGATCGCGTCACGTCGGACGCCCGGACGGGCGAGGGAGCGTCGTCCCCCTCGCCGGCGTCCCCTCCGACCGGAACGGCCGCGTAAGGTCACCTTTCCGGCGAACTCCGCTCGACGTGGTCCGGTTCGGGTGACCGAAGCAGTTTTGGTCGTCCCTGTAAATACGACCGTAATGGCAAGACGCGAAACGGATTACCTCGGTAGGATGGTCCGAACCCATCCGGTCAGGACCGGCCTGTTCACCGCCGGCCCCGTCCTCTTCGGCCTCCTCCAGCTGTTCAACAGCTACATGAACGGCGGATCGATACCCTTCGCGGTGGCGTTCTGCGTGGTCATGGCTGCGTTCTCCGTCATGGTCACGCGGTACCACCTGATCACCTTCCGGCTGACGCTGCTCACGAAAAACGTCGAACGGATCGACTGAGTCGCGCGGGACGGACGTCCGGTCCGTTACCGGCCGGGATTCACTGGCCGGCGGGGCGGGCGACGTCGGTGTCGCGCGCCTCGTAGGCGCTGTAGGCACCCAGGATCAGGGTGAGTGCGCCGACGATGGCGTCGTTCCAGAACGCCAGCCCGGTCGCCTCGGTGATGCCGCCCTCGACGCCGAACACGTACGGCGCGGCGATCAACCACAGGCCGAGCAGCGCGACGAACACGCCCACCGCGACGCTGCCGAGGCGCTCGTCCGCGCGCCGGTAGTAGTTGTACGCGCCCAGGACGACCAGGGCGGCGCCGATGATGACGTCGTTCCAGAAGTTCGCCGCGGTCATCTCGAACAGGAACGGTTCGACGATCAGCCACAGGCCGACGAGCGCAACGAGGGCGGACACCCACTTGCCCCGTTCGGCCGGATTCGTGTCGACTTCCGTGGTCTCGTACTCCTCGTCCCGGTCGTATGCGTCGCTATCGCTCATGTTGTCTCCTCCGTTCTCGGCTAGGTGCTGGAAGCATAAATACAGTGACAGCCGTGCAACGAGCCCGCTCACGTAAAGACGTGCTTAGCGAACGCCGACCGTCGTTCGTCGCTCGACCGGTCCGAAACTCGGTCGGCTACCGGACGGTGCGAGCGACCGCGTCGGCCCGCCGTACTACGATACGTCGTGTAAAAGAAAGTGCGCTGGTTCCGGTACCGGGGGAGTCGAACCGGGACGGGTTGCGACGGCGCCGAAACTCGCCCGTCGCGCTCGGGCGTCGATGGCGACGGTGGCGTACTGCCGGGCGCGTTACGGCCGATAGCGTCAGTACTGCTGGTTGCTCTGCTGGCTCTGGCCCTGCTGTTCCGGGCGCTGGAGGAGCTGCTGGCCGCCCTGCTGCTGGGGCTGCTGCTGGCTCTGTCCGGTCTGCCGGGTTCCCTGACCGCCCTGCTGGCCCTGCTGGCCGGTGGGCAGGAACTGACCTGTCTGCGGGTCACGCGGGCGCTGTTCGGCTAGCTCGTGCATCCGCTGGCGGAACTGCTGGGAGTGGCGCCGGTCCTGGGCGCCCTGGTCCGCGCCGCGGCCCTGCTGGCCGGGGAATCCGGCCTGCTGGCCGGCCGGCTGCTGCTGTGGGGGGATGTACCCCTGCTGCTGCTGTCCCTGCTGACCGGTCTGCTGGGTCTGGGGCTGCTGCATCTGGCCCTGTGGCTGCTGCATCCCCTCTGTCTGACCGGTCCCTTGCTGGCTCTGGCCGGTCCCCTGCTGGGTCTGGGGCTGTTGCATCCCCTGCTGGGTCTGCGGCTGCTGCATCCCCTGGCCCTGCGGCTGCTGCTGGCTCTGTCCGGTCTGCTGGGCCTGTTGGCCCTGCTGGGTCGGCTGTTGCGTCTGCTGACCCTGCTGCTGGCCGCCGACGAACTGGCCGCTCTGCCCGCGTGCGGGCATCTGGTGTGGGTGCTGGGGCTGGCCGAACTGCGGCTGGAGCTGGTTCGATATCTGCTCGGGCGTCACGCCGGGCGCGCCCTGCGGACCGGCCTGGCTCGGCTGCTGCTGCGGGAGGCCGATCTGCTGGTGAACCTGCTGTTCCTGCTGTTCGCGCTGCTGTTCCTCCTGCGGCGACTCCTGGACGAACTGCCCCGTCTGGGGGTCGCGGTGCTGGAGTTCGGCCTGGATGGCCTTGTCCTCGCGGAACGCTTCGCTGTGGCGGGCGTCCGCGGTGCCCTGGTCGGCGCCGCGGCCCTGGTTGCCCTGGAAGCCCTGTTGCTGACCCTGCTGCTGTCCCTGCTGTGTGCCTTGCTGCTGACCGAACTGGTTCTGGTTGCCTTGGTAACTCATAGTTTGTCTGGTTGCGTCGGTCGCCGGTCGTCACACGATCCGGCGAGGCCCGAACGGTACGGGCCGCCGGGGAGAGGCTTCGGTTGCTACTCCCGATTCCGGGACCAATCGGCCTGATCCCGTTCGGGGGATCACGCGTTCCTCTTAAACCGGTTTCGTCGGTTCAGGTGGCTAAACGGCCGTTACCGCCGTCAGGAACGCGTTAAACCGCCGATCCGTCTCGAAGGCGGACGATACGCGAGGAGGGCACGTTCCCGGAATCGACAGCGCCGGCCGTCGACCGCCGGCGCTCGCGCGGGATGCCGTCGACTACCGCGCCGGCACCGTCGGTGCGGTGGTCGGACGGGCGGGACCGCCGGCCGCTCCCGTCGCCGGTCGACGACGGGTCTGTCGGTCGCGGGACACGGTTAAGAGTCGGGCCGCCGTCGGTCGGACCCATGCGCGCGAACGTCGCGACGTCGGAGTCGGGAGCGTCGAGCGGGGAGGAGCATAGCGCGGACGCCGGCCCGCGGTCCGCGGTCGTCGCGGGCGCGAAGGGGGGCCTCTTCGCGACGGTCGCGATGACCGCGTTTCGCCTGCCGATCAGTCGCTCGCTCCCGCCGACCGACGAGTTCTGGACGAGGTACGTCCGGGACGACCGGTCCGGCGACGCGCCGCTGCCGGCGCTCGCGCTCCACCTCTGTTACGGCGTCGCGGCCGGGGTCGTGTACGCCGCGACGGTGCCGGACTCCGGCGGCGAGTCGGCGCTCGCGTCGATGGGGACGGGGGCCGTCACCGGCGTCGCCTACGGCCTCCTGCTCTCGGCGGTCGGACTCGTCCTCGAGCGCCTGCTCGGCGAGGAACTGAGTACGGACGAGCGGTTCGTCTTCCACCTCGGCCACGTCGTCTACGGACTGACGCTGGGGACGTGGCTGGGGTCACGCGCCGGGTAACCCTACTGGAACTGCCCCTGGCCCGTCGGCTGAGTCAGTTGCTGCGTCGCGTTCGCCACCTGCGAGAGGACCTGTGCGCACTCCTGGCAGTGGTCGTGGGGGTGGCTGCTGCACTCCTGGGCGCAGGCCTGGACCGCCTGCTGGAACGTCCCCGCCACGGACTGGCCGAACCGGGAGTTGCGCGGAACGAGCGCGAGCGTCGCCTCGCCGAGTTCCACGACGTCCTCGCACAGGCGGATGCACTCCGTCATGTTCGGGTCGGCCTCCTCGATGCACCGCTCGGCACACCACCCGCACACCTCGATGGCCTGGGCGACGTTGGTGATGGCACCGCGCTGCTGGGGCGAGAGTCGACCCCGCATCCGTCCGCCCTGCTGCTGGCCGCCCTGCTGCTGGAACTGCTGACCCCCCTGCTGGACGCCGGTTCCCTGGCTCTGTGCTCCCGTCTGGAACTGCGGTTGCTGTCGTGACATTGGTATCCTGGCTCCCGTGAGCCACGCCGACCTACGCCGATCGGATCGTTATAACCGGCCGTTCGTTCGGAACCGTAGCCCGTCCTTAGCGCGGACGTCCAGCGACCGTAACCGGCGGGACGGGGGGAGAGTACCGCACGGGAACGCCGCGGACGCGGGTCTTCGGGGGACGGTTCCTGTCAATCACCAGCACCTAATCAGTTACGGCGATCCCTTACCTCCCTGTGCCCGTTCCGTACAGATAACCACACGATCGGGTGTGGCGGAGTACAATGAACGACACTGCAAACCCCGACGCGACGACGCGAGCGAGTAGCGCCGGTACCGAACCGTCGGTCGACGACCTGTTCGCCGTGCTCGGCGACGCGCGCCGGCGGACGGTACTGAAAGTCCTGGCCGGAAACCAGACGGGGACGGACGTCGAATCGCTGGCGACCCGCGTCGCCGCACGCGAGAGCGACGCCGCGGAGGCAACCCCGTCGGAGTCCACGGTGCGGGACGTCCACGTGACGCTCCACCACGTCCACCTGCCGAAACTCGACGACGCGGGACTCGTCGACCACGACCGCGGAGCCGGAACCGTCCGCCCGACCAGCGCCACCGACGCCGTCCCGATAGACATCGAGTGAGTCGGCGCGACCCCGGACGCCGAGCCACGGGTGTGAGCGGACGGATTCGCCCGTAACCGTCCGTTTCGACCGGTTACCCCACACGTTGATACTCTCCCCCGAGAGTGGGGTAACTATGTCGAACAAGCGCTCGTCCCCGTCCGATCGCCCGTCCCCGCCCGACCTCCCGGCCTATCTGCTCGACCCGCTGGAGAGGCAGTCGCCGGACCGCCTCGACGCGGTGGCCGAGTACGCCGCGGCGCTGGCCGCCTGGAAACGCGACCGGCGGACCGCAATCGACCAAGAACGGGCCGGGGACGCCGCCGACGAGGCGACCCTGGACCGCCTCGACGACCGGGGCGTCTCGACGGACCCGGACGACTACGAGGGTGTACCGACGGACGGTGCCTACGTCACCGTCAAGGAGACGAAACCCGGCTACCGCTACTACTACTGGCAGTGGCGGTCCGGGGACGGGTGGGCGAACGAGTACATCGCGCCCGTCGACGCGGACCGCGACCCGGACGGCGACGGGTAGGCGGGTCGCTCGCCCCGACGACGCTCGTCGGTCCGTGGCCGTCGGGGTTCGACCGCGTACACGCGAAGCGAGTTTGATTTTACGAACCCGACTATCGAACCGCGATAGTGTGTTTTATATTGCATATATTCGGATCTTACCTGTTCGCGCCGGATCCGACCTCGACCGTCCGGCCGGATTGGGGGAGTTCGCCGGGCGACGACCCGCTGCCGTCCGGTGACGAGGAGGCGTCCGCCGATGGGGACGTCGCGCCATCGGCCGGTGGACCGGACGCCGAACGACGCCGCTCGGCGGGAGCGCGAGCGCAGGTCCGAGTATTGATGGCTGCGATACACTTTCGCACACGTGTAACTCCGGTTTCCGTTCCGGACGGGTCGCTCCGGAAACCGACGTCGAGTTCCCTCCCGCTTCGGGAACCGGCGGCGCGCACCGGCGGCCCGCGTGAACCCGGCGGCGATAGGCGGAGCGTTCGCGCGCTGTAGTTACTGGGTAACGATAGGTGCCTCGTCCGTCGTTCCGGCCACCCGCTTCCGGGCGAACTCACGATGTCCGATCCACTCCACGGCACGGCCCAGTCGTCGAACGACCGCTCCACGGGACGGATCTCCCGGAGCGCACTGGTTTCTCCGCGCGTCGTCCGGGGCTTTTGCGCCCTCGCGCTAGCGATGGTCGTCGGTGACCTCGTGACCACGGTGTACGGCCTCCGGATCGGGTTACAGGAGCAGAACCCGTTCGTCCTCGCCGTGCTGGCCCGATACGGGGTCCTCGGCCTCGTCGGCCTCAAGGTGGTCGCCGTCGGCTGGGTCGCCGTCATCTGGGGCGTACTCGGTCGGCACTACGGCCTCGCCGCGACGGCGGGACTGTTCGTGCCCCAGACGGCCGCCGTCGTCCTCAACCTCGTGACCATCCTGACGGCCTGACTCAGCTCACTTCCTCGGAGACGGCCACGGAGTCCCGGTCGCGAGTACCGCGCCGCTCCAGCGCCCGCAGTCCCTCCTCCACCGACCGGGTCGTCCCCTCGACCGTCCGCGGGTACACCGCCTGTAACCGGTCACCGGCGTACACCGCGAGGCACCGGTGGGGCGGGACCACGCGCTCGTAGGCGTCGCCCGGGATCGACGCCTCGACGTCCGACCAGGTGAAGAACGGTTCGAGCGACGCGCGCCGGTCCGAACACCAGCACTGGAACGACCGGATCCGGTCCGCCACGCGTGCGCCCACCCCCACCTTCGCGCTGGCGCCGTCCATGCAGACGGCGTTCCCCCCAGACGACGAGGTCGACGTCCTCGACGACGCCCCGTCGTTCGAGGTCGAGGAGGCGCTCGACTATCGCGTTCTGTTCGTCGTTCGTTCCGCAGGGCGCGAGCGAGCGGACGTACAGTTCGACTCGCTGCCCGGCGGTCTCGTCCGTCTCCGATCCCCGCCACGCCGGTGCGGACCGGGGCCGTTCGCGTTCCATCGTGCTCGGTAGACGGGGGACAGGGTGTATTAAGCACGCGCCACCGTTCAGTCCCGTGCGCCGACACTACCGGGTACTAAGCCCCGGTTGATACGGCGGGTAGCGACGCTGATTCGCGCCGAACGGGCAGGAAGAGTCGGACGAGCAGTACGACTGCTCGACGTTCGGTGGGCGACCACGCTCCCCCGGTCCTGGCGTGTACGACGTCCGTCCGGTCGCCGTGAGCGAGGCAGCGCACACGGGTGAACGGAAAAAGGGGCACTTGGGGTGGGATTCAGGGTGGGTGAGAGCGTGGCTGGGGTGGGCAGTCACGTCGCGCAGGGAAGCTATCGCCGACTTCCCCGTGCGTTACGTGGCGCTACGTCGTCATTGTTATAACACGGTTATCGACGGCGGCCCTCGTCTACGCTCCCGTTTCCCCGGGCGGGGCACGGATCCGTGACGCTAACTAGACGGGTGGCCGCCGATCGAACTCTCACGCGATCGATCGTATCTGGACGGCACGATACGGGAGCCGTGTGTCGAATTTCGACGAAAATAGGTCGTCGTTACCCCGACAAAAGCGGCGTCATAACAAACACCGTCCCCGACAGACGGGAATGCAATGGGTCAGGACAACGCGGCAGCGCGCGAAGTACCGGACCGACTTCCGAGCTCGGTCCTTCGACTCCTCGCGCCGGAACGCCGTCGGGCAGTCATGCGGGCACTGATGGAGGAACCCAACGCGACGCATCGGGTCGACGACATCGTCAGTGCCATCGAGGACACCTACGACGAGCAAGCGGACGCGACATCGAACCGGACGTACCTCCGGTCGTCGCTCCACCACACGCACCTCCCCAAACTCGACGACGCGGAGGTCGTCGAGTACGACCCCGGCGACGGCACGGTCCAGTACCGTGGCGACCCGCTCATCGAGCAGTGGGTCGACCAGATAGAACGGATCGACGAAGAGTGACCGACGAAGCGTAACCGAACGCGTCCGGGGGCCGACCCCGGCAGTTCTCCGTGCGAGGAAGGCGCTCAGCGGAGGCGCTTGTACGTCCTCGCCGCGAGCGACATCCCCGGACTGCTCTTCTCCAGGCCGTCGTAGGACACCAGCGTCGGCGCGAACTTCGACTTGTACCTGGAGAGGCGCGGCTGGTTTGCGCCGACGAGGTCGTACCGCGTGACGCCCCGCTCGGCGACGTCGTTGATGACGTGCCAGTGGACCACGTCGTTGACGTCGAGGTCGACGTCGGGTTTGACGACGCCCTGCCAGCCGTAGGCGGTGTCGCCCTCCTCGAGGACGATGGACCCCCCGACGGTCTCGCCGTCGACGTCGCAGACGTACGGCCGGACGACGCCGTCCGGCGCGGCCTCGTAGAGGTCGGTCACGAACTTCGTCGTCAGCGGGTACCACTCGTCCTGCTCCTCGTGACGCTTCCGGACCTGGTCGACGACGGTCCGTGCGGCCTCGACGCCGCGCTCTTCGACGACGCAGTCGGTCTCCCGTGCGTCGCGGACGTTCTTCCTCGCGTCGCGGCTGAAGCGGTCGAACAGCGCGTCGGGGCCGTCGGAGATGTCGACGACGTACGTGAAGTGGGGCGTCGCCTCGAACCCGTTCCAGGTGAACGGGCGCGTGTCCTCGTAGCGCGTGCTCGTCCTGACGTGGACGTACTGGGGGCCGACGTGCTCCTCGACGTGGTCGAGCGCAGCCTCCACGAAGCGACGGTTCCGCCGCTCCGCCTTGCCCGGTTTCAGCTTCTCGAGGTTGAGCGTCGCCGGCCCGAGGTACGTTATCTTCAGGCTCGGCGGTGGGGAGAAGGCCGTCGAGACGGGCCCCTTCTTCACGACGAAGACCGGGAACAGGCCGACCGGCTCTCGCCCCTTGTACCCGACGAGCGGGTGGAGCGTCGCGTTCGCGTGCTCGGCGGCGACCTCCAGCATCCCGAACCGGTGGAACGGTGTCGCCTGCGGGGACTGCTCGACGAGACTGTCCCACTCGTCCCCCCGGTCGGTCGAGAACTCCTCGACGTCGATACTCATCGCGTCCTCACTCTCGGTCCAGACTTCAGTCTCGAAGTGCCCATTCGACGATATCACCCACGCCGTCCGGTGGAAATGTTATTCGTACTGTATCGCCGGAAGCGACTCTCTAACGGGGGAGTCTCCGAACCGTAGGCGGTCACAAACTCGACGCTCCAGCGGACGGTCACGCCGGATCGGTAACTGGCAGTAGGAACGGCGAGGACAGGTGACGAGGACGCTCGACGACGGCGTGCGTGACGGCGATACTGGCGAGATGAACCGCAATTTTCCCGCCACTACCCGCCCGTCGAGTCCCGCGTGACCGACGGCGATGCCAGCGGCACGACGACCCGGGTCACGCCCGACGGGCGAGTGACGACTCCGGGGCGATTGCGCGAGGAGTTCGACCTCCAGGAGGGCGACGAGTCGCGGTGAGAGAGCAACAGGGGCCGCATCGTCGTCCGGACGGCAGGCCGGTCTGTCGGTCGCGGGACGCTCGTCGACGAGCGGTGCGGAGAAGGGGTTCCCGGCTACAGCACCCGGCTGAGCGCGGCGGCGCCGACGACCAGGACGCCGAAGCCGGCGACGATCAGCTGTCTGTCCCCGCTCGACGAGTCGTCGGTCCCGTTCGAGTCGGTCGTCTCGCCCGTCGACTCGGCGTCGGCGTCCCCGGCGTCGGTCGCCGGACTCGACTCCGTCACCGCCCCGTCCGGCGAGGCGACGGAGACGGTCCGCTCCGCGCCGGCCACCGAGACGCGCCGGTCGCCGGCCTCCTCGAACGTCGTCTCGAAGGATACGTTCGCCGCGCCGCCGGCGGGGACGGCGACCTGCTTCTCGTCGACGACGACGCCGTCGACGGTGAGTTCGACGGTCCGGTTCGCGTCGGCGTGGCCGCCGTTCTCGAGCGTCGTCGTCACCGTGACGGCACCGCCGACCGTCGCCTCGCCGGTGGCGTCGAGCGAGCGCGCCGAGAGGTCGGCCTCCGTCGCCGCGAGGGCGACGGCGTCGCCGCCCCCGGCCGTCGCGTTGACGAGCAGCGTCGAGTCGTTCTCGGCCACGGTGTAGTCGACCGCGGTCCAGCCGTCGCCGTCGTCGGCCAGGACGCGCAGTCGGTCGGCCAGGTCGTCGGCCGACCCGTCGACCGCGAACTGGTAGGTGACGTTCCGGACGGGCGAGTCGTCCGCCAGCGCGAGTTCGAACAGGCCGACGTCGGTCCCGTTCGGCGCAGTCGCGTCGTCCCGCGGCACCAGCGTCACGTTGAGTTGGTCGCCGTCCGTCGCGGGCACGAACTCGACCGCTCGCAGGCCGGTCCCGTCGCCGCCCGGCACCGCGACGGACACCGCCTCGCCCGCCGTCGCGTTCGTCACGGCCACGCGGACCGACCCGTCGTCGACCCGCTCGACGGTCGCGTCGGTCGGACGGTCCGTCTCGTTCGACGAGTCGTCGCTCTCGTCGTCCTCGTCGGGGTCGTCTCCCACGGGGCCGCCGCCGACGGGAGCCGTGGGACCGCCACCGCTCGGTTCCTCTTCGGTCTCAGTTTCTGTCTCGGTCTCAGTTTCTGTCTCGGTCTCAGTTTCTGTCTCGGTTTCAGTATCTGTCTCCGTATCGGTCGGCGTCTCCGTGTCGGTGTCAGTTTCAGTCTCGGTATCGGTCTCCGTTTCCGTCTCTGTATCTGTCCCGGTCTCGTTCTCCGTTTCAGTTTCCGTCTCCGTATCGGTCGGCGTGTCGGTCTCCGTCTCCGTCTCGTTAACCGGTTCTTCGGTTTCCGTCTCGGTCGGGGTGTCGGTCTCCGTCGGCGTATCGGTCTCCGTCTCGTTCTCCGTCGGCGTGTCCGTCTCTGTCTCGTTGGTCGGCGTGTCCGTCTCGGTCGGCGTATCGGTTGGCGTGTCCGTCTCCTCGCTGCACGTATCGCGCTCGATAGTGACGGATTCGGACATGTTGAGGGGCGTCTCGTCGCCGCCGGCGGAGCGGGCGACCCACTCGTCCGTCCGGTTGGCGTCGTCGCCGGAGAAGGCCCACGTCCCCCAGAAGTCCGCCTCCTCGTTGAATCCGGGGTCGAGGACTATCTCGCTCCCCTCGTCCATGTTCCCGAGGCCGCGGTACGCGCCGCCGTCGGTCCGGTCGTCGCCCCACTTCCAGTCGACTGCGGTCGGGGAAGCGTCGAGGTGCCAGTCGTCGTCCTGCGGCTCGCCGTCCTCGTCGACGTAGGCGTCGTCCCTGACGGCCCACGACCCGTCGGGCAGTCCCGAGAGTTCCATCGTGATGGTGCCGCCGCCGGGGTTCCCCTGTCCCAGTTTGTCGTGGAGGAAGACGAGGCTGACGCCCTCCGACCCGTGGTAGAGGTACAGTTTGCTCACCTGGTTCTCCTGGATGTCGCGGGTGCCGTACGAGGAGAACGCGTTCGACGAGGGCGTCGTGTTCTTGTTCCGGTAGTCGTAGTACGATTCGACCGTCTCGGTGCCGTCTCCGAGCGGGGCGAGCGGGACGCACCGCTCGCCCTGCGTGGCGACGTAGGATGCCGGACCGTCACCTCCTGCGTGGTTCGCCGCCGCTGGCGCGCTCGCGAACGGGAGCGCGGGCACTGCCAGGGCGAGGCACAGTATCGACGCGACGCTGAGGGCGGCCAGTTTCGATCGTGTCATGGTGGGAGGGCACGCCGTAGTTCGGGCGTTATCGACGAGTTGCTGCCGAACAGGCCTTTGTTATGGAGCTATAACCGCACCCCAACTGATCACAAGGCGGAATTAAGCTCGGACGAAAACGGGTGTCAGTCCTGGTCGGCGGGTTGCTGGGCGACGACGGCGCGCCGTTCCTCCGTGGCGCTGGAACGGATCGCCTCCATGATCTCTATCGTCCAGTGGGCCTCGGTCAGCGGCGAGGGGAGGTCCCGGCCCTGGAGCAGCGCCTCGGCCTCGGCGTCGAACTGGTAGTAGTGGGGGACGGCGTCTCGCTCGACCTCCCAGGAGTCGTCACGCTTGCGCTCGACGACGTCGTACACGTTCTCGACCGACCCGCGGATCCGGTCGACGACGTGGTCGACGTTCGTGAGCGCGCGCGCGACCGGCGAGGACTCGTAGTCCCGGTCAAGGCGCGTCACGGTCTGGGAGACGACGTCGACGACGATGCTCCCCTCGTCGCCGTGGATTTGGATCGTCTTGTGGGGGACGTCGCTGGCGACGACGGTGCCGCTGCAGAGGACGCCGTCCTTGCTCGTGAACTGGAACTGGACGCCGTCGTAGTCGAACTCGCCGCCGTAGTCGCGACGGCGCTGGGTGCTGGCGTCGATGTCGTCGGCGTGCTCCGGATAGCCGCCGAGGTTGAGGAGCATGTATATCGGATGGGGGAACCCCTCCTCGAACTCGCCGCCCGGCAGGTCGTGGGCCCACGAACCGCGCTTGACCTCGTCGGGCCAGGTCTCGCCGGCGTACAGCATGTCGACCGACCGTATCTCCCCGAGGTCACCCCGTTCGATGGCGGCCCGTGCCTTCCGCATCGCCGGGTCGAAGTTGTGGTTGTGGACCACGGAGACGGGGACGTCGTTGCGGTCGGCGACGCGGGACAGTTCCTCCACCTCACCGATGGTCTCGGTGACGGGCTTCTCTATCTGGACCGGGACGCCGGCCTCGATGACCTTCGTCGCCAGGTCGAGGTGCGTCTGGACGGGCGTACACAGGTGTACCCAGTCGAGGTCCTCCCGGACCAGCATCGCCTCGAGGTCGGTGTAGGCCTTGATGTCGTACTCGCGCGCCTTCTCGCGGACCCGGTCCTCGTCGACGTCGCAGACGGCGACCAGGTCGGTCATCGAGAGCTTCGTGAGGCCGTCGAGGTGTCTGTCGGAGACGGTCCCGCCACCGACCACCGCAGTCGTGAGTGACATTACCGACTGTTCTCGCTCGTCGGGCCATTGTTATGGAGTGACTGGACCCGATAACTACCGGCTACCTTCGCACTGACGCCGACTGGCGACATCCTCGGTTCGTATACGCTGTAGTCGTTCGTCAGACGTTTCGCGGGTCGAGGAGCCGGCGGACCAGTCCCAGGCCGGGCCAGCCGTCGCGCCACCACACCAGCAGCGTGACCGACAGGAGCGCGAGTTCGACGAGCAGGAAGACGACGCCCTGCGGCGTGCGGAGGAACGCCGCGAACTGGACGAGGAGTTCGACGACGCGGCCGGCGAGCGCGACCGTGTCCGACGGCGGCAGGTCGACGAACGGCCAGAAGAGGAACGCGACGTTCGGGGACCGGCCGAGCACCATCGGGTAGAACACGTCGCCCGGCAGGTGCGAGAGCCACGCCAGCGCGAACGCGACGCCGACGTCGCCCCGGTTGAACCGGCGACTGATCAGGTACACCGCGAGCGACGTCGGGAGGACGACGGGGAGCGAGTGGGCCAGCGAGTGGCCCGAGGGGAGCAGCGTCGTCCCCCAGCCCAGCGGCTTGTCGACCAGGTCCGGGAGCTGGCTCCCGACGACGACCGCGACGGCCTCCGCTCCGCGCGGCGGGCGACCGCTCCGGGCCCGACGCCACAGCGAGACGACGAGATAGCCGACTGCGAGGTGGTCCCACGGCCACATTGCTACCCGAGTCCACGCCTCCCGCCGGCGTCGATAGTGCTCATTCGATCGGTCGTGCGTCGCGGACGGGTTTAGTTATCCCGCCGGTACACGCGGCACCGTGGACCGACGCCGCGACCGGCCGGGACGGGCGCGCGCGTGACGGCCTCGAACCGGAACGGGCCGCTAGCGGCCGCTTACTCCGGGGGAGACGCGGATAACAAAGGGGGCAGCCGTCGCGCTCCCGAGCAGTATGCCCATCGAGCAGTCGAAGTTCCACGAGACCGCCGGGATGGTGCCGACGGGGGTGGCGGTGGTCACGTTGCCGCCCGCCGCCTGCCCCCACGGGGTGACCGTCAACTCCTTCGACACGGTGTCGCTGTCGCCGCCGCTGGTCGCCGTCGCGCTGGACAACCGGGCCGAGGCCCACGAGATACTCCAGGGGACGTCGGTGGACGCGTTCTGCGTCAACGTCCTCACCGCGGAGCAGCGTCGACTCGGCCGCTACTTCGCGGACGTCTCCGACCTCGACGAGAACCCGTTCGTCGCCGAACCGGTGCGGACGGTCGAGACCAACGCCCCCGTGTTCGAGGAGTCGCTCGCGTACATCGACTGCACGGTAGCCGACACCGTCGAGACGGGCGACCACACGGTGTACGTCGGGGAGGTCCAGAGCGCGGACGTACTGAACCGGACCGAGACGCCGCTCACGCACTTCCGCAACGACTGGCACGCTGCCCCGGAGTGACGGGCCGATCCCCCCGACGGGCGACAGGCGCACCATAACAAACCGCCTGTCGCGGCCACAGTTCTGACGATGACGCGACTGCACAGGTACGTGCTCGACGCGCCGGTGACGGCGGAGCGACTCGACGGGCAGGGGGACGATGTATCGCGGTGAGACCGTCGCCGTCGTCATCCCGGCGTACAACGAAGCGGAGTTTGTCGCGGGGGTGATAGAGACCGTCCCAGACTTCGTCGACCGGATCTACCCGGTCGACGATGCCTCCAGCGACGACACGTGGACGGAGATCCAGACGGCCGCCGAGCGGGTCGACCGCGCCGAACTGGACCGCGACAGCCCGTTCGACGAACGGGTCGTGCCGATCCAGCACGAGGAGAACCGCGGCGTCGGCGGGGCGATCAAGACCGGCTACCTCCGCGCCCTCGACGACGAGATAGACGTCACCGCCGTGATGGGCGGCGACGGCCAGATGCGCCCCGAGGCGCTGGAACTGATCGTCGAACCCGTCGCCACCGGCCGGGCCGACTACGCGAAGGGGAACCGACTGCTCGACGAGCAGTTCCACGCGGAGATGCCCCGCTTCCGCTACGTCGGCAACCGCATCCTGACGACGCTGACCAAGATATCCAGCGGCTACTGGGACGTCGGCGACCCCCAGAACGGCTACACGGCCATATCGCTCCACGCGCTCCGCGCCGTCGAAATCGAGGAGATGTACGAGTTCTACGGCTACTGCAACGACCTGCTCGTCAAGCTGAACGTCGCCGGCATGCGCGTCGTCGACGTCCCCCGACAGGCCGTCTACGACGACGAGGAGAGCCACATCGACTACCGGACGTACATCCCGCGCGTGTCGGGGATGCTCGCCCGGAACGCGCTCTGGCGGCTCTGGACCAAGTACGTCGTCCGCGAACGCCACCCGGTCGCCCTGTTCGCGGGCGTCGCGGCGCTGACCGGCACCGCCGGCGTCGTCCGCCTGCTGAAACGGGCCGCCGGCTGCGAGAGCGGTCGGTCTCGCGGCCTGTTCGCGCTCTGTGCCACCGCTATCGTCGCCGCGCTCGGCATCGACCGGGAGCACGACGACCACCTGGACGGACGGGTGGAGTGGCAACCGGAACCCGACTCCGTGACGATGCTGGCCGAGGAGAGCGACGAGCGCGCGCAGGTCCACCAGCAGGATTGAACCGGCGGTCGCGCCGGGCCGGCGGAATCGACGCTCCGCCAACGCCGGGTCGGCATATTCGTTTCGCCGCTGCGAACGCCATAACTATCTTGCACGTTGGCAGTAACAGCTACGTATGAGCGAGTCCACGCCGACCCACTCCGCCGAAGCACAGGACACCAAAGCGGCCCGTCTGGAACACCCGAGCGGGTTCCTCTATCTCACGAGACACGAGAGCGTCCCCATCCTCGTGGACGCGCTACTGGACCTCCCGCCGGGTCAGGAGGTCAACAAGACCGGGTTCGCGGAACACGCGGGCGTCACCAGACAGACGGTCAGTAACTACGTCGACCGGCTGCTGGAGCTCGACGTCGTCGAGGAGGTACCGAACACGTCACCGACTCGCTATCGCGTCGCCGAGAGCGACGTCGTTCGCGAGCTTTTCGAACTCAACAGCGCGCTGAACGCCGTCGAGAACTGAGGGACATCTCGGGATAGCACTCGTCACCTCCGCTCCTTTGCCGGAGGGGTTTACTCCCCCGAGAGGTAGCCCAGGTGCGCCAGGCGCTCCTCCACGTCCTCGTCGTCCGTGTCGGCGCGCTCGCCCGACTCGAACTCGGGGTACTCGCGGGCGGGCATCTCCTCGACGACGGGGAGCACCGACCCGTCCATCCTGTCGCTGACCGGGAGGCCCAGCGACGCGAGGACGGTGGGTGCGACGTCGAACAGGTGGGCGTTCGCGAGCGGCGCGCGCTCGTCGACGGCCGCGCCCGCCGCGGCGACGACGCCGTCGCGCTTGTGGTTCCAGGGCTCGAACGGGTCCCCGAACCGGTCGCCCAGGAGCGACACGTTCAGCGAGTTGTCGAACCCGTTCGGCACGGTGAGGATGTCCGGGGCGCGCTCGACGTGGGGGCCCGAGAACACCTCCTCGCGCGGGAGGACGTCCTGGAACGCCGGTTCGCCGTCGGGCGTTTCGAGCGCGGAGAGCGCGGCGATCAGTTCGTTCCTGGTGGCGTCGTAGGCGTCCGGGGAGACCGTCCCGTCCGGTTCCCGACCGGCGACGTTGAGGCGGACGCCGAGTTCGATCCGGTCGCGCAGGTACGCGCGCGAGGCGGCGAAGTCGACCTGTTCCGTGCCGGCCCGGACGGCGTCGGTGGGGGCGTGGCGCGCGACGAACTCGTCGAGGCCGAGCGGTTCGAGAACCGCCTGGATGCGCTGGCTCGTCAGCCCCACCCGCGAGGCGGTGGCGGCCAGGCGCTCGACCGCACCCGGGTCGGGCTGACCGCCGTCCTCCCCCGCCTTCAGCTGGTTGCGCGCGATGGAGTCCCAGGACGGCATCCCCGTCCCCTCCGTCGTCGACTCGACGAACCCGCGGTCGCGGAGGTACTCGTTGAGGCGGACGTCGTACCCCCCGTACTCGCCCATGCCGTGGTCGCTGACGACGAGGACGGTGTCGGGGTCGCAGTCGTCGAGGACCCGGCCGACCGCCTCGTCGACGGCGCCGTAGACGCGGCGGACCGCCTCGTCGTCGTCCGGCCGCGCGTGGAACACGCTGTCGGTCTGCTGGAACTCCAGGAAGCCGAAGTCGGGGTCGAACCGGTCGGCGAGGTAGCGGAACGCCTCGCCGCGCTGCCTGGCGTGGGCGGCCGCCTCGTCGAGGTCCGTCTCGCCCGCCCTGTCGAGCGGGCCGTACACGTCGTACTCCCCCACCGCGTCCTCGACGTCGTCGAGGATTCCCCGGGGGTGGCAGTCGGGCGACTCGGGCGCGATGTACCCCGGGATCAGCGCGCCGTCGAACTCGCGCGCGGGGTGGGTGACCGGAACGTTGACGACGACGCTCGTGAGGTCGTGGTGGTCGAGCAGTTCCCAGAGGGCGAACGCCTCGACGTCCGAGCGGTTGACGACGTCCCAGTCGTACCCGTCGAAGCGGAGGAAGCCGAACACCCCGTGCTTGCCCGGGTTCACGCCCGTGTACAGCGACGGCCAGGCGCTCGGCGTCCACGGCGGCAGCTGCGAGGTGAGCGCCCCGCTCGTCCCCCGGTCGAACAGCGCGTCGAGCCGTGGCATCACCCCCTCGTCGAACAGCGGTTCGAGGACGGATCGGCAGGTGCCGTCCAGCCCCAGTAGCAGCGTCTTCATCCAGTTGGAAAGGCAGGCCAGAGCGGTTTGTTATGGCCAGCTTTCTCCCCGGTAACGGCGTGTTATCGGTTCGCCGGCGCGAGCGGAACGTCCGCGAGATGGACCGTCGCGGGTAAGCCACCGTTAGCCAGTGACGCCGGCGTCCGACATTCCGTGATGGGGCTCAGGTTCGAAATTAACGCCGAACGGGATGCAACGGCCGACGATACTCGCGGATGTGGTACGGTACTGGTAACTACCCCGTGATAAGTAGGATCGTATTACCGACTGAGTAACCCCTTCTGGTCAGAAGGGTTAATGGGGTAACTCCAAGCTACCTGTCCATGGTACGACGAAGAGCGGGCGACGACACGTCCGACCCACGGACGGCAAATAGACGGGCATTCATGAAGACGGTGGGGCTGGCCGCCACGGCGGCGGCCGGGACGGCGATAGTCGGCTCCCCGGGTTCCGCCACGTCGGTCGTCGACCTCGGCGATAAGGGTCTCTCTAACGGCGATAGCGTCGACCGATACCTCGAACAGCACTTTACCGACGGGAACGAGGTGCGCGTTCCCCCGGGCGAGTACGAGTACACGGGCGCCGGCCTGGGCGGCGACAAGAGCGACTGCGCGCTCGTGGGTGCTCCCGAGGGCGTCGTCTTCGAACGACCCGGCCCGGACGCCGCGGTCCGTCCCACGCTGTGGGCGGCGTCCGGCACGGTTCGCGTCGAGAACGTCACGGTCCGGGGGAAGTGCGGCGAGGGGCGGTCCCGGTGGCGCGTCGGCGCCGCCGAGGGCGCGACGGTCGACCTCGTCAACGTCAACATGCCCGACGGCGCCGTCGAGGGGTCGGACTCGACGGGTATCTACGCCGGCACCGACCACGCGGGCGCGCTGCGCGCCCGGCACTGTTTCTTCTCCCGGTTCGGCGACGTCGCCTGCCACGTCTCCGACCCCTACGTCCGGGGCAACGGGGGCGTCGTCGTCGAGGACTGCGCCTTCGTGAACACGGGGACGTCGGCGCTCCGACTCGCCCCCGACGACAGCGCGGTCCGGCGCTGCTACTTCGAGGCGACCGAGGAGGCCCCCGCCAGCCACGCCGGCCGGCGCCAGCGCGGTATCAGGATAGACGACGCCGGATCGAACCTCGTCGTCGAGGACTGCGACTTCGACTGGGGGACCCCTGGCGGCCCCGTCGTCGAGTTCGACGACAGGGGTGCGGGCGGCGACGGCGTCGTCCGGAACCTCCGCGTCGCCAACGACGGCGACGACCCCACGTTCGTCCAGGAGTGGGACGTCGCGGGGAACTGGACCGGCGAGAACCTCCACCTCACCGGGAGCGGCGACCACGACGCCCCCGACGGGTTCGAGACGGTGACCGGTGCGCGGGCCGAGCGACCCGACGCGGAGTACGCCGTCTGGACGCCCCCGACCGACGGGCGCGCCCCCGGCGGATCGGCGTCGGTCACCGCGAACGATTCGGGAACGAACGCGACGGCCACCGTCGCGCGGTCGTGATACGATGGAACCGAACTGGCAACAGGTCCCGGAAGACCCGGACCCACGACAGGACCTCGGATACGACATCGAGGATCTGACGGTGGTCACCTCGCCGACGGAGACGCACGTCGTCTTCCTCCCGCCGGACGAGAGCCACCTCGACGACGAGGCGTTCATCATCGCGAACGCCGACGCGGTCTGTACGCCGGACCGGTGACCCGCTCGCCGCGGTAGTCATGCGCTGCGGCGACGCGATCACCGGCCCCGGTTTCCGGGCACGCTCCCGGAATCGTTCCCCTCCCCCGGCGCCGGTCCTGCCATGAGACCGGCGCCACGCCCCCTGCGGTCCCCCGCTGACGCCGCCGCTCTCCACCCACGCCGCCGTTCCCCGCTGACGCGTTCGGCCCTCCACGCAGAACGCCCCCGCCGGTCGGCCCCGCTCCGCCGACCGCTTCTCTCTCACTTCTCTCGCCGTCGCAAGCGACGCGCTCGTCCCATCTACGCCGGCCGTCACGAACGATTTCTCGGTCCGGTGGATAATTATCGCGATAATCATTATCGCGATAATTACCCGGCCACCCGGGTGACGGGATACGACGACTTACGGCCATCCGCGACTTGCACGGTATTCACTGACTAGCAGCTATCTCGTAGACGACGAGCGCCGAAGCCGGCGTATACCTATAGACTCAGATCACCCAGCGTACGGCACATGCACGCCGTTGTTCTCGCGGCCGGGCAGGGGACGCGCCTCCGCCCGCTGACCGACGACAAGCCGAAAGGGATGGTCGAAGTCGACGGCAAACCCATCCTCACCCACTGCTTCGAACAGCTGGCCGAACTCGACGCCTCCCAGTTCCACGTCGTCGTGGGCTACCGGAAGGAGCAGATCATCAGCCACTACGGCGACGAGTTCGAGGGTATCCCCATCACGTACGCCCATCAGCGCGAACAGAACGGCCTCGCCCACGCACTGCTCACCGTCGAGGAGGACATCGACGAGGAGTTCATGCTGATGCTGGGCGACAACGTCTTCGACGCCAACCTCGGGGACGTCGTCCGCCGCCAGCGCGAGGAGCGGGCCGACGCCGCCTTCCTCGTCGAGGAGGTGCCCTGGGAGGAGGCCTCCCGCTACGGCGTCTGTGACACCAACAAGTACGGCGAGATCACCGAGGTGCTCGAGAAGCCCGACGACCCGCCGTCGAACCTGGTGATGACCGGCTTCTACACGTTCACGCCAGCCATCTTCCACGCCTGTCACCTCGTCCAGCCCTCCGACCGCGGGGAGTACGAGATATCCGACGCGGTGGACCTCCTGCTCAAGAGCGGGCGCACCATCGACGCCATCCGCATGGACGGATGGCGCATCGACGTCGGCTACCCCGAGGACCGCGAGCGCGCCGAGGAGCGACTCGCGGAACAGGCCCCAGCCGCCGACTGACCGGCGATAGCCCCGTTCACCGGGGACTACGGCCGAGGGGTCCAGCGTCAGGCCGGTCATAACAAAGCCGGATCTGGGAGTGAACCGGAACAACGCACCGCAGGGGTGCCAGCACGGAGTCGATCAGCATGTACCTCGGGAACCTACACAGGACGCAGCGAACGAACCGCACCGCAGTGGCGACGCGCGCCGGGAGGGGGCGATGACGGACCTCCGACTCGGCGAGAACTGCACGGTCGACGACACCGTCGACGTCCCCAGTCCGGACGAGGAGCAGACGCCACCACGGATAGGAAGCGGCGCGACCGTCCGCTCGGGGACGATCATCTACCCCGACGTCGTCGTCGGCGACGGGTTGCAGACGGGCCACCACGTCGTCGTCCGCGAGCAGACCGTGGTCGGCGACGACGTGGTCCTCGGGACGAAGACGGTCATCGACGGGCGCTGCGACGTCGGCGACGGGGCGAGCCTCCAGACCGGCGTCTACGTCCCGCCCTACAGCGAGGTCGGTGACCGGGTGTTCCTCGGGCCGAACGCGGTCCTGACGAACGACCCCTACCCCCTCCGGCGGGACTGTGACCTGGAGGGCGCGACGCTGAAAGCCGACGCGACGGTGGGCGCGAACGCGACCATCCTCCCCGGCGTCACCGTCGGCGAGCGCGCGTTCGTCGCCGCCGGGTCGGTCGTCACCGAGGACGTCCCGCCGGAGACGCTCGCCGTCGGCGTCCCGGCGGAGCACCGACCGCTCCCGGACGAACTCGACGCCACCAACGGGCAGGGATGACGCGGGACTTCACGTACCGGGCCTACGCGGAACTGCTCGACACCGCCGTCGACGTCGGCTACGAGTTCCTCACCGTCCGGGAGTACCTCGACCGCGACCGACTCCCGCCCAGGTTCCTGATCCTCCGCCACGACGTCGACCGGAAGCCGTCAAACGCCCTCGACTTCGCCCGCATCGAGGCCGAGCGCGACGTCGCGGCGACCTACTACTTCCGGACGACGGAGCACACCCTCGACTCCCACGTCGTCGAGCGGGTCGAGACGCTCGGCCACGAGGTCGGCTACCACTACGAGGACCTCGACCGGGCCGACGGCGACCCCCGGGAAGCGCGCCGGTCGTTCGGGCGCAACCTCGAACGCCTCCGCGAGCACGCGACGGTCGACACCGCCTGCATGCACGGCAACCCGCTGACGCCATACGACAACCGCGACATGTGGGACGACGACCCCGACTTCGACCGGTACGACCTGCTCGGGGAGGCGTACCTCTCCGTCGACTTCGCGGACGTCACCTACTTCTCCGACGCGGGCCGGACCTGGCGCGACTGTCCCCTGAAGGGGGACGACCACGTCGTCGGCCAGCGGCTCAAGACGGTCGGGGCCGACCGGACGGCGGACCTGGTCGACCTCTTCCGCAAGCGTCGGGTCAGCCGTGCCTGCCTCCACGCCCACCCGAATCGTTGGGCCGGTAGCTACCCCGAGTTCGTCGCCGAGCGCACCAGAGACGCCGCGGTCAACGCGGCGAAACGCGGTCTCCAGTTGCTATCATGAAGGTTCACTTCGACGTCGGTCATCCGGCGCACGTCCACCTGTTCAAACACGCGATAGACGAGGTCGAGGCGCGCGGCCACGAGACGCTCGTCACCTCCCGCGAGAAGGAGGTGACGACGCAGTTGCTCGACGCCTACGGCGTCGACCACGTCCCCATCTCCGAGAAGGGGACGTCGACGCTCGACCTCGCGAAGGAGTGGATCGTCCGCGAACTGAAACTCGTCTGGCACGCCCGCCGGTTCGACGCGGACGTCGTCGTGAGCCACTTCAACCCGAGCGCAGCCCACGCCGCGGCCGTCACCGGCGCGGAGAGCGTCGTGTTCAACGACGACGAGGTGGCCGCCGGGTCGCTCGGCATGGTCACGCACCCCTTCGCCAGCGCCGTCGTCACGCCCTCGTGTTTCCGCGAGGACCTGGGCGAGGCCCACCGCACCTACGAGGGGTTCCACGAACTGGCGTACCTCCACCCCGACCGGTTCGAACCGGACCCTGAGGGGCTCGAAGCGCGCGGCGTCGCGGTCGACGAACCGTACTACGTCCTCCGGTTCGTCGCCTGGGGCGCCCACCACGACGTCGGCGAGTCCGGCTTCTCGCGGCGTGCCAAGCGTGAACTCGTCGAGTTCCTCGACGAGCGCGGCACCGTCTACATCACGAGCGAGGACCCGCTCCCCGGGGAGTTCGAGGAGTACCGGCTCCCGGTCCCGCCGGAGGACGTCCACGACCTGCTGTACTACGCCGACGGCTACGTCGGGGACTCACAGACGATGGCGCTCGAAGCCGGAATCCTCGGGACGCCGGCGGTCCGGTCGAACTCCTTCGCCGCCAGCGACGACGTCTCGAACGTCGTCCACCTGGAGGAGACGTACGGCCTGCTTCGCTCGTTCGGCGACGAGCGAGCGGCCGTCGAGACGGTGAAGGAACTCGTCGACGACCCGCGGACACAGGACCGCTGGAACGACCGGCGCGAGGCGCTCCTGGAGGAGTGCGTCGACGTCACCGACGCCATCGTCGACGTCGTGCTCGAACTCGGCGGCGACGAGCGCGGGCGCGAGCGGACCGAGGACCGGTCACAGCGTCGAGTCGCGACGAAAGCGGGCGCGGGCGGCGGTGGTCCGCGATGAGCAGATCCGATCGCGGCGACCGGCGCGACGGCGGAAGTGAGAGCGACGAGGAGTGGGTCCCCGACGGCCACGAGTTCGCGCTCTGTCTCACCCACGACGTCGACCGGCCGTACAAGACCTACCAGTCGGTGTACTACGCGCTCCGGGACCGGGACCCGTCGCACCTGCGGAGCCTCCTGCCGGGGGTCAACCCCTACTGGACGTTCGACGAGATGCTCCGCATCGAGTCCGACCTGGGCGTGACGTCGGCGTTCTACTTCCTCGACGAGCAGGACCTGTTCGCCGACCGCAACCCCCGCGAGTGGCTCTCCCGACGCAACTGGCTGCTGTACGCCGGCCGGTACGACATCGAGGACCCCGACGTCGTCTCCGTGATGCGCGAGCTAGACGAGCGGGGGTGGGAGGTTGGCCTCCACGGCTCTTACGAGTCCTACGACGACCGGGGGATGTTAGCGAGTGAGAAGCAGCACCTCGAGAACGTCCTGGGCCACGAGGTGCTCGGGGGCCGCCAGCACTACCTCAACATCGAGCGCCCCGAGACGTGGACCCACCAGCGGTCCGCCGGACTCCGGTACGACGCCACGCCGGGGTCGCCGAGCGAGTACGGCTTCCACGACGGCTACGACCCCTACCGGCCCTTCGACGACGAGTTCGTCGTCTTCCCGCTGACGCTGATGGAGTGCGCCCTCCCCGACCCCGGCGAGAACCCGGAGGCCGCCTGGCAGATCTGCGAGTCGCTGCTGGTCGAGGCCCGCGACAACGACGCGGTCATGTCCGTCCTCTGGCACCCGCGTTTCTTCAGCGACGACTACGACGGCTACGACGTCCTCTACCGCCGGTTGATCGAGCGGGCCCAGGAGATGGACGCCTGGGTCGGGCCGCCCGGGACGCTGTATCGGTCGCTCGACCACCCCACGACTCCGCAGCGTGCGGACGGCGAGCGGGCGAGTCAGTCGGCCTGACTGGCCGACGTCCCGGTTCCTTCTGTTGCTCCCTCCTGTTGCTCGAAACGGGAACGCGGTGAGTGAAACGTCGCTTTTACTGGCGTGCCGGAACCGTAGCACGGCGCTATTTGGAGCGGAGCGACGAGGAGGACGATAAAGTCTAATATCTTCTAATACAAACCCGTACGTACGATGCCGATCTCCAAGGACGAGTTCCGGACGATCGACGAGGACGGGCCTGCCCTCCCCGACCTCTCGCCGGACACCACGCAGGGGAAGGTGTACCGCTTCCTCCTCGAACGCGCCGACCAGGCGTTCCGGCAGCGCGAACTCGTCGACGCCGTCGACGTTCCGGAGGGGAGCGTCGGCCCGACGCTGAAGCGACTCGAACGGCGAGGGCTCGTCGAGCACCGCGACCGATTCTGGGCGATAGCCGACGCCGAACACGCCGTCGCCGCCGCCGGCGTCCACGGCGCAGCGACCGCCGACGAAGTCGACGGGGGGTTCTCCGACGAAGACGTCGACGCCTGGATGGAGACGGCGGTCGACCCCATCGAGGACGGAACCGACCATGCTGGCGAGGGGGAGTAGCCTCGAATGACAGATCGGGGGGAGGTCGTGTGGGCACCCGACCCGTTCAAAGCGGACGGCGGGAACCCGCGACCGTGGCTGGTCGTCTCGAGGGAGCAGGTTCCCTACTCCGAGGAGGAGGCCATCGCCGTCGCGTTCACGACGCAGTCGCACCATCCCGGAAGTTTCGCCGTCCCGAGCGAGGCGTGGGTTCGCGGCGAACCGGGCCAGGGAAGTCACGTCTTGCCGTGGACGCTCGCGACCCTGAAAGACGACGTCCACGTCGTCGGCACGCAGGGCACCGTCACTGACGAGTTCACTGACCGGGTCGTCGCGGCGACGATTTCCTATCTGGAGGATACCTGAAGGTATCTCGTTACTGTAATCGCCGCCACGTAACCGTCAGCACCGCTCACCTTTCCGCCGAGTAGCCTCCGTAGGGCGACGATAACAAAGGTTTCCGGGGCCGCGGTGGGTCGTACGCCGAATGAGAATCGAACAACTGAGCCTGGAGGAGTGGCGGGACGCGCTCCCGGACAGTGGCATCGAGGTGTTCCACCGACCGGAAGCGCTGTCGGTCCTCGACGACCACGCCTCGGGCGAACTCGAACTGTACGGTGGGTTCAAGGGACAGGAGGCGATCGGACTGCTGCCGGTGTTCACGAGTTCGAAGCTCGTGGGGACGACCATCACGTCGCCGCCGCCGTCGATGAACGTCCCGCGACTCGGGCCCGTCGTCATGCCGACGAGTCCCAAGCAGCGCAAGATAGAGCGGGTCAACCGGGACTTCACCGAGGAGGTGCTCGAGGCGATGGAGACGGACGGGTCGCTGTCGCTGTTCCGGACCATCTGCCACAGCGACTACGCCGACCCCCGACCCTACCTCTGGGAGAACTACGACCTGACGACTCAGTTCACCTACGTCGTCGACCTGGCCGACCGGACGGAGGACGAGGTGCTCTCCTCGTTCTCCAGCGGCCTCCGTCGCGACGTCCGGGACGCGAAGGAGATGGACGTGACCGTCGACGTCGAGGGCATCGAGGGCGCTCGCGAGGTGTACGAACAGACGAAGGCCAGGTACGAGGAGCAGGATCGGGGCTTCCCGCTTTCGTGGGAGTACGTCCGCGACCTGGTCGAGGAGCTGGGCGAACACGCGCGCGTCTACGTCGTCCGCGGGCCGGACGGCGAGTTCCTCAGCGGGATAACCGCGCTGTACTCGACGGACAACGCCTACTTCTGGCAGGGCGGCACCCGCGCGGAGTACGACGGGACGAGCGTCAACAGCCTGCTCCACTGGCGCATCATCACCGACATTCTCGACGACCCGGAACTCGACCACGCCACCGGGTACGACCTGATGGGGGCGAACACGGAACGGCTCTGCCGGTACAAGTCGAAGTTCGCCGCCGACCTGGTGCCCTACTACGTCGTCGAGTCCGACTCGGTCGGGATGGACGTGGCCAAGGCGACCTACCAGACGCTGAAACGGTGACCGATGGAGGTACTCAACCTCGTCACGAACGCCGACTCGCAGTTCTACCGGACGCAGGTGAACGTGCTCGAAGACGAGGGCGTCGACGGCACGACGCTCGCGGTTCCGGGCACCCACGAGTACAGTCAAAACGGCGACTCGGGCAATCGCTCCGTCGCCGACTACGTGAAGTTCTACCCGCAGGTCCTCAGGGAGTCGTTCGACTCCTACGACCTGATCCACGCGAACTACGGGCTGACCGCGCCGGCGGCCATCGCCCAGCCGAACCTCCCCGTCGTCCTCTCGCTGTGGGGGTCGGACCTGATGGGGACCTACGGCACCGTCTCGGCGTTCTGCGCCGAGTACTGCGACGCCGTCATCGTGATGTCCGAGGAGATGGCGCAGCGACTCGACTGCGACGCGTACGTCATCCCGCACGGCATCGACCTCGACCGGTTCAGACCGATCCCGCAGGACGAAGCCATCGGCGAACTCGGCTGGGACCCCGACGCCCGCCACGTCCTCTTCCCGTACCCGCCGGGGCGCGAGGTGAAGGACTACCCCCGGGCCGAGCGCGTCGTCGAGCGCGTCCGCGACCGGTTCGACGACCCCGTCGAACTCCAGACGGTCAGCGGCGTCCCCCACGACCTGATGCCGTACTACTTCAACGCCGCCGACGTCCTGTTGCTGACCTCGAAGCGCGAGGGGTCGCCCAACTCCGTCAAGGAGGCGATGGCCTGCGACCTCCCGGTCGTCTCGACGGACGTCGGCGACGTCCGCGACCGCCTGGACGGCGTCGCCCACTCCCGCGTGGCGGCCAGCGACGACCGACTCGTCGACGCCGTCGAATCGGTCCTGGAGTACGGCGAGCGCTCCGACGGCCGCGAGGCGGTCCGCCCGCTGAGTATCGAGCGGATGGGCGAGCGCATCCGCGGGGTGTACGAGGACGTCCTCGGGGAGTGGGACGAGGGGCGGAATCTGGAGCAGGAACCGGAGCGGGAACGCGCCCGGACCGCGCCCCGGGGCTGACCGAACCGGTCGATACCGGTCGGTGCCGACGAGACCCGACGGAAGTGGGCTCGTACGGCCGACCAGCGACGGCATAACAATGGCCGTCGTCGCGGAACCGCCGCCAGACGACCTCCCGACAATGCACACCAGCACATCGCTCTCGCATCTGTCACGGTTCGCCAGCTATCCGGTCACAGACTGTCCGGCGACCGGGAGGGACGAACCGTGAGCCTCTCCGAGCGCGTCTCCCGCGGCGTCAAGGCGTCGCTGGTCGCCCGCGTCGTCCACATCGGGTCCAACGCGGTGCTGCTGGTGGCGCTCACCCGCTACCTGCTCACGCCGGCCGAGTACGGCCGCCTCGGCACCGCGCTCGCGGCCCTCGGCGTCGCGATGCTGTTCGGGACCCTCGGGGTTCCCAAGGCGACGGCGCGCTACGTCACCGAGTACGTGGAGAACGACGCGGGGCAGGTCCCGCACCTGATCCGGCGAACGACGCTGGTGGTCGTCGGCCTCTCCGTCGTCGTCGCCGCTATCATGGCCGGGGCGAGCGCCCTCCTCGCGGAACTCGTCGGTGACTCGACGCTGGCCCCCTTCTTCGTGGTCGGCGCCGGCTACGTCGTCGGGAAGGGGATCACGGACCACCTCAAGATCACCTTCCAGGGGTTCAACCGCGTCGAGTGGAGCGCCGTCGTCGGCGGGGTCAACGGCCTCGGGCGCGTCGTCTTCGCCATCGCCCTCGTCCTGGCCGGCTACGGCGCGCTGGGTGCGCTCGCCGGCTACGTCCTCGCCTACCTGGTCGCCGGACTCGTCGGCCTCGTCGTCCTCTACTGGAAGTTCTATCGCGAGTACGAACCCGCCGACGAACCGGAGCAAGGGCTGCTCAGGCGGGTGATGGAGTACAGCGTCCCGACGGCGGCGACGCGGATGAGCGTCGTCGTCGACAGCCGGGTCGACACGCTGTTGCTCGCGTCGCTGGCCGGCCCGGTCGCCGTCGGCTTCTACACCCTCGCGCGCCAGATAAGCGACGTCTGCATCGTCCCGGCCCAGTCCATCGGCTTCACCATCACGCCCACCTTCGGCGAGCAGAAGGCCGCCGACCAGCTATCGCGGGCCGCGCGCCTCTACGAGCGCGCCCTGGAGAACGTCCTCCTGCTGTACGTCCCGATGGGCGTCGGCCTGGTGCTCGTCGCCGAACCGGCCATCCGCCACGTGTTCACCGCCGAGTACCTCGGTGCCGTCCCCATCGTCCAGCTGTTCGCCCTGTTCGTCCTGGTCCGCGCCGTCCACAAGATAACCGGCAGCGGCCTCGACTACCTCGGCCTGGCCCGCGTGCGGGCGATAGCGCGCGGCGCGAGCGCGCTGGGCAACGTCGGCCTCAACCTCCTCCTCATCCCCCGCTACGGCGCGGTCGGCGCCGGCCTCGCCACGGTCGTCACGTATTCGCTGTATACGCTCGTAAACGTCTACTACGTCCACCGGGAGTTCTCGCTTCGCCTGGGCTACCTGGCCGGCCGGTTCGCCCGCGTCGCCGCCGTCTCGGCCGTGATGGGCGGCGGCGTCGTCCTCGCGCTCCCCCACGTCGACGGCGTCCTCACGCTCGCCGCGACTATCGCGCTGGGCGGTGCGGTGTGGGGGACGCTGTCGGTGCTCGGTGGACTGGTCGACCCGGCCGAAGTCCGGTCGTTCCTGGGATAGACCTTCCAGTCGCGCGCGACGACCGGCAGTCACGCGTCGTCCGCACAGACACACTCGTGACGAAGTGACGCGAAGTCGAGAACGTACTCGTGAACAGCCTCGGCGAGCGAGAGCATCGTGTCCGCCTGTTCCGCACTCGCGACCGTCTCTCGGTAGTACACTTCCGCCCGGTTCTGCTTCCAGAGCTGGGTGAGACGAGCGGCGAACGTCTCGCTAAACAGGTTGGCCTCCGCACCGTGCTGGTACACTGCGGTGTGTTCGAACCGCAGTTCCTCCCCCGATACGTGTCCGCGGTGGAGAAGGTGGGACTGGATGCTCCGTTCGATGGCCACGAACGACGTTTCGATGACGACCGTGTAGTAGCCGTTCTGCTCGCGGAGTGTCCGCGCCGCTTCGAGGAGGCGGCAGGCCTTTCGTAGCTGGACGAGCGTCCCATCGGCGACGTCGAGGTCAGTTTCGTTCCGTTGCCCGCGCGTGTCACGAAACGCGGCTTCGGCCTCGGCCAGAACGGCGTCGACGTCGCTACCGTCCATCGGTGAACACCTCCTCCTTGAGGTCGGTGAGGTCGTCGGAGTCGACGAGCGTCACCCCGGTCGCCAACATCTCTCGCAGTCGATCACCGTAGTCGCGGGCGCTCTCCACCGACTCCACGAGCACGTGGAACCTGTAGCGATCGCCGTCGAACCGCGTTTCATTCAGCGCCGCCGTTATCTCGTCCGCGGTCTGCTGGGCCATCGCCTGCGTCCCGTCGACGAGCACGAAACAGTCGACGTCGCTTCGCCGGTCGGCCTCGCCGCGGGCGACGCTACCAAAGAGGACGACGCCGCGAAGGTCGTCTATCTCGTCGGACAACCGATCGAGGAGTTCGCGAACGGGAGCGTGAAACTCGGTCTGGGGGATCTGGACGATCGGGTCGTCGGGCTTGTCGAGACGAGTGCGGTCGATCCGGACGTGTTTTTTCGAACCGGCGTGTTCCGTCTCGACGAAGCCCACTGATTCCAGAACGCTAACTGCCGACGAAATGCTTCGGTGGTGGTGGTCCGTTGCCCGACTCAGATCTCGGATACCGAACGCCGTGTGCGGATTGTCGACTAGCAGCGCCAACACGTCTGCACTGCACTCGTGCTTGAATAGATCACGAGAAGGAAGGGGAACCGGTAACTTCATCGTCGCCCCCTCGTGGATACTCTCACTCTCCATGGGTACTCTCAGTGTCCAGAAGGTCAAATGGTTTGGGAAGTCGTCTCCCAGAAGACTGAATAATTTAGCCTGGAGTAAACTACTCGAATGAGGGTTCCGTAGCGCCCCCACATGAGGCCGGGGGTGGCGTGAATAGAATCGACGGTTTCCCGAATCGATGAAAAGCTCGCTAGCTCACAGCGCACACAGAAACTGCTAAGTTATCAGGCTCACAATGTACACACAATGAGTTCAGACAAGAAGCGCGTCCAGTTCCGCGCGCCTCACCGACTGATCGACAGGACGGACGCGCTCGCGTCGGTTCTCGGCGAGGATCGGACGGACGTCCTGGTGACAGCGCTACGCGAGTATCTCCAGGAAGCGGCCCACGACGACGCGCTCACCCAGGAGATAGCGGCCGCCTACTACGACGACGAGATAACGTTCGACCAGCTCAAAGCGCTCGTCGGAGCCGAGGAAGCCGCTAACTTTCGCGTGCTGAAACAGCAGTTGGACGAGGGGTTCGTCGACGAGGTTGCCGGGTTATAGATGCAGGTACTGGTCGCAGACACCTCGGGACTCGTGAGTCTGGGAATCGTCGCAGAACAGGACCCCGATCCACTCGATATCTGTCTCGCCACCTACGACGTGCGAGTACCAGAGACAGTCGTCGACGAACTTCGAGAGACCGCTTCGTACGACGACGAGCACGGCGAGGCCGCCGACGCGGTACTCAAACGAACTACCGATCTCACCGTCCAATCCATCGCGCTGGACGCCGACTTTCCGCTCGACGACAGGGAGAACGCGGCAGTGGCGCTCGCGAACGACGTCGAAGCCGCGCTCTGTCTCTGTGACGAGTTTAACTCGCTCGGACTGGTTCACGCCTCGCTGGCGAACACGCGGCTGGTCACGACGCCGACTCTGCTATCAGTCCTCGTACGTTCAGGACAGACGACGGCGGCCGAGGCGCTGTCTCTCCTCGAACAGATCAGTCTGGCTCGAAGCTGGGAGACGAATAGCTACGTGCAACGGGCCGAATCGCTCCTGGAAGGATCGTAGCGGACCGTCGCAAATTAGCTCGGTAGTCGGTCGGTTACGACCGCACGAACCGACCCCGTACCCCCGCAGGCCGGGTATAACAAACTCTCCGGGTCTCCAGACCGCTAGCGATGACGTCTATCGCGTTCATGGGCAGTCACCCGCTGGGCGAGGAGTGCCTCGAGATCGCCACGGACCACCCCGACACGTCGGTCGAACTCGTCGTCACGTACGGCCCCGACGCCGACAACTGGTGGGACGGGTCGCTGTACGACCTGGCGACCGACCTGGGCCACGACGTCGTGACCATCGACGAGGAGGACCAGGTGCTGGAGACGGACGTCGACTACCTGCTCTCGGTGTACTACCCGAACATCCTCGGCGCGGAGATGCTGAACCACCCCGAGAAGGCCTCGATCAACCTCCACCAGGCCGAACTGCCCCGCTACCGCGGGTCGAACGTGATCAGCCACGCGATCATGAACGCCCGCGACGACGACCACTGGCAGTACGGGACGACGATGCACTTCATGGCCGAGGAGGTCGACGCCGGCGACATCATCGCCCGCAACTTCGTCGAGATCGGCGAGGACGACACCGCCCGCGAACTCTACGAGCGCATCGAGGGCGCCTCCGTCGACCTGTTCGACGAGATGCTCCCCGCGATGGTCTCCGGCGAGATCCTGGAGATGGGCACGCCCCAGGAGGAGTACCCCGGCGAGCGCTACTTCTACACCAAGGCCAGCCTCGACGGCGAGAAGGCCATCGACCCCGAGACGCTGACCGACCCCGAGCGCCAGGACGAGGTGTACGACAAGGTCCGTGCGCTCGACTTCCCGCCGTTCGAGCCCGCGTGGGTCGAACTGGACGACGGCCGGAAGCTCTACCTCACGGCGTCGGACTACGAGTACGTCCTCGACGAGATAGCGACGGGCGAGTGAGAACGATTCCTCCAGTCCTTTTTGCGTACTGCTCGAAGGACGCGACCGACTGCGTACCGGGACGCCAGCTAGCTACACCGATCCCGCACGGAAGCGCTCGATCGGGACGTCAGCGATCGCGTCGTAGTCGTCGTCGCCACCGACCAGTAGCGTCGCGTCGACGTGGTCAGCGGTCGCCAGCGCGAACGAATCTCCGAGGGCGGGATTGTACCGGAGGACGAAGTCAGCCGCCTCGCTCCACACGACGTCCACGTCGATCGCTGTCAGCCCGAGGTCGAGCAACCAGTCGATGTAGTCGTCAGCCACCGTCCGGTCGTACTTCCGGGCGAGGATATAGTGGATCTCCGTGAGATTCACGCGACTGAGGTAGCCGTCGGTTCCCTCCACGGCCACCGCGTCCAGAAACTCCTCGACGACGTCGCTCCCGGGTTCGTCGTCGGCGTGGGCGACCAGCGGTTCGGTGTCGAAGACGACCCGTTCGGGGACCGCCATTCAGTTCTCCGGCGAGAACTTCGCGTCGCGTTCTCGCTTGTCTTCCTCGCGCTTTTCCCGGAGAAGCTGGCTGGCGGGCTCGTCCGTCGTCGCCTCGCCGTGGGCTTTCGCGAATCCCCGCATCTCGCTCGGAGACGGAACCCGCTCGACGACGATTCCGTCCGCTGTCTCGCGGAACAGCACCTTCCCCGGGGCGTCGATCCCGAGTTTCTCGCGGAAGCGCTTCGGGATGGTCGCCTGGCCGTGCTTGGTGACCGCGACGACCTCTTTTTCAGAGTGTTCGGAGTGTTCTGACTTGCTCATTATTCATAGTTTCTCTTCATTCATTGATAAGCGTTCTCCCGCACCGAGCAGTTCGCGAACGGTCTCGGCGTATTCGCAATCCAAATAAAATACTTCAGAGTATCATACTTTAAAGTATCATACTTCAAAGTATCTTATTAGGAACCGTTATATACCGCGGCGGTGTTCAACGCGTATGGCGGACTTCGTGAACCGGACGGAAGAGCTCTCTCGGCTGCAGGAACTCTACGACTCGGCAGATGCCGAACTGGCGGTCATCTTCGGACGGCGGCGGCTGGGAAAGACGGCACTCGTAACCCGCTCGCTCGACGGATACGACGACGCCGTCGTCTACCAGGTGCGCCAGAAGACGAGTTCACTGCAGCTTCAGCAGTTCATCGACGTCGCAGCGGAAACGTATCCCGGCGTGACGCGACTCCGAGAGGACTGGGAGACAGTGCTGGGCTATCTCGCAGACCAGGACGCCATCGTCGTACTCGACGAATTCCCGTATCTGGTGGAACAGGACGAGAGTCTTCCGTCGGTGCTACAGGCGATGTTCGACCACGAGTTCGACGATTCCTCGGCGACGTTCGTCCTCGTCGGGTCGTCGATCAGCATGATGGAGGAGGCAGCACTCCTCGGAAATAGCCCGCTGTACGGACGCTCCTCGCTGAAAATGGACATCAGGCAGTTGCCGTTCGACGCAGCGATGCAGTTCTTCGACGAGGACCTGCCCGCAGCCGACCAGGTCTTCACGTGGGGCGTTTTCGGCGGCGTACCGTACTACCTGGAAGAGGTCGTGCCGGACGCATCGCTCGGGAACAACGTACAGCGAACGATACTCTCTCGCCACGGATCACTCCACGACGAACCCGACTACGTCCTCCGAATGGAGCTCACAGAGCCGACTCGATATTTTTCGATTCTGGAGGGCATCGCAGGCGGGAACACGAGCCGAAACGAGATCGCCGGTGCGACTGGCATCGACTACAATCAGCTCTCGAAATACCTCGACCGGCTCTCTCGATTGCGGTTAGTCGACCAGCACGTCCCGATCACGGAGCGGAAAGAACGGAGCAAACGGAGCCGGTATCGGATCCGTGACCCGTTCTTCCGGTTCTGGTTCCGCTTCGTCTACGGGTCGGGCGACCGGTACGACGAACTCGGCGATGAGGCCTACGAGGTGCTCGTGGAACCGGAACTCGCAGACTTCGTGAGCCACTCTTTCGAGGAATTGTGTTGTACCGCGCTCCGAACGCTCTATCCGGATCACACCATCACGGATACCGGACAGTGGTGGTACAATGACCACGAGGTCGATGTCGTAGGACTGACGACTGGTGAGACATTGATCGTCGGTGAGTGCAAGTTCCAGCAGTCGCCGCTGGGATACGACGCGCTCTCGAAACTCGAGGGGCACGTCGACGAGTTACGATGGACCCCCGACGGAGGACGAGATAGAGTCGAACAGTACGCGCTGTTCTCTCGGAGCGGATTCACGCAGTCCGTCGAGGAAGCAGCCGACGAGCGAGGCGAGCTCCGGTTGTTCTCGGTCGACAACGTCGTCGACGCGTTGACTGCGTAGCGAAAAACGACAATTACAGGTTGGGGACTACGAGTCAGTGCTTTCCGAAGCTGCGACAGCGGACTGGCCAGCCGGCTGTTTCTCCCGGCCGACGTCCGTCGGGTGGACGACGCGCTCCTCGTTCGCCGACTCCTCGGCGCGCTCCAGCAGTTCGACGGTCTCCGCGCCGACGCGGCCGCTGGCGGGCGGGTCCTCTCCCTCCAGGCCGGCGTCGATGAACGCCTCTATCTCGGCCTTCAGCGGTTCGCGCTTCTCCGTCGTGTGGACGATGGAGCCGTCGTTCCGGGAGGTGAGCTGGCCGTCGCGGTCGGAGTACACCTCGGCGTCGAATATCTCGAGTTCCGTGTTCTCCAGGTAGTCCAGCCGCGCCGAGCGGTTGGAGCCGACGACGACCAGGTCGCGGGTCTTGCCGAAGGCGGGGACCTGCCACGAGGAGTTGATGACCCCCGTCGTGTCGCCGTAGTCCAGCGTCAGCGTCGCCGTCTCGTCGATCCCCTCGCGGACGAAGTCGTCCATCTTGCAGTGGATCGACTCCGGGAGGCCGTCGAGGAGGTAGTTGTACGTGTCTACGTCGTGGACGGCGAGCGAGTACAGCACGCCCGTCGTGGCCCGCGGGATGCGGAAGGTGTACCGGCGGGTGTGGAGGTACTTGATCCGGCCGAGTTCGCCCCGGTCGATGCGGCGCTTGAGTTCGCGCAGCGCGGGGTGGTAGCGGAAGATGTGGCCGACGCCGAGCGAGCAGTCGTTGCGCTCGGCCGCGTCGACTATCTCCCAGGCCGCGTCGCTGTCCAGCGCGAGGGGCTTCTCGACGAGCAGGTCGGTGTCCCGGGAGAGCAGATCCGTCGCGATGCCCTCGTGGGTCGTCGAGGGGGTCGCCACCGTCGCGGCGTCCACCTCCAGGTCGCCCACGTCGGTGACGTAGTCGACGCCGTAGGTGTCGGCCATCTCCGAGACGCGGTCCTCGTCGACGTCGCAGAGGACGATGTCGTCGATGCGGCCCTGGTCGCGCAGTTCCGCGGCGACCCGGACGTGGTTCTTCCCCCAGTAGCCCGTGCCGACGACGCCGTATCTCATCGTTCCCCGTAGAAGTTCTCTATCTCGTCGCACACCCGGTCGACCTCCGCGTCGGTGATGCGCGGGTGCATCGGCAGCGAGAGGATGCGGTCGACGAGTCGCTCGGTCCGGGGCAGGGTCGGGACGGCGTCCACCTCCGCGCGCACGGCCTCCGTCCGGTGGACGGGCGTCTCGTAGTGGATGCCCGTGTCGATCCCCTGCGATTCGAGGTGTTCCTGCAGTTCGTCGCGCTCGCTGCTCTGGATCACGAACAGGTGGTAGACGTGCTCGGCGTCGCTCCGCTCGTGGGGCAGGCGGACCTCGGTGGCCGATTCGAGGCGGTCGCGGTAGCGCTCGGCCGCCCGCTGGCGGCCGGCGTTCCAGTCCGCGAGGTGCGATAGCTGTTCCAGCCCGAACGCGGCGCCGACGTCGCCCAGCCGGTGGTTGAGCCCCAGGCGGACGTGGTCGCCGTCGTCGTCGCGCCCGTGGTTCCGGTACTGGCGGGCGCGCCGGGCGATTTCGGCGTCGTCGGTCGTCATGATCCCGCCGTCGCCGCCGACGGTCATGTTCTTCGAGGGGTAGAAGCTGAAACAGCCGACGTCGCCCAGGCTGCCGGTCGACTCGCCGTCATAGCTCCCGCCGTGGGCCTGGCAGGCGTCCTCGATCACGGTCAGGTCGTGGCGATGGGCGACGCGACGGATGCCCTTCATGTCCGCCGGGTGGCCGTAGAGGTGGACCGGGACGACGGCCTCGGCGTCGTCGTTGCGCTCGGCGGCGCGGGAGACGTGGTCGACGTCCACCGTGTACGTCAGCGGATCGACGTCGACGAACACCGGTTCGGCCCCCAGTTCGATCACCGGACTCGCGCTCGCGAAGAAGGTAAAGGACGGGACGATCACCTGGTCGCCCTCGCCGACGCCGGCCGACTTCAGCGCCAGGTAGATGGCGTCGGTGCCGCTGTTGACCGCGACGGCGTGTTCCGTCCCGCAGGCGTCCGCGAACGCTTCCTCGAACTGTTCGACCAGTGGACCCTTGACGAACCGCCCCGAGCGCAGCGTCTCCTCGACGCGTGACACCATCTCGTCGTCCACGTATATGTCGGTGAAGGCAACCGATTCCGTCATCGACTGCAAGCGCGCCTCGCGGACGGTTTGTTATAGCCGACGTACCGTTCGAGCGAGGGGTTTAGGAGGCAGTGAACCGGGCAGGCGGCGTCGGCGGTGGAGTCGGGTCGGATAGCCGGCGGCTCTCACGCGTCGTCCCACAGCGTCCCGATCCGGTCGTCGACCCACGGCAGGACGACCGTTCGCAGCACGTCGTCGACGGACGCCGAATACGAGCGGTCCCGGGCGTCGTCGGTGCTGGCGTCCGGCAGCGGATGGAAGTGGTCGCGGGTGCTGTGTGGCTGTTCGTGCCGGTCCCAGCGACAGTGGCGGCGGTCGCCGAGGTAGTCCTCCGCGTACGTGACGTGGAAGTCCCCGTTCGTGAAGATCCGAAGTTCCAGCGAGACGTCCCGGAGGCCGGGAGGAAAGTGTCCGTCCCGGAGTTCGACGACGAGGGACGTCGGCTTGCCGGACGGGAACAGCGACGTTCCCTCGACCGATCCCAGCGAGGCCATCATGCTCGACAGCGAGCGAAGGTACTCCTCGTTGAGCGTTCGTGGCCGCCACTCCTCGCCGGTCATCCGTCGCGACCGTCCCGCGTCATCGTCAGGCGACCCCCTGCCGTCCGGAGCGGTCCCGGCGGACCGCTTCCAGGCGCTCGATCCGCTCGCGAACGGTTCGCCAGTCGTCGAGGTCGCGCCACACGGCCTCGACGTCAGCGTGGTCGGCGTGGTCGAGCGCGTCGACGTCGCCGGGAGCGCCGGCGTCGTACCGCTCCCGGTACTCGTTCGCGCGTTCCGAGAGCTCCCGCACTCGCTCCGCGAGCTCGGCCCGGGAGAGTTCGGCGAGCCGGTTTCGCTTCCGCCACTCGAAGTACGACTCGTTGCGCGCGAAGGCGTCGGGGCTCTCGCCGACCTGCTCCAGGACGCCGATGTCGGCGAGCTTACGGAGGTGGCGGCGGGCGGTGTCGGTCGCGCAGTCGGCCCGGTCGGCGATGGTCGCGACGCGGGTCGGCTCGTGCAACTGGATAGCCACCCGGTAGACGCGCTCGTCCGCCGGCTGCGACGCCAGTTCGTCGGCGAACTCGTCGGCCAGCGACGAGTCGGGCGGCCCGTCCTTCGACATACCCGACCCTTCGGTACCTGTGGATATAGTAGTTGCGGAGAGAATTATTTGGTATCGGAGGCGGCCACGACGTCGGCCGGCCTGCAGTACTCGCCACTCCCTATACGCCGACTTACCCCCGCCGGCGGCGGTTCGCGACGATATTACTTTACGCGCACACCGATTCGACGAAGACGAATGACCGACGGCGACCTGCAGGGGCGGACGGTGCTCGTCACGGGCGGCGCTGGCTTCGTGGGCAGTCACCTCGCGGAATCGCTGACCGAGGCCGACGAGGTGCGCGTGCTCGACGACCTCTCGAACGGCGACGCGGGCGACGTGCCCAACCACGCGACGCTTATCGAGGGCGACGTTCGCGACCGGGAGACGGTGCGCGAGGCGATGGACGGCGCGGACGTCGTCTTCCACGAGGCGGCGATGGTGTCGGTGCCCGCCTCCGTCGAGGCCCCCGTCGACTGCCACGACGTGAACGGGACGGCGACGCTCCAGTTGCTAGACGCGGCGCGCGCGACCGACAGCCGGGTCGTCCTCGCGTCGAGCGCGGCCATCTACGGCCACCCCGGGTCGGTCCCGGTGGCCGAGGACGCCCCGAAAGACCCCGCCTCCCCCTACGGCGTCGAGAAGCTCTCAAACGATCAGTACGCGCGCGTGTACGCGGAGCAGTACGGCCTGGAGACGGTGGCGCTGCGCTACTTCAACATCTACGGGCCGCGCCAGACCGGCCAGTACAGCGGCGTCATCAGCGTCTTCCTCGACCAGGCCCGCGCCGGCGACCCGATCACCGTCGAGGGCGACGGCGAACAGACCCGCGACTTCGTCCACGTCGACGACGTCGTCCGGGCGAACCGACTGGCCGCGACCACCGACGCAACCGGCGCGGCGTACAACGTCGGCACCGGGTCGAGCGTCACGATTAACGAACTGGCCGAAGCGGTTCGCGACGTGACCGGTGCTGACGTGCCCGTCGAACACGCCGACCCGCGCCCGAACGACGTCCGGCGGAGCCGCGCCGACGTGGGAAAAGCGCGCCGCGAACTCGGCTACGAACCGACGGTGTCGCTCCGGGACGGTCTCGCGACGATAGCGTAGGGCCGCTGACGCAGGAGGCGCCGGCGCAGGGGATCCGTCGAAGGGAGCGGACCCGTCGCGCGCCGGAGCGATCGGGAGGTCAGTTCCCACGAGCCACGTCCGGATCGAGTGTTCTACCCGAAACGTCGCTGTAACGCGTGGCTATCGCCGGGATTCACGGAGGGCGGCGTCGTCGTGGTGGCGCGAACCCGGTCGCGACCCATAAACCCGGCCGACCGTTTCCCTCGTAAGGAGGCTTCTACTACCGCGGGGCGTTCGGGCGAGTTCGCGGTACGGTGGTCGCGCGGTGTCGAACGACCAACAGAGACATATAGGAAAACGAGTGATCCCAGAACATGACCTATCGTAGTACCGATAGTGGGGATGGGCTTTCAGAGACGGCGAGCGAGATCGCCGCCAATCCGCCGAGTACGCGCATCGCGTACCGACTGGCGGAGGAGAGCGACCGGGCGATCGAGGAGCTTCGTCCCCTCGCGCAGTCGGTCGACCCCGAGGCGCTCGACGCCGTCTTCGACGGGCGCTCCGCCGAGAACGCGTACGTCACCTTCCGCCACGAGGGGTTCACGGTCACCGTGACCGGCGACGGGGACGTGCTCGTCGACCCCGTCGACGCGGAGTAATCGCCACCTGACGGCGGGTTCGATTTGTTTCCGATCCCCGACCAGCTACTAAGCAGTTCATTACTTTCCGTCCGAGACTGCTGTGGTCGGTTGTTCATGAACGGGCGACTCACAGACAGCGAATGGCAGCGAATCGCGGAGTTTGCCGAGACACCGAAACATCAGCGCTGTCCGGAGCAGTTGCTCCCGGACTGTCCAGAGTCGGATACCAGGGACGCCTCCGAGAGCGTCTAGCGCACTCGGCGAGTGGAGCGCGACCGGCGAGAAAAGGGAACGGTCACGTCATGTTCTGGGTCTCGATCGTCTCCCAGACCTGATTACCGCGGTCGGTGATGCCGTAGACGCGCCCTTTCTTCCTGTCTTCCGAGACCAGCAGTTCGACCAGCGTGTGGTCCCGCAGTTCCTGGAGCGCGCGCGAGACGTGTGCGACACTCAGGTCGGTGTCGTCCGCGATGCGCGAGGGCGTCGCCGGACCGTCGGCGAGACGCCGGAGCGTTGCTACTCGGTACCGCGAGCTGATGACGTAGCTCACGTCGTCCCACTCGGTAGAGACCATCGTCAGGTTCTGGACACTCCGTGGCAGCCCCGGCGGTCACGTGCCCGTAACCGCTGCACGTGAGCGCCGTCTGCCAGCGATCGTTGCCCGTCACTGGGTTCGAGAGTACGTCGTATAACCATTGCGTCGTTTCTAGGTACGGGAGTGGCAGTAAGCGTGCATTTATCGGCCGTTCTCGGCGTTCGACCGCGCGGCTACTCGGGGGGCATCTCGATGTGCTGGCGTGCAGTCGAGAGGTAGTGCGCCACCGAGAGAACGAGGAAGCCAGCCACGAGGAGACCACCGACGACCAGCAGCGGTATCGTCGCGAAAGCGCCGACCTCGAGCCACACGAGGCCGAACGCGAGCGCGCCCGCGACCGACAGCCCCAGGTACAGGTAGTGCCAGGGGACGGTCGACTGGCTGTCGGTGAGGTAGTCGTCGATGACCGACGTTCGATCGGTGAGGTGGACGGTGCCGCTGTCCTGGTCGTACTCCACGAGCCCGACGTCAGTGAGTTTCGGGATGTGCGTCTGGTACAGCGAGACGTACACCCGCTTTCGATCCTGATCGGTAAGCTCCGATTCATCCGTATCGTTCTCCCACGCGGCGATGGCCTTTGCTAGCTCGTTCAGCTCGACCGTCTCGTCGATCTCGCGGAGATAGTACAGGACAAACCGACGTCTCGGATTGCTCAAGACGTCGAACACGTCGCTTTGTGAGATGTCTGTTTGTTTTGACGACATCAGGACCCACGAGTACTTGTCACCGGACGTTCGGTGGTCGCGGACAGTTATGAGGCGAAACGATGACCACACCGGGGAAACAGGTGTCCACCCCTTTGTTACAATCAGCTTATCAACAATCAATCAGAAAAGGGGGTCCATTCGGTCGGGAGCAGGCGGCTCCTGTCGGTCGAATGGCGCGGCTGTTCAAGACGGGCTTATTTCCGCGGGAATCGCGGTAACTCGGCCGTAGTGGCCGAAGCGGCGGTATACCAGCGAAAACGCGCACATAACAAAACGTCATTTGACGGATAGCTACGACCGTGACGGAACGAATCACGGCACCAGTCCCCGCCACTGAAGCCGACGGACGACGGGTCGTTCGGCGACGTAATCCCCGATTTACGCCAGACGGGCCGGGTCCCCGAGGGGGGACGACGGCCGGAGGTGGTCGGCAGTGAGCCCGCCACAGGAGGTCCGATCGACCGTCCCCATCGCCGACCCGGACGTCGGCCAGCGAGAGACCGACCGGGTCCGCGACGTCCTCGCCTCGGGCCAGCTCAGCGCCGGCGAGGCCGTCGACGCGTTCGAGAGCGAGTTCGCCGACTACTGCGGCGTCGAACGCGGCGTCGCGACGAGCAACGGCACGACGGCCCTCCACGCGGCGCTCGCGGCGCTCGGCATCGGCGAGGGCGACACCGTCCTCACCACCCCGCTCTCGTTTATCGCGACGGCGAACGCCGTCCGCCTCGTCGGCGCGGAACCCGTCTTCGCCGACGTGAACCCGGCCACCTACGACCTGGACCCGAGCGCGGCCGACGCGAAGATCCGGAACCTGGACGGCGACGTCGACGCCATAATCGCCGTCCACCTGTACGGACTCCCCGCGGCGATGGACCGCCTCCGGGAGGTCGCCGACGCCCACGACGCCGCCCTGATCGAGGACGCCGCCCAGGCTCACGGGGCCGAGTTCGGCGGCGAACCCGTCGGCTCGTTCGGCGACGCGGCCTGCTTCAGCTTCTACCCGACGAAGAACATGACGACGGGCGAGGGCGGGATGGTCGTCACGGACCGCGACGACGTCGCCGAGCGCGCGGCGTCGTTCGTCAACCACGGCCGGAACGACGAGGGCCGCCACGAGCGGGTCGGCCACAACTTCCGGATGACCGACCTGGCCGCCGCCATCGGCCGGGTGCAACTGGAGAAGCTCCCCGACTTCGTCGAGGCGCGGCGGACGAACGCCGCCCGCTTCGACGAGGCGCTTGCGGGCGGGCCGCTAACGGCCCCCCGCGAACCCGACGGGCGGACGCACGCCTATCACCAGTACACCATCCAGTGCCGGGACCGCGAGGCCGTGCGCGACCACCTGAGCAGTTACGGCGTCGACACGGCGGTGTACTACCCGACGCCCATCCACGAACAGCCAGCGTACGACGACGTGGACCACCGCGCACCGAACGCCGAGCAGGCGGCAGAATCGGTGCTCTCGGTCCCCGTCCACCCGAACCTCAGCGAAACCGACCGCAGCACTATCGCGACCGCACTCTCCGAGTACTCTCATGACTGACAACGACCTCCTCCGCGCCGGCGTCGTCGGCGTCGGATCGATGGGTAGCCACCACGCACGCGTCTACAACGAACTGCCGGACGTCGAACTCGTCGGCGTCGCCGACGCGGACGCGTCGCGTGCGGAATCGACCGCGAACGCCTACGGGACGGACGCGCTCCCGACCGAGGAACTGCTGGACGCGGTGGACGTCTCCACCGTCTCCGTCCCGACCCGGTACCATCACGACGTCGCCACGTCCGCGCTCGAACGCGACGTGTCGGTGCTCGTCGAGAAGCCGTTCGTCGACGACGTCGAGGCGGGTCGCGACCTGATACGCACGGCCCGCGAACGCGACCTGACCCTCCAGGTCGGCCACATCGAGCGGTTCAACCCCGTCGTCGACGTGCTCGCGGACGTCCTGCCCGACCTGGACGTCATCGCTGTCTCGGCGCGTCGGCTGGGACCGCCGGTCGACCGCGACGGCAACGACGACATCGTGAAGGACCTGATGATCCACGACATCGACCTCGTCCTGTCGCTGATCGACCGGGAACTCGAGGCCGTCGCGGCCATGAGCGCCCGCGGCAAGGACCACGTCACCGCCCAGATGCAGTTCGGCGGCGACGTCGTCGGCACGCTGACCGCGAGTCGCGTCACCCAAGAGAAGATACGCGACCTCGCCATCACCGCACGGGACTGCCGGGTCCACGTCGACTACATGGACCGGTCCGTCGAGATACACCGCCACTCCTCGCCCGAGTTCGAGGCCGACGACGGCGACATGAAGTTCAGCCACGAGAGCGTCGTCGAGCGGCCGTTCGTCGACAGCGGCGAACCGCTCAAGCGGGAGCTCCGGTCGTTCGTCGACGCGGTCCGCGACGACGACGACCCCGAGGTGACCGGCGCCGACGGACTGCGAGCGCTCTCCGTCGCGGACAAGATCAGCGACGTCGCCGGGTCGCGCGTCCACGGCCGATCGGAGGTGAACGCCAGTGAGGTCTCGACGGTCTGAGCGAGGGCTGTACGACGCCGACCTCGACCCGGAACGGAAGCGTGCGGCGTTCACGAGCGGCGAGGTGCCCGTCGCGGTGTACGGCCTCGGCAAGATGGGGCTCCCCCTCGCCGGGGTGTACGCCGACGTCACCGGCAACGTCGTCGGCGTCGACGTCGACGAGTCGGTCGCGGAGACGGTCGATTCGGGCGGCTGCCACGTCGACGGCGAACCCGACCTCGCGGAACTCGTCCGGGAGCAGGTCGACGCGGGAGCGCTGTCCGCGACGGCGGACCCGACCGCCGCGGCGGCGGACGCGCGCGTCCACGTCGTCATCGTCCCGACGCTGCTGACCGACGACAACGAACCCGACCTCGCGACGCTGCGCGCGGCGGTCGAGTCGATCGGTGCGGGCCTCGAGGAGGGCGACCAAGTGATAATCGAGTCGACCGTCCCCCCGGGGACCTGCCGGGACGTGGTCCTGCCGCGGCTCTGCGAGGAGAGCGGGCTGGACCCTGGGTCGTTCGGCCTCGCGTTCTGCCCCGAACGCACCTCCAGCGGCCGGGCGCTCGAGGACATCCGCGGCTCGTACCCCAAGGTCGTCGGCGGCGTCGACAGCGAGAGTACGGCCACCGCGGGGCTGATATACGAACAGATCACCGACAACGACGTGATCCGGGCGAGCGACGCCACCACCGCGGAGTGCGTGAAGGTGTTCGAGGGCATCTACCGGGACGTCAACATCGCGCTCGCGAACGAACTCGGCCGGGTCACCGACGACCTGGACGTCGACGTCACGGAGGCCATCGACGTCGCGAACACCCAGCCGTTCTGCGACATCCACACGCCCGGCCCCGGCGTCGGCGGCCACTGCATCCCCGTCTACCCGTACTTCCTCACCGAGCGGGTGACCTACGACCTCCCGCTCGTCCGGACGGCGCGCGCGGTCAACGACCGGATGCCGAAGTTCGTCGTCCGCAAACTGGACGAACTGCTCGACGAGCGCGCCAGCGACGTGGACGACGCGTCGGTGCTCCTGCTCGGCGCGACCTACCGCGCGGGCGTCGCGGAGACGCGGAAGTCCCCGACCAGGGCCGTCGCGCGACACCTCGTCCAGCTCGGTGCCGACGTGACGGTCACCGACCCGATGCTAAACGACGAGGACGTGGCGGACTGGCCGGGCGAGTTCGTGTCCGACCCCGGCGCCGGGGGCGACGGCTACGACGCCGTCGTCCTCCTGACCGCCCACGAGGAGTTCGACTCGCTCGACCGGTCGGCATTCGGCGACGCCGTCCTCCTGGACACGCGCCGCGCGCTCGACGGGGGCGCACGCGACGGTCCGCACTACGCGGTCGGTCGCGGAAGGATGTAGTTTCCGGTCGCGAGGGGCCAGGGAGCCTTCCGGCGGACTGACCGGCCGACTGCCAGTTCACTGACACAGTTGCCGCGGGTAAGTAAGACGTCGTTACCGGCTTTTTGTCCCCGATTACCGGATCCGAGGGATCCAGTAACACATGTATACTAGGAGTCAAATTACAAAGCATTAAGTGTCTGACCTTCGGTGACAAGGACGCACTCGGGGTTCGCCCCGGTGGGCGTACGGAGAAACGTCAACCCGGTATCGGAACGGCCTGGTGTGCTTCGCACCGACGGCGCGTACTACCGCCGGCGTTGAAACGCCGGCACACGAACTGACGGTCCCCATCGCAGGACCGTGAGGGGGTCACGAAATGAGCGCACAGAACACGTCTGCACCACAACAATCGCAAGAATACGACGTCGACGCTGAGAACGCAGAGAACGAAACCGACCAGTCCGGGTCAGCGGAGTCCACGGAGTCCGAAGACCTCTCGCTGGACCTGATATTCGAGGTACTGAAGAACCGGCGACGCCGCGACGTCGTTCGCTACCTGAAGGAACAGGACGAACGGAGTTCGCTGAGCGACCTCGCCGAACACGTCGCCGCACTGGAGAACGACACGACGACACAGGCGCTGACGTCGAGTCAGCGCAAGCGGGTGTACGTCGGCCTCTACCAGTGCCATCTCCCGAAGATGGACGACATGGACATCGTGAACTTCAACCAGGACCGGGGCTACGTCGAACTCGGCGCGAACGTCGACGAACTGGAGCCGTATCTCGACCCAGTGACGTCGGAGAACGACGACTGGCACCGGTACTACCTCGGGCTCTCGGGGCTCG
>CAZMGU010000008.1:0-46868 GCA_964565905.1 uncultured Halobacteriales archaeon
CGTAGCCGTCGCCCTCGTAGAACTTGTCGAAGAACTCGACGTACTCGAGACGGATTCCCTGCAGGCCGGCGCTCGTGATGCCGAGCAGGAGGACGGCGATGTGCCCGACGACGAGCACGAGCACGCCGACGACGGCCATCGCGATGCCGCCGTGGAGCAGCCCCGGGAACAGTAGCTCGGTGACCTCCTGTCCGTGGTAGGTCCCCGCCGCGGCTATCTCTGCCGGCGCCTCGCCGGTCCCGAAGTGCCACTCGACGCCGTGGCCAGTCTCGACGGCGTAGCCACCGAAGAACATGAGGTTGACGACGAACGCCATCCCCGCCTTCGCCAGCAGCACCGCGCCCATCCGGAGGTACGAGAGGACGTTGACGAGCACGTTGACGCTCTCCAGGGGGCCGACCAGCAGGCCGGGGCCGCCCATGTGCTTGAACTCGCCGTAGGTCATCACGACCAGTCCGAGGCCGAACAGGCCCAGGCCGGCGATGCCGACCTCAACCGGGAAGCCGGTGAAGCCCAGCTGGTAGACGGCGTCCTCGCCGCTCCCGAGCAGTTCGAAGAGGAACCCGGGCTTCGCGCCGGCCGCGTGGAGGCTGAGGATCCAGACCCACAGGCCGAGCATCATGACCAGCCAGGAGACGTCCTCGAACACCGCGTCGACGACGCCGTGCTGCTTGATATCGTTGACGGAGCCGAAGAGGTACCCCAGCGTCAGGTGCGCGAGGCCGGCGAGCAGGCTGACGAACAGCCAGGTCTGGCCGGAGGTCGCGTAGACGGGCTGGAGCCCCTTGTGCATCGGCGGACTGCCGCCCCAGACGATATCGCCGAGGACGTGCAGCCCGAATATCTCGCCGTACAGCACGCCGAACAGCATCGTGAAGCCGCCGGCCCAGAGGCCGATGCCGCCGAGACTGCGGATCGCGTCGCTGTCGAACTGGCTGACCATCGCGTAGCCGGCCAGCACGTAGATAATCCCGTACCCCAGGTCACCGATCATGAACCCGAAGAACACCGGGAACGTCAGCAGCAGGACGAACGTCGGGTCGAGTTCGTCGTAGCTCGGCAGGCCGACCATCCGGGTCAGCATCTCGAACGGTTCGGCTGGGCCGTCGTTGTCCTGGAGCGTCGGCGGCCCGCGATTCCCCATCGGGACGATGCCGCCGTCCGCGGCCGTCTCGGGCCGGTCGCCCTCGTCGGTCACGCTCGGGCCGGCGGCCTCCCCGTCGGACGCCTCGTCGCTCTCGTGGCCCGGCACGGCGACGGAGCCGTGTGCGTGCCCGGACTGGTCGTAGTCCGCGCGTTCGAGTTCGTCGACGGCGATGGCGTCGCCGACGGCGTCGTGCAGCGCCGCCTCGAAGGCCCCGAACTCGTCGCTCGGGATCCACCCCTCCGCGACGAAGGCGTTCTCCGTCGTCGCGAACGTCAGCGGTGCCTCGGACTTCTCGACGCCGATGGCGAGTTCCTCCTCGGCCGAGAGCAGGAAGCCGCCGGCGTCCTCCCTGACGGCGTCGAGTTCGGCCTCGACCTCGTCGAGGTCCGCCTCGAGTTCCGCCTTCCGCTCCCGCAGGTCGGTGAGATACGAGTCGGGCGCACCGTCGCCCTCGGGGACGTCGAGTTCCGTGAACGAGGTGCCGACAAGCACGTCGGCCAGCGTCTCCTCGTCAGTCCGCGCGAACACGGCGAGGACGCCGTCCTCGGCGAACACCTCGTACTCCCCGACGTCGCTTTCGGCGAGTTCCGCCTCGACGGCGTCCGCGCTGCCCTCGCCGACGGCGACTGCCAGCGCGTCGTAGTCCCGAAGCAGGTCGAGGTCGATGCCGAGTTCCACGAACGGCTCCATCGTGTCGATCCGTTCCTCGACCCGGCGGAGTTCGTCACGGATCTCGTCGCGCTCGGCGTCGAGTTCGTTGACCTCGACCCGGATCGCCTCGAGTTCCTCGTCGAGGCTCTCCTCGGTGACGACGCGGGTCTCGTCGGCGTCGTCCTCGTCCACGTCGAGGATGGACTGGAGCGAGCGGACGGTCACCAGTTTGTCCGACGCGTCGTCGGCCGTCTCCCCCGGTTCGCCGGGCTCGAAGGAGTCCCAGGAACCGTCGTACTCGGTCACGTGCAGGGCGTTGAGGTCGTGGACGGCGTCGACGACGTCGCCCATGACCCGTTTGGATCCCGTCACCGAGACCCGACTCATCTGTTCAGGTCTGAGCATGTACCGCCTCCTGGAACAGCTCCGTCACGTAGTCGACGACCTCCTCGGTCTGGCCGGCGGCGCGGGCCTCCAGGTCCTCCCGGGCGTCGGCACCCTCCGCGAGGATGCTCTCCCGCTCGGCCTCTATCTCCTCGCGGGCCTCCTCGAGGCGCTCCTCGGCGGCTGCCTCGGCTTCCTCGCGGGCCTCCTGACGGATCGCGTCGGCCTCTTCGCGGGCCTCCTCGAGGCGCTCCTCGCGGTCCCGCTCGGCCTCGTCGACGATCTCGTCAGCCTGCTGTTCGGCCTCCTTAATGTTGTCGAGAACTTCTGGCCGTGGCATTCTCTAATCGTCTAACGGTTGCTCTAGGGGCTATTTGGTAGTTGCGAAGTTAGAGCGGGGCGTGACCATCGGGAACGCCCCGCGGAATGCGAGCGGGGAACGGAGTGACCCGCGAGCAGCTTGGTTCTGAGCGGAGCGAAGAACCAAGTCATGACGAGCGGTGACCGAAGGGAACCGCGAGTAGCCTGAGGCGCGAGCGAACGGCCCGGGTTACAGCGACCGCCTCTCGGAATCGGGAAAACTATGCCGTAGAGGGCCGAATCGCCGGGTAATGGGAGTGCTCGAAGACAAGTCGCGGGCGAGGACGTTCTACAAGTACCTCTCGAAGGTGTACGACCGGGTGAACCCGTTCATCTGGAACGAGGAGATGCGGGACGCCGCCATCGGCCTGCTCGACCTGGAGGCGGACGACGAGGTGCTCGATATCGGCTGTGGGACCGGCTTCGCGACGGAAGGGTTGCTCCAGCACGCCGACCGCGTCCACGGCCTCGACCAGAGCGAACACCAGCTAGACCGGGCGTTCGACAAGTTCGGCCGCGACGGGCCGGTCGACTTCTACCGCGGCGACGCCGAGAGACTCCCCTTCCGAGACGACGCCTTCGACGTCGTGTGGTCCTCCGGTTCGATCGAGTACTGGCCGAACCCCGTCGCGGCGCTGCGCGAGTGCCGCCGGGTGACGAAGCCGGGCGGACAGGTCCTGATCGTCGGCCCCGACTACCCGAACCAGAGCCTCTTCCAGAAGGTGGCCGACGCCATCATGCTGTTCTACGACGAGGAGGAGGCCGACCGGATGTTCACCGAGGCCGGGTTCGAGGAGTTCGACCACCACATCCAGCAGGCGCGGCCGGGGAGCCCCCGGGCGATTACGACCCACGCGAAAGTACCAGAGTGATCACGGACGCGAACGGAGTGAGTGTCCGCTTTTTTGGTCCAGATTTTTCGGCGAGTGGTGCCCGCAGGTTCGCGTAGCGAATCGAGGACACCCGAAGCCGAAAAAGGTGGTCGGGCACCACATCCAGCAGGCGCGGCCGGGGAGCCCCCGGGCGATTACGACCCACGCGACGGTTCCCGAGCGGTAACTCGCTCCCCGCGGCTGGCGATTGTTTCGCCCACGATTTTGTCCGAGCCGTCGCTGTACCGTTGATAGCTACGTCGCGTCCGTCGTCGCTCGCACGTCGGTGGCGTCGGGTCTGTGTATCGTGACGGCCACCGTATCGCCCGGGTCGACGGTCGGTTCGTTCGTCGACGCCAGCCTGAACGTCGCCCGTTCGCCGGCGGTCCACCGCGGATCCGCGCCGCTGTTGACCGGGCCCGTCGGCGCGCTCCGGAAGCCGGGGGCGGCGAAGAAGGGCACGGGCGGTTGCCGGGCCAGCGGGTCGCCGTCGACGGTGACGGTGAGGGAGAGGCGACTGGCGTTCAGCGGTTCGCCGCCCCGGTGGGTGAGGACGAACCGGTCGGTCGCCGCGTCGACGGAGAGCGAGAGGGAGACGTGCGACGGTTCGGCCGGGGCGTCGAGCGCGAGGACGGCAGTCCCGACGAGCGAGGCGGCCAGCACGGTGACGGCGAGGAGGAGCACGACGCCGACGACTGGCGTGACGGCGCGGGCCATGGGGTCGCTGGCCCGTCATCCGGTTTGAACCGTCGGGTCGGCCGTCGTGTCAGGAGGGGAGGTAGACGCCGACCGTCTCGTTGTCGCTCGTCGTCACCCTGACCCGGTCGGGGCCGCTGGGTTCGACGAGCCACAGGGAGCCGTCGTCGCCGGTGTTGCCCACCGGTTCGCCGTCGACGGTGACGGTGCCGTTGATGGGGACGCCGGTGTCGTTCCGCGCGAGTTCGACGTGGAGCGGCCCGGTCTGGTACGTCTTGTTCACCCGGACCTGGAGCGTGTCGTTGGTGTTCGTTATCGTGTTCGTGACGTGCATCTCCGACAGTTTGTGTCGCTGGGCCTCGCGGAAGACGTCCGTCGTGTTCCCGTCGATGTAGCTCGTGAGTTCACCGTTGGCGAAGTCCACGGAGAACCGGTAGATGCCGGACGTACCGAGCGCCTGGTTGCTCGGCGAGAACGGGCCGCTGGTCGCCCACGGGTAGAGTTCGTGCCCGCGCGAGTTGAGGGCGTTTATCCGCGGTTCGTCCCCCGTCGCGAACCGGTCCGTCGCGTTCGGTCGGCGTTCGTCGCCGAGGTACGTCTCGCGGACGTAGGAGTCGTTGGTGACGTAGGCCATGGTGTACCCGTCCGCGGACGTCTCCGCGTAGACGTTCTGCCGCGCCGCCTGCCCGGCCGACGTCTGGGCGACGTGGCCGCTGACGGGGCCCTGGAGGACCTCGAGTTCGCCGCCGATGTTCGCGAGGCGGGCCTGTACCGTTACCGGGAGCGAGTAGGTGTCGTCGTCGCGAGCGACCCGGTCGACGCGCTGGATGGTCGACTGTAGCCGGTCGGCCTCGGCGTGTATCTGGGCCCGCTCGCGCGTGAACGCCGCTGTGGACAGCGACCCGTTCGCGTGGGCGCGGATCGCCGCGCGGTCGCGTCGCTGGAGTTGCTCGGTTCGCCGGTCGGCCCGGTCGACGACCGAGCGGACCACCGCGGTCTTCTCGGCGTCGGAGTCCACCCGTCGGAAGTCCTGCTCGAACGAGATCCGGGTGTGTTCGGACTGGAGGGAGTACGTCCCCGCGGCGAAGGCGGTTCCGAGTTCGAGACCGTTCGCGGCGGTTCCCCGCTGGCGAACCTCCTCGCCGGGGATGGCGAGATAGTTCGCCGTGTCGTTCATCGGGACGATCAGCGGGTTCGGCTCCGCGACGGTGTCGTCGGCACCGACGCCGGCCGGCGCGAGGAGGCCGCCCACGAGGAGGAGGGCGAGGAGGAGTAGGAGGGCGTTTCGACGCATTTGCGTCCGGTTACAGCGCGAGCGACCAAAAACCCCCAGCTTTCGCGGTTCCTGCCGACCAGCGAGAGGAGTGAAGACGTTTCAAAACGGACGCTGACGTTTTATTTTCGATGGAAAGGGTTTTCCTACCGGGCGGACGAGACTGCACAGGAAGATGTCCGCCCGTGTCCGTGTCGCCCTCCTCGCCCTCCTCACGCTTGCGGTCGCCGTCGGCCCGGTCGCGGCCGCAGTGACGCCTGCGCAACCCCCGTTGTCTCGGGCGACCACCGACCAGACGACGGCGACTCCGACGACGGTGCCGACCGAACAGACGAACATTACGATCGAGTTGCGACCCGACGGCGACGCCGCGTGGACGATCACAACCCGGCTCGACGTCAGCAGCGAGGAGCGCCGGGAGGCGTTCCGCGAACTCGCCGACCGGTACGACGACGGTCGGACGACCACGTCGTGGATAGCGGCCGTCCGCGCGGCGAACGCCGACGCGGAACGGGCGACGGGCCGGTCGATGGCCATCGACGGCGTGCGCAGGACGAGCAACGTGTCGGCCGGGACGCTCAGTCTCCACTTCACCTGGACCAACTTCGCGCGGGAGGAAGCGGACCGCATGGTGGTCGGCGACGCGTTCAACACGACGAACGGGGCGTGGCTCGGGAGCCTGACCGGGGACCAGCGGCTCGTGATCCAGCTTCCGGAGGGGTACGGGGTACTGGACACCCCCGACGGCGCGAATCCCTCCTCTTCCGGCGGGAGCGTCAGTATAAGCTGGGAGGGCCCCCAGCAGTTCGAACCAGGCTACATGCACGTCGAGTACAGCGGCGATGCGCGGCCGCCGAACGCCAACCCCTACGAGGAAATGCTCCTCGGCGGCTTCGTCGTGGTGAGTCTCAGCGCCATCGCCGTCGGTATCTACGTCTTCTCGCGGCGTCGTAACGGACTCCCGTCGCCGACGCTCGGGACCGTGAACGGGTCCGGACCGACGACCGGCGGGTCCGCGTCCGGCGAACCGGCCGACGACGGGACCGACTCGGAGACGGCCACCGCCGGGACCGTCGAACCGGCCAACGGGGAACCGGACGACGACGTCGACGAGGAACTGCTCAGCGACGAGGAGCGCGTCGAACGGCTCCTCGAACGGAACGGCGGCCGGATGAAACAGGCCAACATCGTCAGGGAGACGGAGTGGTCCAACGCGAAGGTGTCGCAGTTGCTCTCCTCGATGGCCGACGAGGGGACGATAGACAAACTCCGCATCGGTCGCGAGAACCTCATCTCGTTCCCCGACGAGGACGTCACCGACGTCGACCAGGACTGAGAGCGGAGCCGTTACGTCGCGGTCCGGAGGAGGACGAGGAGACGTCCGGAATTCGTTTTCGACGAGGAGTCACGGCGTCCGCCAGTCGACGTCCAGGCCGGCACCCCGCTGGAGGGGGTTGCCGGCCACCTCGAACGTCCGGTTCGCGGCGGCGGGCGTGAACGGCGCGGCGGCCATCAGCCGGGCCACCTCGCCCCGCGTGACGGCACCCCACAGGCCGGTTCCCGCGTCCGCGACGCGGCCGAGCGATGGGCCGTAGCTCAGGAGGAGTCCCGGCCGGACGATGGTGTGTCGCAGGTCGGCGTCCCTGAGGGCGCGCTCGGCGCGGGTCTTCGCCTCGACGACGGGGCCGAGGAGCGTCGCGAAGAAGCGAGCCATCCAGCTACCGCGGTCGCCGTCGACGCCGAGCGAGGACTGCATCACGAACGCGTCGACGTCCGCCGCGACGGCCGCCTCGACGAGGTTGACGTTGCCCGTCCCGTCGACGTGTTCGTCAGCGAGGTACACCTGGAGCGGCGTGGACCCGACGCAGGTGAAGACAACGTCGACTCCCTCGACGGCGCGCTCGGCGTCGGCCGGCACCGCGAGGTCGCCGACGACGACGTCGTCGGCACCGGCCCGTTCGAGGCGGTCGCGCTTCTCCGCCGAGCGGGTGAGCGCCCGGACGGCCACGTCCGTGTGCGCGAACTGCGCGAGGACGCGGCGGCCGGTCTTGCCCGTCGCGCCCGCGACGAGTACGCGCTCGACGTCCCTTCCGGATTCGGCCGATCCCATACCGGTCGTTCCCGCCGCGAGCGGATTACTCTGCCGACCCTTCCCGCCCCTGGCCGGAAGCGCCCATTCCGTCAGCTACTTGCCCGACTCTCCCAAAGCCCCGCCACATGGAGTACCTGGAACGCCGCCGGGACCGCGTCGAGGAGCGCCTCGTCGAGGTGCTCGACGGCGTCGAGCCCGGGGCGCTGGCCGACCAGGTCCGCCACGTCACGCTCGCCGGCGGCAAGCGCGTCCGCCCGACGGTGACGGTACTCGTCTGCGAGGCGCTCGGCGGCGACCCCGGCGACGCGGTGGACTTCGCCGTGGGCATCGAACTCGTCCACAACGCCTCGCTCGTCGTCGACGACATCATCGACGAGTCCGACGTCCGCCGCGGCACCCCATCCGCGTGGGCCGAGTTCGGCCACGGCCCCGCCATCATCGCCTCCGACGGGTTGCTCGGCGAGGCGTTCGGCCTGTTCTCGGCCGACGAGCGCGCGATGCAGGCCGTCGCCGAGTCGATGGTCGAACTCGGCGAGGGCGAGGCGACGGAACTCGTCGCCCAGCCCACCAACGAGTCGGAGTACATGGAACTCGCCCGCCGCAAGACCGGGGCGCTGTTCCGCGCCGCGGCCGAACTGGGGGCCATCGCCGCCGACGCCGACGCCTACACCGTCGAGTCGCTGGGCGAGTACGCCGAACGGGTCGGCGTTGCCTTCCAGATCCGCGACGACGTCCTCGACGCGACGGCGGACGCGGCGAAACTCGGCAAACCCGCCGGCCACGACGCCGAGATGGAACGCCCGTCGTTCGTCGAGGTCACCGGACTCGCACCCGACGAGGCCAACGAGCGGGCCCGCACCGAGTCCGACGCCGCGCTCGACGCGCTCGCCACCGTCGACGCGCCCGACTCGCAGGCCATGGAGTACCTGCGTGATCTGGCCGAGTTCGTCGTCGTCCGCGAACGGTGAGGAGCCGGGGATTGGGTGGGTCAAGCTACTCGCTTCAATCACAGATGCAACAACTTCGAAAGCCCTCGGCCCGCTGAACTCGCGCGGACCGCACTGCGCTCCTCGGCTCCGCCTGCGGTGCTTGTGGGTCCGTGCTTCGTTCACCGGCCCTCGCCCTTTCAGTCCACCAGGATCCGCATAGCTCGCGCGGCCTCACTTTCGTTCGGCCCGCGCTCGCGGGTGACTCCACCACTCCTCCCCGGTCGCGCGGTAGAACGCGCGACCGCTTCCTTCCGCAACCGCACCGCGTGGCCGGGAGTGCGTGCGCGAACGACAGTGAGCGTCGCGCGACCCGGGGAAGGGCAGGGCTGCCTGCAGTACCTGGTGGAATGAAAGGGCGAGGTGCGGTCCGGGAACCCCGGGTCCGCAAGCACGCGAACGAAGTGAGCGCGCGCAGCGGTCCCGCGGGACCGGAGCGCGCCGAGGGCTTTCCTCTGTCGTAGATCCCGTTCTTGTCCGAAACACGTGCTCCTAGCCGTGGAATCGGTACAGCGAGGTCACGTAGGGCAGGCGGTTGAACATCCAGATGGCGAGCGGGAGCCCGATTATCGTCACCGCGGCGAACGAGGCGAGGTTGGCCCAGAGGAGGGAGAGCCACCAGCCCACGAGGAGGAAGTAGACGGCCCGGACCGGGAGTGAGGACTGTCCGCTGGCCGCGTCGGGATCCGACAGGGATCGGGGTTCGGCCAGGGTGAGCGCGGTGGGGACCAGATTGATCAGTTTGATCCCGACGGGGAGCAGGATGACGGTGGCGTTGCAGAACCACGCCACGTTCACGATGACGGGCGTGAGCCACCAGCCGACGAAGACGAACCAGAGGGCACGGACGAGGAAGGATCGTTGGGTCACGGGTAGCGCCAAAGCGGTCGGTGGTGAAAGGGTTGGCGGGCGAACGCAGCCCTTAAGCGCGGCCTGTGACAACCCACTGGCGATGACAGTTATCGCGACGGTCGGCCTCCCGGGGAGCGGCAAGGGGGAGGCCGCCAGCGTCGCCAGGGAACTCGACGTCCCGGTCGTGACGATGGGGGACGTCATCCGGGCAGAGTGCCGGGACCGCGGCTTGGACCCGGCGACCGACCACGGGCGGGTGGCCCAGGCCCTGCGCGAGGAGGACGGTCCGGCGGCCATCGCCGAGCGCTCGCTCCCGCTGATCGAGGAGGAACTCGCGGACAGCGACGTCGTCCTGGTCGACGGCGTCCGCTCGGGCGTCGAGGTGGACGCCTTCGAGGCGGCCTTCGGCGAGGAGTTCTCGCTGGTCAGCGTCGAGGCGCCGTTCGACGTGCGCGAGGAGCGCATCGGCGAGCGCGGCCGCGACAGGGGGAGCGACGAGGGCGGCGAGTCGCTCGCAGAGCGCGACGAACGCGAACTCGGCTTCGGGATGGGCGACGCCATCGACCGCGCCGACGTCGGCATCGAGAACACCGACAGCCTCGAATCGTTCCGCGCCCGCGTCCGGACGCTCTTGATCGAGGGCGTCGAGGCCTACCGCGCACAGTACGACTCATGAACGCCCCGCCCCTCTTCCAGCCATGAGCGCCATCTACCAGGTCGACGTCCAGATAACCGCGCCCGTCGCCGACACGGAGGTGACCGACCGGGTCGCCGACGCCATCACGAACCTCTTCCCGAACGCCGACCCGGAGTACCGCCACGGCGAACTAACCGCCGAGGTCCACGACATGGAGCACTTCTCCGAGTTGCTCCACCGCTTCGAGATACTCGACACCGCCCGGTCGGTGTTCTTCGACGGTTTACGCGGCGATACGATCACCTTCGACCTGAAGAAACAGGCCGCCTTCGAGGAACGGGTCAACTTCGCCGTCGGCGACCCCTCCGAACTCGGCGACATCCACGTCCGCGTCCGCGTGAACGAACCGTCCGTCGAGGAGTTCGTCGACCACGTCGCCCCGCCGACGGAGGGTGGGAAACCGGTCGACGCCGGCGGCGAGTGAGCGACGACCGGTCGCGGCCCGCCGCGCCGACGTAATCCATTTGGCTCCCCGACGGGACGGGTCGGTATGGCCACCGACACCGTCGTCTGTTTCGACCTCGACGGGACCCTCGTCCACTTCGACCGGGCGTACGGACGGGTCCTCCGCGAGGCGTTCGAGCAACACCTGTCCGAAGTCGACGAGGCGCACCTCGACGCCTACGACGAGGCGTTCTCCGCGGCGTTCGAAGCGATGGCGGACGACCCCTACGCTGCCGGCGTCGAGGCCGTCGTCGAGCGAGTCGGGGAGGACGGCGACCTGAACGGTACCGACCACGACGAACTCGTCGCGACGATTCGGGAGGCGGAGTACGCGGCCACCACCGTTCCGGACGCCGCCAGGGAGTGCCTCGACGAACTGGCCGACGACGAGCACACCACCCTCGCCGTCGTCACCGACGGCGTCGGCGACTGGCAGCGCGGGAAACTCGCCCACCACGGCCTGGAGGAGTACTTCGAGGAAGTGGTCGTCTCCTGCGACGTCGGGGGCCACAAGACCGAGGGCGCGCCCTACGACGAAGTTCGGAACCTGGTCGACGCCGACGAGTACGTCATGGTCGGCGACGACTACGGGGCGGACGTCGAGGCGGCCCGAGCGGCGGGATTCGTCCCCATCCACTACGAGGACGGCGGCGGGCCTGACCTGTTCGCGACGCTCCGGGCGATGCTCTGAGAGGCGAGTTCCGTCGTCGAGTTCCGGTTCAGTACTCCCGCTGCACCACGACGGTCCCGTTCGCGTCGCGGAGCGTCGCCGTGTCCCCGTCGTTGTTCCAGACCGCGCCCTCGGACCCCCAGTAGAACGCCGTCGCGTTGTCCGCGCCCGACCCGGAGTAGACGGTCACCGTGCCGTCGGCGGGTATCGAGGCGTCCGCGGGGAAGCCGTACTCGTGACCAGCGGCGTCGGAGAGGCTCCAGTTACCGACGTCGCGGGACTCGTTCGCGACGTTCTCTATCACGACGAACTCGCCGTTTCGGTTCTCGTTGTCGTTGCCCGGCGCGTCGGCGACCACTCGCAGGCGGAGGCCGTCGGTCGCGTCGCGCGACACGGGGTCGGCGCAGGTCCAGAGGCCGCTGGCCGACCGCCGTGCGGTGGACTCCGCGGCGTAGAACCGGTTCGCGAGGGTGAACTCCGTGTCATAGACGCGACCGTGTCCGCGGGCGACGAGGCGGTAGTTCAGGTTCGCGTCGTCCGCGACGACGTAGGCCAGGAGCCGGTCGTACCGGTCGCGGACGTCGGTCGAGGGGTCGTGGACGAGCGTGACGCGCTCCCCCTCGACCCACTCCCCGAGCGCTCGCGAGGCGCGCTCGCCCGCGTCGGCGAGGCAGGCCCGTCCCGACTCGTTCTCCGGGACGCCCTCGAACTCCGCGGGGTTCGTCGCGCCGTAGGTCTCCGGGGTGTCGACGCCGACCAGTCGGACGGTGTCGCCGGTCCCGTTGCCGTAGCGAACCTCGACGGTGTCGCCGTCGACGACGCGCGTCACCGTCGCTCGCCACGTCTCGCCGTCGGCCGGGACGCCGGGGTCGTCGGCGACGGTCGGTGACGCCGTCGGGTTCTCGGGGCCGGCGTCCGGCGTGGCCGGGAGCGAGAGGCCCCCACAGCCGGCGAGGAGGAGCACCGTCGCGACGAGGACGGTCGAGAGGCGGCGGTGCATGGGTGAGGTGGGAACTCCCGGGGTTCAAACTTGACGGACGAGGGCCAGTCGCCGCACCGCCTGGTTGATCGGACCGGCGACCCCGGGAACAGCCAACCACCCCTGTCGCCGAGGAGACGTTTATCCCCTCAGCGCCCCACTCTCCGGTACGATGAGCCAGAACGCGTTCACTGATCCGGACGAATCGGACGGCGAGTGGGTCGACGTGCGGATGACGGACCCCGACGAGGGCGAGTGGGACGTCGACGCCGTCGTCGTCGGCGGCCGGGTGGAGTACGTCGACCTCCACGTCAGGCCGGACGTCGTGGCGGGGTTCGTCGACTGCCTCCTCGACGACGTCGGCGACGACCGGGCGGCAGAGATATTGCGTGACGTCGCGGAGCGACAGGGCGTCGACCTGGAAAAGCCGGAAGGCCGCGAGTAGGGAGCGGGACGCGCCACCGGCAGTCTCGCGGGGTCGAAAATCGCGGCGGCCACCGCAGTCCGTCTCACACCACGAGCCGAACCACGCCGAACAGCACCAGCACGCCCAGCACGTCGCAGACGTTCGTGACGACGGGGATGACCACCTCGTCGGGGTCGAGCGAGAAGCGGTAGGCGGCGTAGGTGGTGACGACGGTGACGACCACCGCCAGGACGGCGAGGACGAGGCCGCTGGAGAGCGCGACGAGTACGACGACACCGAGCGGGAGCGCCGTCCCGCCGAGCAGGCCCTGGACGAACCACGCGCCGGCGCCGACGAGGGGGAAGACGGTCAGCGAGAGCGACACTGTCGCGACGGCGTTGCCCGCCAGGCGGTCGTCCGTCGACGAGAAGGAGAGCAGGCCGAGGTGGAACGCCGTCGAGAGGCGCGCGGCGAGGACGCTCCCCAGGTTGCCCGCCATCCCGATGGTGACCGGCACCAGCACGAGCAGCGAGGGGTACTCTAGCAGCGTCCCCTCGAAGGTGTCGAGCACCAGGCCGCTCCCCAGTTCGACCGCCGTCAGGACCGCCAGTATCGGGAGCATCGTCCGCGCGATGCCGCGAACGGTCCAGTCCTGGACGGAGTCGGCCATCCTACCCGCCTCCGGCGGCGAGCACGACGCGGGCCGCGACCAGCATCGTCGCGACGCCGACGACGTCGCCCGTCGTCGTCACGACCGGTCCCGCAAGCGTGTCGGGGTTCAGCCCGCGGCGGTAGCCCAGGAAGACGACGGAGACGACGGCGGCCGTCAGGAGCAGTCCGGAGACGAACCCCGCGAGGACGGCGATGGCCAGCAACGTGGCGAGCGACGCCGCGCCCCGCTCCAGGGCGAGGAGGAGGCCGAACGCCAGCGTCGCGGCGAACGCGCTGACCAGCACGCCGTTGATCATCGACGCGGCGACGGCCCGGTTGAGCCGGTCGTCACCCAGTGTGAAGCGCGGTTCGACGAGTCCCTGGTGGAGCGCCGACCCGAGGCGCGCCCCGAGCGACCCGTACACGTTGCCGCGCGTCGCCAGCAGGGCCGGCACCAGCACGATGAGGCCGTCGACACGTCGTAACTCCGCCTCCATCCCGCCCAGCACCGCGCCCGCGAACAGGCCGCCCACCGCGCTGAGGAGGAGCACGGGCAGCGTCTCCCGGTAGGCCGCCACGGCGACGTCGCGGACGGTCATACCGGAGTGAGAGCCCGACGTGGCAAAAAACGACCGTCCGGCGGCGGCCCGCGGCGCGACGGGCCGTTCGGTCACCGCTCGACCGGGTACTGGCTATTTCGAACATTGTTATCCATGATCAATGTTTATGTAGTGGCGTTTGAATAACAGCCTGTGCAACACCATGAACGATGATGATGGAAGAGTCGGCGTCTCCGACGCAGACGCCGACGGAACCGAAGGAGTTCGAACGGAGTCGCACGACGAACCTGCCGGGGACCCCGACCCCGCTGGAGGCGGGACGGGGGCCGAACCGGGGTCGGCCGACGCGGTACGCTCCGACGGCGGCGTCGCGACCCGCAGCGAGTCGACCGACTACCTGAACGCCGAGGTTAACATCTTCAAGCCGTCGACGCCGTTCATGCGCGACCACCTGCGGGTGGTCTGGACCGGCTTCGCCGTCTGGGCCCTCATCGTGTTCGGTCCGGTGACGCTGACGGCAATCGCGCCCGACCTGATGTCGACGGTGATACCCGTCCTCGGCTTCCCGTTACACTACTTCCTGGTCGCCATCGGTGCGCCCGGCGGCGCGCTGATCCTCGCGTTCTGGTACGCCCGCAAGCGCGACCAGCTAGACGACCAGTACGGCATCGACCACGGAACCACGGCCGGCGGCCCCGGCGGCGGCGGGAGCGAGGGGGCGGCCGCGACCGACGGCGGGACGGCGGCCGCCGGTTCGACAGACGCCGGCGACCGCGACGCCGACGGGGGTGCGAGTGAATGATCGCGCTCCTCCAGACCGGCCTGCTTCCGGAGGGGCTGAACGTCTCGTTCAAGCTCCTGCCGGCGATCCTGGTCCTGGCGATGCTGGCACTGTTCCTGGTGATCGGCTTCCTGTTCCGCGTGGCCGACACCGAGGGGATGTGGGTCGCCGGCCGGTCGATCGGTAACGTCGAGAACGGGATGGCCATCGGGGCCAACTGGATGTCGGCCGCGTCGTACCTCGGGATGGCGGCGCTGATCGCCACGTCGGGCTTTTACGGCCTGGCGTTCGTCGTCGGCTGGTCGACGGGCTACTTCATCCTGCTCATCTTCATGGCCGCCCAGCTACGGCGGTTCGGGAAGTACACCGCGCCCGACTTCGTCGGCGACCGGTTCAACTCCGACAGCGCACGCGCCATCGGGGCCGTGACGACCTTCCTCATCGGCTTCGTCTACGCCATCGGACAGGCGCGCGGGATGGGCCTCGTCGGCCTCTACATCTTCGGTGACATCGGCATCCCCGGACTGACCGGCTACCAGTCGATGGTCGTGTTCATGATGGCGATTACGGTCGGCTACCTGACGCTGTCCGGGATGCTCGGGGCGACCAAGAACATGGCCGTCCAGTACGTCATCCTCATCGTCGCGTTCCTGGCCGGCCTCTACGTCGTCGGCTGGACGCAGGGGTACTCGACGGTCTTGCCACAGATCGAGTACGGACAGCTGTTCAGCGAGCTCAGCCGGGAGTTCAGCGCGCCGTTCGTGAACGAGAGCTACTACCTGTGGATCGCCACGGCGTTCTCGCTGATCGTCGGCACCTGCGGACTGCCGCACGTGCTGGTGCGGTTCTACACGGTCGAGAGCGAGCGGACCGCCCGCTGGTCGACCGTCTGGGGACTCTTCTTCATCCTCGTGCTGTACCTCAGCGCGCCGGCGTTCGCCGCGTTCGGGACCGACCTGTACGGGGAGAACATCGGCGCGGTGTACGGGGACCCCGGCATGACCACCGCCGCGGGTGACGTCATCGTCGTGCTGGCGGCCCAGCTGGCGGAGCTTCCGACCTGGTTCGTCGGCCTCGTCGCGGCGGGCGGCATCGCCGCCGCCATCGCGACCATCGCCGGCCTGTTCATCGCCGGCTCCTCGGCCATCGCCCACGACATCTACGTCAACATCGTCAACGAGGACGCGACGCAGCGCCAGCAGGTGCTCGTCGGCCGTCTCGGCATCGTCGCTCTGGGCGTCATCACGACGCTGGCCGCGCTGGACCCGGCGGCACCCATCGCCGCGCTCGTCTCCTACGCGTTCTCGCTGGCCGGGGCCGTGCTGTTCCCGATGTTCTTCCTCGGACTCTGGTGGGAGAACACGAACCGCCAGGGAGCGCTCGCGGGGATGATCACCGGCCTCACCATCTGGACCATCCCGATGATCAACGAGGTCGCCCCGAACTACCTGGGCGGCGTCGAGGGAGCGTTCGTCCCGGTGCTGGCGGAGTGGGTCCCGGCCATCGGGTCGGCGCTCGTCGCCGTCCCGGTCGTCTTCGCGGTCACCATCGTCGTCTCGATGGCGACCACCGAACCGCCCTTGGAGACCAAGCAGATGGTCCGCCAGTGTCACAGCCCCGAGCCGATGGGACAGCAACAGACCGCCGAGGACATCGTCGGGGGCGACGCCCCGGCGGACGACTGACCAATGTACACCAACATACTCGTTCCGACGGACGGAAGCGAAGCGGCACGAAACGCGGTCGAACAGGCCGTGGACATCGCGTCGAAGTACGACGCCACCGTCCACGCGCTGTACGTCGTCGACGTCGACGCGACGAGCTACTCGCTCGGCACCGAACAGCTGGACCGGATTCGGCGGGGCGACATCGACGAGATGCCGGAGGTGCAGGAGGCCGCCACCGAGGCGACCGGCTACGTGGCCGACGCCGCGGCGGACCGCGGCGTCCCGGTCGTGGAGCACGTCACCGCCGGCGAACCGGCGCGGGCCATCCGCAAGTTCGTCGACGACGAGGACGTCGACCTGATCGTGATGGGCTCGCACGGCCGCTCGGGGCTCTCGCGGGTGATCCTCGGGAGCGTCGCCGAGAAGGTCCTGCGGCGGACGCGACTCCCGGTCCTCGTCGTCGACGACGACGGGGAGACGACGGTCGACTGACGCCGACCACCATGATCGAGAGAGACACACCACGGCGGACCGGAACGGCGGAGGACCAGCGGTGAGCGTCGTCGACGTCGTCCGCGAACACGTCCGCGAGAACCGCCACGGGATGTTCGTCGACCTGGTGTTCGCGATGGCCTGGGTCGTCGGCGTCTCCGTCGTCTTCGACGTCCTGAACGGTCCGCAGTGGGCCTACTACCTGACGATGTTCGGCGGCGTGGTCGCCTACTACGGCTTCTTCGCCTCGCTGGAGGCCGTCCGGGAGGACGGGACGGGCGAGGGGGACTGACCCCCTCGCGCCCACTGGCGACGGTCGCCCGGCAGCGTCAGGGCTCCATCCGGAGCGCGTAGATGATGCTGAGCAGGCCGAGGATTTCGAAGGTCTGGACGAGCGCCTGTATCGCCGTCTCCGAAACCGTCGGGGCCGCCAGCAGCACACCGAACAGCAGGACCGGCGGCCCGAGGATCAGCGCGAACCCGAGCGAGAGGAACAGCATCGGCCGACTGTCGTTGCGGCGATATCCGCGATAGGCCTGGTAGGCGATGAACAGTCCCAGCGCCGCCCCGACCAGCTCGTAGGAGTTGAGCAACAGCCGCGTCGTCGTTCCGAACGGGTCGAGCGCAAGCACCGGTGACGCGGCTCCGACGACGTGCATCGCTCCGGTCACGGTCATATCCCCTCGATGAGCCTGGTGAACCGGTCGGCCATGTCCTCGCGGCGGTCGATCTCGAGGTGAAACTCCCCGTCCCGGAGTTCGACGGTCACACGGCCGAGGTTCGGGGCGTACACCTGGCGGTGGTGGCCCCCGTCGGGGTCCGGCCGGGTCCGTTCGACGACCAGATCGCACTCCCGGAGGCGTTCCAGTCGGCGATAGATAGTCGGTCCCGAGGCGTCACATCGCCGTTCGAGCGTACTCACAGACATGGGTTCCTGACTCGTCTCGGTGAGGATGGCCCGCGCCGTCGCGTCTTCCAGGAGACCGGCGACAGTCTCCAGGTCGGGGTCCTCACTCACGGTGAGCGATTTCACGGGGATTCCCCTTATAGTAATACCGGGCGCTTCAGCGCGTGAAGCGGTGCGCGCGGTACTATCGAAGTGGTCCCCGTCGGTTCGCCCATGCCGACGACCGACTCCCGCCGGTCCGGGCCCGCGGCGCTCGTCGACCGGTACCCGGCAGGATCGTACTTCGCACTGACCCTCGCGCTCTCGTGGGGCTACTGGCTCCCGGTGCTGTCGCTCGACACCGGATTCCCCACCGTCCTCGTCCTGGTCCCCGGCGCCTTCGGCCCCGCTCTCGCGGCCGTCCTCGTGACGAAACTGCGGGGCGAGTCCGTCCGGGCGTGGGTCGACGAGGCCGTTCTCGTCCGGGGTACCGGCCGGTGGTACGCCGTCGCCGTCGGCCTGCCGGTCGCCGTCAGCGCGGCCATGGCCGTCGCCCTCGTGGCCGTGACCGGCCGCTTCGACGCGTCGGTCGTCCCGGCCGCACTCGCGACGTTCGCGTTCAACCTGGTGTTAGCCACGCTGCTCGGCGGCGGCCAGGAGGAACTCGGCTGGCGGGCGTTCGCGCTCCCCCACCTCCAGGCGCGCTTCGACGCGCTGACCGCGAGCGTCCTGATCGGCCTGGTGTGGGCGCTCTGGCACGCGCCGCTGTTCGTCTTCGACGTGTCCGGCTACGGGAACCTGTCGCCACCGCTGTACGCCGCCTCGGTCGTCGGTTTCGCCGTCGTCTTCACCTGGTTCCACAACGGTTCGCGCGCGTGTCTGCCGGCCGCGATGTTGCTCCACGGGGCGATCAACGCCTCGGTGAACGTCCCGCCGGTGCTCGTCGGTGGTCCCGATACGCTTCCCGTCCCCTTCGCCGGTATCCTCGCGGTCGCGTTCTGGACCGTGGCGCTCGCGCTGCTCGCTCGCCACGGGCGAGAGACGCTGTCGAGCGACGACCCCGTGCTCCCCACGTGGACGGAACGCGAACGCGAGGGGGACGACGGACCTGCGGCGGTCGGTACCCCGGAGGTGAGCGACTGATGACCGCCGCGCTCGGAACACGGACCCCGCCCCGCCTGCCGGACCTGGCGGCGTTCGCACTCGTGGCCCTGACCGTCCTCGCCGGTCCCGCGGTCCTCCCGCGGTTGCCCGCCGAGATGGTCGTCGGCTGGCACCTCGGCCTCGACGGCGAGGTGTCCCGGACAGTCGGTCCGCGGGTCATCGGGCTGGTCGCGCTCCCGGCGCTGTCGGTGGCGCTGTTCGCGGGCGCGCTCGCGACGCAGCGCCTGGCCGCGCTCGGGCGTCGCGAACGGCGGCTCCTCGGCCTGGGAACGACGCTGACGCTCGCCGCGGTGTGTGCGGCGCAGCTGTGGCTCGTGTGGGTGAACCTCTGAGAACGGTCGAACGAACGGCGAGACGCGGAAATCAGTCCCCGAACGGGTTGCCACCGCCGCCCATGCCGCCCATCCCGCCGCCGCCACCGCCGCCACCGCCCTGCATCTGCTGCATCATCCGTTCCATGTCGCCGTCGCCCATGCCCTGGAACTGCTTGAGCATCTGCTCCATCTGGCGGTGCTGTTCGAGCAGTTCGCGGATGCGTTCCTCGGGCTTGCCCGACCCGCGGGCGATGCGTTCGGTGCGGCTCTGGCCGACGACGCGCGGGTTCTCCAGTTCCTCCTCGGTCATCGAGTCCATCACCACCTCGAAGTCGTGCATGCGCTCCTGGGTGACGTCCATGGCGTCGTCCGGGAGCTGGTCCATGAGGCCGCCGCCGAGGCCGGGTATCATGTCCATCACCTGGTCGAGCGGCCCCATCTTGTTCATCGTCTCCATCTGCTTGCGCATGTCCTTGAGGGTGAACTGCCCCTCCAGCATGTCCTCGGGGTCCCAGTCCTCCTCCTCGGCACCGGTCTCCTCCATCGCGCGCTCGACGCGCTCGGTGAGCTGCTTCAGGTCGCCCATGCCGAGCAGGCGGGAGATGAAGCCCGACGGCTCGAAGCGCTCGATGTCCTTGACCGTCTCGCCGGACCCGAGGAAGGCGATGGTCGAATCCGTCTCGTTGACGGCGGCGAGCGCGCCGCCACCCTTCGCCGTCCCGTCGAGTTTGGTGATGACGACGCCGTCGATGCCGTCGGCGACGGTCTCCTCGAAGCGCTGGGCCTGGTCCTTCGCGCCCTGGCCAATGGCGGCGTCGAGTACCAGCAGCGAGCGGTCCGGTTCCACGGTCCGGTCGATCTGTTCGAGTTCGTCGATCAGGTCGTCCTCCAGGGCGTGCCGGCCGGCGGTGTCGACTATCTGGACGTCGGCGTCCTCCGTCGCTTCCAGCCCCTCGCGAGCGATCTGGACGGGGTCGTCCCCGTCGGGGTCGCCGTAGAACTCCACCTCGGCGCGTTCGGCCATCTGTTTCGACTGGTCGTAGGCGCCGGGGCGGAAGGTGTCGGTCTGGATTATCGCCGGCCGGAGCCCCTTCTTCGAGAACCACCAGGCCATCTTCGCCGCGGTCGTCGTCTTCCCCGACCCCTGGAGGCCGGCGAGCATGATCGTCTGCTCCTCGAGGGGGAGTTCCGTCGACTCGCCGACGAGTTCGACGAGTTCCTCGTAGACGATGCGGAGGACCCAGTCGCGCGGCGAGGTGCCGCCCGGTGGCTCCTCCTCGAGCGCGCGCGTCTCGATGCTGTCGGAGAGTTCCTGGACGAGGGAGACGTCGACGTCGGCCTGGAGCAGCGAGCGCTGTATCTCCTTCACGACGTCCGCGACGTCCTCCTCCGAGATGCGGGACTTCCCGCGGAGGCCGTCGAGCGTTCCCCGCAGAGAACTCCCCAGATCGTCGAGTACCATCTTGGGCAGGGGTAGGCGACGGGCCGGGTAAAGCCTTTTTGTCGGCCGGTCGCCGGCGCAACCAGTCGGCGGACTGCTCGGGTCTCACGGCCCGGGCGGCCCACGCCGCGAACGCGTGGCGAGGAGTCGGCGTGGAGATGATGCCGAAAGCACATATAACGTGACGCCGTAGTAGAATCAAGATGTTTGACGGGTTGAAACAATCGGAGTATACGGGAGAGAACCGATGTCTGCCGTGCACGGTCGTCAACGCGCTGGTCGCGCTCGTCGCCGCCGCGGTCGTCGGCCGCCGGTCGCGCCGCGCCGGCGCGGGCGTCCTCGTCGGGTCCGCGGTCGTCATCTACCTCAGGGGGTACCTGGTCCCCGGAACGCCGACGCTGACGAAGCGCTACCTCCCGGAGGAGGCGCTCCGCCTGTTCGGAAAGGAACCGGTCGAACCCGCCCGGACCGGCCTCGGCGCCGGTCTAGAGCGCGACCGGTCGGCGGAGGGTGACCGACGTCCCGCCTCGACGCCGGGAGACGAGGGCGACGGAATCGCTCCGGGCGACGCCGAAGTGGTCGAGGCCGCCCCCAGCGGCGGATCCGGCGAGGCCGCTCCGAACGGCGAGTCGAGTGCGGTCGAGGCCGCACGCGACGAGGCGGACGCGCTCGACCCCGAGGCGGTCCTGCTGCACGCGGGAGCGCTCGAGGAGTGCGAGGACGGCGAGGACCTGTGCCTGACCGGGGAGTTCAAGCGGTCCTGGGACGAGGAGATGGCCGCCATCGCCGACGAGGAGGGGGAGCGACTGGCCGAACTGGTGGTGAGCCAGTTCGACCTGGACGTCGAGGACGTCGAGATAGAGGAGTTCGACGACGGCCGCGTCCTGACGGACGGCGACGGTCGCGTCGGCCAGTGGCCCTCGGAGGCGGCGATGATCGCTGACGCCGCCGGCGCGGCGGTGCTCCGGGGTCGCCTGTCCGGATGGGACGACCTCGACACCCGGGAGAAGGGGAGCCTGCTGAACGGCCTCCGCCTCTTCCTCGAGGAGTGTCCGACCGCCGACGGCGGCATCGAGTTCGGCCAGGAGACCGTCGAGTCGTGCTGTAGCTCCTACGAGGTCGTCGCCGTCACCTGCGAGGAGACCGGCGAGCGCGTCTTCGAACAGCCGATCCGCGAGTAGGTCGACGACTCCCGCCCGCCACCGCGTCGAGACGGGAGGTATTACGGTCGTCCCGCGACCACGGCAACCGTGTCCTACCACCACGTCGACCCCGACGACCTGGACGCCGCGCCGGACCATCCCTGTGACCGCCGGGACGTCTCGGCGGCCGCGGACCTGAACCTCCTCCACCTCGCCCGGTACGCCATGGAACCGGGCGAGCAGTTACCCAGGACCTACCACTACCACGAAGGGCGGGAGGAGGCGTTCTACGTGCTCGCCGGGACGCTGCACGTCGAGACGCCGGAGGAGGAGTTCGAGGTCGGAGAAGACGAGGTCTTCGTCGCGGAACCGGGCAGTCCCCACCGGGCGTTCAACCCCGCGGACGCGGACGGGGAGGTGGTGGTGCTCGGCACCGGGTCGCCGCGGACGGACCCGGCACTGGCGTACGACGAGGCGGACGGCTGACCGACAACACGGGTGACCCTCGACCCGTCGCTCACTCCGCGGGGAACCGATCATCGAGGAAGTCGGCCAGTTCGCGGAAGACGCGGATCCTGTAGTCGATGTCGGTCGAGGCGTGGCCCTCCCCGCCGAGTTCGCGGTACTCGAACTCCTCGCCCTCGGTCCACCCGCGGCGCTCCTCGAGCGCGTCGCGGAACCGCCGGGCCTGCGAGACGGGGCAGCGCGGGTCGTTGACGCCGTGGACCATCAGGAGCGGTGCCTCGATGTCCTCGACGTGGGTGATGGGACTGCGCTCGCGCCAGAGGTCGGCGTTCTCCTCCGGGTCCCCCATCTGCTCGCGCAGGTTCGTCCTGAAGTGCGCCATCGACTCCTCGAACAGCGCCGGGAGGTCAGTGATGCCGACCGACGCGATGCCGGCGTCCCAGAGGTCGGGATACTTCACCAGTTGCCAGTACGCGGAGTAGCCGCCGAACGACCCGCCGAACACGGCCAGGTTGTCACCGTCGACCCACTCCTTCCCGGCTATCCAGCGGGCCCCGGCGGCGACGTCCGCCTGTTCCTGCCCGCCCCAGTCCCCGTGGATAGCGTTCTTGAACTCCCGGCCGCGGCCGGTCGAACCCCGGAAGTTCGGCCACAGCACGGAGTAGCCGCGGTCGACCAGGAACTGCGTCCGCTCGTCGAACCCCTTCTTCACGTCGTACCGGGGGCCGCCGTGGACGGCGACGACCACCGGCGACGGGCGCACGCCGCTGTCGTAGAGCACGGCACCGACGTCGGTCCCGTCCGTCGACTCGTAGGTGACGTACTCGGCGTCGGCGAACGCGTCCGGGTCGACGTCGCCGTACTCGGGTTCCCTGAGGACGGTCGCCTCGTCCGCCGCCGGGTCGTACCGGTAGTACGTGTCCCGGGTCGACGGGGTGTTCTGGCCGGCGAGGACGCTCCCGTCGGAGAAGACGCCGGCGCGGCGACCCCCCTCGGACCAGGCGACGCCGTCGGCGAACGGCGTCGCGAGTTCGGCCCCGTCGCGGTCGTAGACGACGAGTCGCTGGGTGCCCTCGGTCGTCCGTTCGGCGAAGACGTACCCGTCGGGGTGGACGAAGTGGCCCGTCTCGTCGGCCGCCGCGTCGCCGAGCCAGGTGACCTCGTCGGTCGCGAGGTCGTACAGGCCACAGCGCTGGAAGTTCGTCTCGTTGTCGGTGAGGAGGAGCGCGTCGCCGTCGGGCGTCCAGTCGCTCACCCACGTTTCCCGGCCCTCGCGGCTGACGTCGAGGCGGCGCGGGTCGAGGCCGTCGGTGGCGTCGTCGTCGGAGTCGCCGGCGGCGGTCCCGTCCCCGACGTTCGGTGCCAGGCTGGCGACGTACGTGTCGCGGTTCTCCAGGTCCTCGCGCTCGTTCGTCACGTACGCGACGCGCTCCCCGTCCGGGGCGAACTGACCGCCGTACACCGGCCGGTCGTACCGGGTCAGTCGCGTCGATTCGCCGGCCTCCAGGTCGTACAGGTAGAGGTTCATCTGGTCGCCGGCGTCGGTGCTGTAGAGCAGTCGTCGGCCGTCCGGGGAGACGTCGGCGAGGAACGTCTGGCCGTCGTTCTCGATGACGGGCCGGACCGCGCCGTCCTCGACGTCGAAGGCGTACACGTCGTTCTGCTCGTCGCCGCCCTCGTCGCGGTGGAAGTACACCGACTCGCCGTCGGCGGACCACTGGATGGGGAACTTCGCGTCCCGCGGGACGTTCCCGTCGCTGACCTGGGTCAGATCGCCCGTCTCCGGGTCCAGCAGGCAGAGTTCGTTGCGACCGCTGCCGTCGTAGAAGCAGGCGACGCGGTCGCCGTCTGGCGATACGCGAAGGTGGTGGAGACTGGGTAGACTCGCGAGTTCCTCCAGCGGGATGGCGTCCGACATCGCCTCCGGAGTTCTCTACCGATTTACAAGTAGCTTCCGGGTTCCCGGCGTACAGCGCTCCACGGGCCCGAACCGGGAAGCGAGGAGACGGACCGGGGGAACGAGGCGGACGACGACGATGACGGGGGGCGGGCGCGAACGACGGACGGGCGCGCACGACGGGCGGAGAGAGTGGCATCCTTTTGGCCCCGCCGCCCGGAGACGGATCCATGCCAAGCAAACAGGCGGTCGTGGACGAACTGGCCGAGAGCGGGGTCACGGCGGTCCTCCGTGGCGTCGACGAGGACGACATCGTGCCCGTCGCGGAGGCCGTCTACGAGGGCGGCGTCACGGCGCTCGAACTGACGGCGGACGCGAAGCGGTGTAGCGAGATGATCGCGGCGGTCGACCGGGCGCTCGGCGACACCGACGCCGTCATCGGGGCCGGAACCGTCATGGACGCCGCGGCGGCGCGCAACGTCGTCGAGGCCGGCGCGGAGTTCGTGCTCGCACCGAACCTGAACGAGGAGGTAATCGAGGTGTGCAACCGGGCCGGCGTCGTCTGCATCCCCGGCGTGATGACGCCGACGGAGGCCGACCGGGCGATGGCCGCCGGTGCGGACATGCTGAAGATGTTCCCCGCATCGACCGTCGGCCCCGGCCACATCGGCGCGCTACAGGGACCCCTCGGCGACGTACCGATCATGCCGACCGGCGGCATCTCCACGGACAACGTGGCCGACTACTTCGACGCGGGGGCCGTCGCTGTGGGCGCGGGGTCGGCGCTCGTGAACTACGAGGCCATCGAGGACGGCGACATGGACGGGGTGCGGGAGCGGGCCGAAACGTTCGTCGCTGCCGTGGAAGACGCGCGAAACTGAACCGGCGTCAGCGGGGGCGGGGTGCACGGCCGGTGGGCGGCCGGCCGCGGGCGGCGTGGGCGTGGGCAGGGGGACGAGCGCACGCGGTGGCGTTGTACCGCCATCCGTTAGTTACCGGTAGTACTCCTTTGTTATGCCCGGTGTTCGGGCGGAAGGTCGCGCATAGTCCGCGGCGCGAAGGCGTAATCGCACGCTAGGGACGACCCCGGTGACGGGTCGCCCTTCGCCGCTATCGACGGTCAGCGGACGGGCGAACTCCGCGGACGAGCGCGTCAGTGGTCCTCCTCGTGGGGGTTCACCACCGTCCCGTAGTTCTCGGCGTGGTCGGTGTAGTCGATGAACCGCGGGGCGTCGGGGTCGAACGGGCGCTCCAGCGACTCGAAGGCCTTCTTCTTGTCCCAGGACTGGAGGCCGCCGACGGCGGAGCGGTCCTCCAGGTCGTGGTAGTCCAGGTCCTCCTTCGTCAGGTTCCAGGCGTCGAGTCCCCGTTCCGTCCGGACGATGACGGAGGAGTACTCGTCGCTGGAACCGACCGATCCGACGGTCAGGTCCGCGCAGTAACCGGTGAAGTCGGCGCACTCGTCGCAGCCCTTGAGCGCGGCACCGTGGAACTCCTCGACGTCCTCGTCGACGATCAGTTCGCCGTCGCGGTCGTACACCATCATCTTCCCGTCGAGGACGTCCATCTTGCCGACGTCGTCCAGGTCGACGCCGCGCTGCTCGACCAGTTGCTCGCCCATGAGCTTCTCGTAGTTGAAGTTCTTCGTGCACATCAGGGCGATGGCGTAGTCGATGGCCCGCACGCCCGCCTCCTGGCTGGCGTAGTCCCAGTCGAAGTCCTGGAGCGCGCGGATCCCCTCTATCTCGCAGGGCGTGCCGACCAGCGCGAGCGACGCCTCGTCCAGCGGGACGTCGAGTTTGTGCTCCCACTGGCCCAGGTCGAGGTTGCCCAGCGCCATCGTCTGGTTGTAGATGCTCCCGGCACTCTCGATGAGTTCCTCCGGGGTGGTGGCGAGGAACGCCTCGGCCTTCCACTCCTGCTCGTCGCTCTCCCTGGCGACGAGTGCGCCGTCTATCTCGCCCGCCTCGAGGAGGTGGATCAGGACGCTCGTGACGAGGCCGCCGTCCTGTGACCCCTCGCGCCACTCCTCCTCGACCTTCGCCGAGAACTCGGTGATGGGGTCGCCGGCGCCCTTGACGTTGTCCTCGCCGCCGGTGATCTTCCACTGGCGCTCGTAGCGCAGGCCGCCGCGGGGACAGAAGTCCCAGCACAGCGAACAGCCCGTACACATCTTCACGAGTTCGGGCAGGCCGTCGTCGCCGATGCCGATGGAGTCGGAGGGGCAGGAGGCGACGCAGGTGCCACACTGGATGCACCGGCCCTCGTCGATGACCGCCTCGTCAAGTTCCATGAACCACGTCTTGTCGTCCGGCGTCTCGATGTCGTTCATCTCCCGCCGGATGCCGTACGACGGGGTGCCGGGTTTGGCCCCCTCGGGCGGATTGACTATCTCGTCCGGTCGGCCGTTCTCGACGTCCTGGCTGACGCCCTCGGCGGGTTCCGTAAACTCGACGGCACTGAGTTTGCCGTCCTCGTCGACGTTGGCGGCCGCGGCGCCACCATCCGGGAGTGCGGCACCGCTCTCGCCGCCACAGCCACACGAACTCCCGCAGCCACAGCCCTCCTCGTCCGCATCGCTATCGCCGCCGTCGTGCGAGTGATCGTGGGAGTGTTCGTCTCCGACGTCGCCGTGCGCCTCGGGGCCCGAGACGTCGCTGTGGTCCGTCCCCGCGACGTCCGGGACGCCGGGCATCCGGCGGTCCTCGTCCGACCCATCAGTCCCCATGGGCGACACCTCCGGAGACGTTCGCGTCGGCGCGCTGCATGATCGACCTGAGGCGGTCGTTGTCCACGCGGCGACACCACTGGTAGAACCGTTCGCCGCCCTCGCGTTCGTCGGCGTAGGCGTCGAACAGCTGTTCCAAGGCCGGGATGACGGCGTCCGCCGGGACGGCGTTCTCCACCCAGTCGAGGAACTCGTTGTCCGACCCGAGGCTCCCGCCGAGGCCGAAGTCCATCCCCTCGACGATGTTGTCACCCTCCTCGTTGGTGGTTCCCTCGGGGTCGTCGAGGTCGACCGTCTCGCCGCGGAAGCCGATGTCCGCTATCTGTGGCTGGGCACAGGAGGCCGAACAGCCCGACATGTGCATCCGGACGACGTCGAGGTCCTCCGGGGTGTCGATGCGCCGGTCCAGCGCCTTCGCCCACCGGCGCACCCGGTTCTTCGTCTCGATGATGCCGTAGTTGCAGAACTCCGACCCGGTACAGCCCACCGCGCCCCGGGAGAACGGGCCGGGGTCGGGCCGGTACTTGCGGGCGAACGGTTCGTTCAGCAGGTCGCCGACGTTCGCCGGCGGGACGTGGGTGATCAGGAAGTTCTGGTCCGTCGCGAGCCGTATCGAGGCGTCCTCGGTGCCGTACTCCCTGGCGGCGCGGGCGGCCTCGGCGAACTCGTCGCCGCCCATCCGGCCGGCGACGACGTTGAAGCCGACGTACTTCAGGTCCCCCTGCTTCTGGTCGTGGACGCCGACGTGGTCGCCGGTGTACCCCTCGGTGAGGTCGGTGCCGCGGGCGGGCAGGTCGACCGAACACCGGTCGCGGACCGCCGCCTCGAACTTCTCGGTGCCCATCTCCTCGACGAGGTAGCGCATCCGGCAGACGCCCCGGTTGTTCCTGTCCCCGAGTTCCTTGAACGTCTGTGCCACCGCCCGGCAGAACTCGACGGCGTGTTCGGGGAGGACGAAGACGTCCATCGGGGTGGCCATCCGCGGCCCGTCGGAGAGGCCCCCACCGACTCTCACGTGGAAGCCGTAGTGTGGCTCACCGTCTAGCTCCTTCCTCGCGGGCGTCATGCCGACGTCGTTGATCTGCGACTGTCCGCAGTCGTGCTTGCAGCCGGTGATGGTCATCTTGAACTTCCGCGGGAGGTTTGCGTACTCCCGGTTCTCCGTGAAAAAGTCGGAGACCGCCTCGATCACCGGCTTAGCGTCGAAGCACTCGTGGTCGTCCAGGCCCGCGGCGGGACAGCCAAGCACGTTCCGGGCGGAGTCCCCACACCCCTGGATGGTCGTCAGCCCTACCTCGTCGTACCGGTCCCAGATCTCCGGGACGTCCTCCACCTCGATCCAGTGTTTCTGTATGTCCTGCCTGGTCGTGATATCGAGGAAGGCGTCGCCCCAGATGTCGTTCTGCTCCTCGCCGCCGTACTCCGCGGGCGCGGTGGCGTACTCCTCGGCCACCTCACCGATTACCTCGGCCTGCTCCGGGGTGAGGTACCCCCCGGGGACCTTCGTCCGCATCATGAAGTAGCCCCGCTGCCGGCCGTGGGAGTACATGCCAGCCCACTTCAGGCGCTCCCACTCGCCGTCGCCCGCGCGCTCCTCTATCTCGTCGAAGGTCAACCCCTCCTCGGCGTACTCCTTCACGTCCTCGACGACGTCGAGGGGGTGTTTCTCTTGTTTGTACTGTTCGACCGTGTTCATGGTTCTCGCCCCCACAGCGATGCGCTACGATCACTCATGTCGTAGTTCTAGTTGACACGTACACCCTTCAAGCGATTCGTCACGGCGAAAAGCCCCTGCCCTACACCGACGCGGGGAATATTACCGCTAAAGAGCCGGAAAAGTCGTGGTGAACGCGGGGATAGTCGCCGTCGTCCGGCGGTTTCCGATCCGGGCCCCGACGACGCGCCGGTGACCCGTCACCGGCAGCGGAGAATTTGTCCGCTATCTACTCCTCGTCGAACAGTCGGTCCACGACTTCCTCGGGGTCGAACCGCTCGATGTCGTCGTAGTCCTGCCCGGTCCCCAGGAAGAGGATCGGTTTGCCCGTCACGTGCGCGACGGAGATGGCCGCGCCGCCCTGCGAGTCGGCGTCTGCCTTCGTCAGGACGGCACCGTCGATGGTCGCGGCGTCGTCGAACTCCCGCGCCCGGTTGACGGCGTCCTGGCCGGCGACCGCCTCGTCGACGAAGACGGTCATGTCCGGGTCGACGACGCGGTCTATCTTCTCGAGCTGGGCCATCAGGTCGTCGGAGGTGTGCAGGCGACCGGCGGTGTCGCCCAGCACCACGTCGACGTCGTTGGCCTCGGCGTACTCGACGGCGTCGTAGACGACCGCCGCCGGGTCGGAGCCCTGCTCGTGGGCAATGAGCGTCCGCCCGAGGTTGTCGGCGTGTTTCTGGAGCTGTTCGTTGGCGCCGGCGCGGTAGGTGTCGCCGTTCGCCAGCACCGTCGAGAGGCCCCGTTCTTCGAGGTACCGGGAGAGTTTGGCGATGGTCGTCGTCTTCCCGACGCCGTTGACGCCGGTGAAGACGATGACGACGGGCTTGTCCGCCTCCGCGATCCGCTCCTCGAAGTCGAACTGGCCGACGCTGATGACGTCGTACAGCGCCTCGCGGAGCGCGTCGCGGACGAGGTTCCCCGTACTGGAGAGCCGTCGGCGCGTCTCGCCGACGAGGTTCTCCTTCACGCCGTCGAGTATCTCGCCGGCGACGCTCATCTCGACGTCGCTCGACAGGAGGGCGAGTTCCAGATCGTCGAGGTGGTCCTCCAGGTCCTCCTCGTCGATGACGGACTTCCCCGTCGCGAACACCTTCGCGCGCTCGGTGAGGCCGCGATCCGACGACGAGTCGTCGGCTTCGTCCGCTTCGTCGTCTTCAGCGGCTTCCTCGGCAGCCGACTCCTCGTCCGCGGCGGCCGGGTCGGTCCCGTCCGCCTCGGCTTCGGCGGCCTCGTCAACCGGTGCTTCGTCGGCCGTCTCCCCGGGCGTGGCGTCGTCGGCGTCGTCCTCGTCGGTCGACTCCTGAACCGCCCCGGCGGACGACTCCGATTCGGCAGGCTCGTCGGCCGTCTCGGCGTCGGCCGCGTCCCCCTCGGCGGCCTCGTCCTCGACTGCCTCGTCGTCCACGTCCTCCTCGACGTCGGACGTGAACTTCCCGAGCTTGTCTTTCAGTCCGTCGAACATCGCTCGCCTACTCGTCGCCCTGCTCCTGCTGCTGTTGCTGCATCATCTGCTGCATCTGCTGTTGCTGCATCTGCTGGGCCTGCTGTTCGAGTTCCTCGGCCTCGGTCTCGAGCTCCGAGACGTGGGACTGCAGTTCCTCGATGCGCTCGTCGAGCGTCTCCTGCTTCGTCTCGAGGCTGGAGATGGCTCCCTCCTCCTCGCGCTCCGCGGCGAAGCCGCCGCCCAGCGAGACGATGACCTCGTCGATGTTCGCTATCTCGGCACGGAGGTAGGCGTCGCCGCCGAGCGGGACCTGCACCGTGTCGCCCGTGTCGAGCGTCTCGATGGCTTCGATGGCCTCGTCGATCTCGGTCTTCTCCTGACGGAGTCCCTCGATCTCCTCCTCGACGGCCTCCTGCTCCTCCTCGATCTGTTCGATCTCCTGTGCGATCTGCTGGGCCTGACCGCCGCCGCCGCCACCACCGAGGCTCATGCTGCCACCTCGGAGATTTCGACCTGCGTCCGCTTGAGGCCGTGCTTGGATCCGAACTCGGCGTACGCGCGGTCCTCGGCGACGTCCTCGTTGGGCGCTTCGATCGTCTTCTCGAACGCTTGCCGGCCGTCGCGGGCCTCGAACGAACCCGTCACAGTAAACTCACTCATGTCTGCGGGTGCGAGTCATAGCGGGAAGTATCTTCCGTCTCCGCCTCTTTCGATGGGGCACGCCGGCGGTCCAGACGGCCCGCCGAGCCCGGATCCGTCACTCGCCGATCCGTTCGTCCTGGGCCGCCATCAGTCGCTCGTGTTCCACCACGGCGTCGTCGTGAGCCGCGACGTCGTCCTCGCCGCGCCCCGATAGCTCCTCCAGTCGATGGCGCTTCCCGTAGAGGACCAGCGTGTCGCCCGGCCATATCTCGGTGTCCCCGCCCGGCGCCCCGACGTACAGGTCGCCGCGCCGGATACCGAGCAGGAGCACGCCCTCCTCCCCCAGGTTTACGTCGGCCGGCGTCTCGTTCGCCAGCCAGTCCCCCGCCCCGACGTCGACTTCGGCCACCCGGTACTCGCTCTCGAGTCCGAGCAGGTGCAGGTAGTCCTTGACGTCGAGGTCCGTGGTCCGTCTGAGCGCCCGTTCGATGACCGGCGTCAGCGCCCTGTTCAGTAATCGGCTGCGGGCGACCAGCACGATACCTGCTGCACCGCCGACGACGACGGCGAGGTTGACGGCGTCGTTCGCGCCGGCGTCCGTGAACGACACCACGAGCGTGGCGATGACGCTCACCAGACCGACGCTCCCGAGGCGGATCAGGGCCTTGACGACCGCCCGGCGTTCCGGGGTGGAGACCACCTGCTCCGCCTCCTCCGTCGTGAACCCCGCCCCGGAGAACGCCGAGGCGGCCTGGAAGGACGCCACCTCCGGCGACAGGCCGGTCATCCGGAGCGCGACGGAACCGACCCGGATGATCAGCAGCGAGAGGGCGAAGATGATCAACAGCGAGAGGATGGGGTACGTGGCGACCATCGTCGCGGGGACGTAGGCGTCGGAGTCACGTAAACGGTGGATCGACCCGTATCGATCGACGCGGAGAATCGGAGACGGAAGAACAGAGACAGGTCGAAAGAACCGAGACGGGTCAGATGTAGCCGAGCGCGTCGTCGATGCGGCCCAGTTCCGGGCCGGAAGTGTCGTTGCCGACGACGTAGCCGTTCTCGTTGGCGACGAGGCCGGACCCGACCAGCGGGCCGCCGTAGTTGATCGTCCCGATGTCGGCGGGGACGTCGAGCAGGTCCTCGAGGGCGTCCAGTTCCCCGTCGGTCGACTTGGGGTGACAGAGGACGCCGCGGTTGGTCGCGGCGGCGGCGGTGCCGACGGTGTGGACCGTCGCCAGCGTCCCGCGCTCGACGGGCACGTCGAGGGCCTCTTTCACCGCTCCCACGGCCTCCCGGGAGAGGTCGGCGTGGACGTACGCGCCGCTGTCGTTACAGAGCACGACGTTGCCGGCCGCGTTGATGCGGCCGGGGAGTTCGTGGACCGGGAGGCCGACGGCCTCCTCGATGCGGTCCCGTTCGCGCTCCGTGACGCGACTCGAGACGAGCAGGCCGTTCTCGTTGCCGGTCGCGAGCGCGCCGACGGTGCCGGACCCGGCGACGGTCGTCGGGACGACGGGGACGCCGAGTTCCTCGCCGAGGTCGTCCAGCAGGTCCTCCTCCGCGTCCGGCCGGACGAGGAGACAGTCGTCGGTCGCCCGGGCGAACACGCCGACGTACGCCGACCCGGAGAAGACCGCGCGGAGCAAGGTGTCAGTCCGCCGTCTCTGCTTCGACGACGCTCTCGCCCTCCTCGTCGAAGCGGGCCGCGCGGACGCGGAGTTTGCTCGGCGGCTTCGAGCGGCCGCGTTCCCAGACGGCCTCGTTGATCGAGGGGTCCAGGCGAACCGCGTCCCCGTCGACGGAGAAGTGGGTGGCGAGGTGCTCCCGGATGAGCGCCATCGCGCGGTCGGCGCGCTCGTGTTTCGGTTCGGCCTTGGCGTCGCGGAGCGGGACCGTGACGACGCGCTCCTCGAAGTCGTTCGCGCTCATTATTCGTCGGTGTCGCTCCGCCGCCAGTTGCGTCGCTGCGGGTTGCGCTGGACCTGCCGGTCGGTCTTGAGGGTGACCCACGCCGGGACGCGACTGTTCTGGTTGTCGAGTTTGGCCAGGCGCTTCTTCTTGGCCTTGGACTTCTTGCTCATGGTGTACTCCCCTTCCGCGGCGGAGCATAAATGTGTGTTCTTTTCGCCGGAGGCCGGCGGAGACGGGGTCGCTGCCCGATTGCGCTCGCTGATAATCGGCCGGCCAGAGTTATGTAGCGGGTCGAGAGAGCGTATCGGACGATGAGACGACGAACGGTCCTGCGGACCCTCGGTGCCGGAGCGGTCGCGGCGGGGAGCGGGTGTCTCGGTGGCGGCGGCGGAGAGGTCGTGGTGAGCGTCACGAAGAGCCTCAGCGTGGAGGCGGGATCGGGGTGGGTGAAGGAAATCCCCGACGTGTCGGACACCGGCGGCGCCGTCCTGTACACCGTCCGCTCCGAGGAGAGCGCGTTCGACGTCTACTTCTTCACCGGTCGGGAGGAGTACGAGAACTACGACGCGTTCGTGACGGGCGAGGAACCCGACGCGACGCCCCGCGGCCACGAGTCGTTCAGCAAGGCCGCGGTGCCGAAGTCGGCGTCGGCCGAGGTCTACGAGGCGTCGACGGCCGACGGAGGGGCGCGCGAACCGCTCGACGCGACCGGCCCGTACTTCTTCGTCGTGGACCACTCGAGCTACCGGATGGAGAACCGCGTCGAGGAACACGCCGACGACCTCTCCGCGTTCGTCGACCTGGAGGTCGTCCGGCAGCGGAACGTCCTCTAGACGAACGCGAGGGGGACCATCACCAGCACGCCCGCGAGCGCGCCGGTCACGAGTTCCCGGCGGCCGTTCCCGGGCAGGTCCTCGCCGTACTCCAGCGCCTCCGGGACGAACTCCGTCGCGACGAGGTACACCATCGCGCCCGCGGCGAACCCGAAGCCGAACGGGAGGAACTCCTTCGCCAGCGAGACGAAGTAGAAGGCGATCACGGCACCGATGGGCTGGGGGAGCGAGGAGAACACCGCCCACCAGACCATCCGCCACTCGCTCACCCCCATCGAACGGAGCGGGATGGAGATGGCGACGCCCTCGGGCACGTTGTGGATGGAGATGGCGACGGTCATGAACACCGCGAGCACCGGGAGCGCGAACCCGAGGACGCCGACCGTCTCGGCGGTCGCCAGACCGAGTTCCCCGAAGGAGACGCCGACGGCCACGCCCTCCGGGAAACTGTGGACCGTCAGCACGCCGAGGATCAACAGGAGTCGCCTGAAGTCCGCCTCCTCGTACTTCCGGGGACTGTGCTCTACCCCCTCGACGACGTTGTGGCCGGCGACCACCAGGAGCACGCCGGCGAGCGCGCCGGGGACCAGCAGTATCGACGACCCGTAGGCGAGTCCCTCCCGGACGAGGCCGAACAGCGACGCCGCGACCATGATGCCGGAGGCGACGCCCCACAGCGTGACGTTCCACCGGTCCGAGAAGTCGTCGACGACGAAGAAGGGGAGCGCCCCGAGGCCCGTCGCGAGTGCGGTTATAAGTCCCGCGACGAACACCAGCACGAGGTTCTCGACGAGCACCATCGTGGTACCCACTCGGCGTCGACCGGCTTAACTGTCACGAACCTGATTGTTTTGGCCGCCCTAAAGCGAGAACGACTCGACCGTCGAGTAGTCGGGGCCCGCGTCGGTCAGCACGCTCTCCGTCAACCGAATCTCCTCGACGCGGCGGCTTCCGGCGTCGGGGTCCCGGTCGCGGACGACGTCCCGTACCAGTTCCTTCCCGCCGGCGTGTTCCATCCGCGCCAGCGTGACGTGTGGCGTGAACTCGTGGTCCTCGGCCTCGAACCCCATCGCCGTCGTCCGGTCCTCGACGGCCTCGTGGAGCGCCGTCAGTTCCGCGCCGCCCTCGCGAACGCCGAGCCAGACGACGCTGATGTAGTCGAGACTCGGGAAGACGCCGAGGCCGCCGAACTCGGCCTCGAACGGGTCGACGCCGCTGTCCTCGACGGCGGCCGCCAGTTCCGAGACGAGTTCGTCGACGCGCTCCTCGCCGGTGTCCCCGAGGAACTTGACGGTGACGTGGGCCTGCTCGGGGTCGACGAAGTTCAGCCCGCTCGCGTCCGCGAACAGGTCCTGGACCGCCGCGACCTCCTCGACCAGTCCGTCCAGGTCGACGCTGACGAACAGTCGCTTGCTCATACGCGACTCTGGGAGCGGCGACCGGTAAAACGTCGCGCCGTGACCGGAGGGGCAGTCACCGGCGCGACGGCCCACTCCACGAAATTCACCAGACTGGATACGGATCGACTCACGCCCAGTGGTGGCCATCCGATCGCGAGTCGCGTACCGAAACGAACAGTCTGCACGGGGATCGGTCGCAAGTAACTCGCCAACTCGGCGTCGAGTTCGGCCATCTGCCGTCCCATGTCACTGCCGGATGACGGGAAGACGTTTTACGATCCGGGGTATACTGTCCCCCTGTGAACGACGGATACGATACGTGCGGACCGACGTCTCGCCCTCCACACCGATGCAACGGCGGTTTGCGACCGGGAACCGTCGTCTCGAACGCCGACACCGACTGCGAGGTGACAGCGTGAACCGATCTCGAACGACGGGGTTACTCGTCGCCTGCGTCGTCGTCGTCAGCATCACCGGGGTCGCCGTCCCGGCGACCGTGGCCGGTCAGACGAACACGCAGGCGGACGACCGGACGGACGTCCAGATTTCGTCGGTGTCGGTGACGCCGAACGATCCGGGGACCGGTGAGAGTGTCACCGTCGAGACGTCTATCGCCAACCTCGAGAGCAGCAGCGGGCCCGTGGATATAACCGATATCTACCTCCGGTCGGCCGATAGCACTGACGGTCACGGCCGGATAGAGAACGTCGGTTCAGTGTCGTCGGGCGGGTCGGTGTCGGTGCCGATGACGACGTCGTTCGAGAGCGCGGGCCAGAAGCGCCTCACCGTCCACGTCGTCGTTCGCGACGACGACGGGGACCACCACTCCTACGAGTATCCCGTCTACGTCGACGTCGCCGATCCGACCGTCAAGGCGGGGCTCTCGACAAGTGACGCTCCCAACCAGTCCGAAATGACCCAGGTGGAGCTGACGAACTTCGGGAATACGAACCTCACCGACGTCGAGATAACGGCGACCGCGAACGGCGAAACGTTCGACCGCCAGTACGTGTTCGACGTCGACCCGGGATCCTCCCAGTCGGCGACGTTCGACACCGGGAACGTCTCGGCCGATAACGTCACGTTCGCGGCCACCTACGCGGCGGCCGGGAGCAACCACACGACCTCCCGGACCGTCGACCTCGCGAGCGAGCGAGTGCAGGGCGAGATACGCCTCACCGGCATCGAGACCACCCGCACCGGGTCCGGGGTGACGATCCAGGGCGACGCCGCGAACATCGGCAGTACCGACGTCGAGTCCGCCCTCGTCCGCATCGGAGACGGTGACGGCGTGAGTCCGGCCTCGCCGTCGGGCGAGTACTTCATCGGCGCGGTCGACGCGAGCGAGTTCGCAACGTTCGAACTGACGGGGACCGTCGAGTCCGGGACCACGTCGGTGCCCGTCGAGATAACGTACATCGTCGGCGGCGAGCGGGTGACGACGACCCAGCGGATAGACGCCGGGTCCACCGGTCCGTCCGCGGCGGACGAGCGCAACCAGGTGAACGGCGCGAACGGACAGGAACCGGCGGCCGAGGCGGGTGGATCCGGCGGTGGCGGGCTCCCGCTGGTCCCGATCGGCGTGGCCCTGCTGCTGGTCGCGGTCGGTGTCGGGCTCTTCCGACGGCACACGCGATGACCGTCATCGAGCTCGAGGACGTCGTGAAGCGGTATCAGAGCGGCGAGGAGCTGATCGAGGCACTGAAGGGCGTCGACTTCCACGCCGACCGCGGCGAGATGGTCACCGTGATCGGCCCCTCCGGCTCCGGCAAGAGCACGATGCTCAACGTCATCGGCCTGCTCGACACGCCGACCGAGGGCACGGTCCGGCTCGACGACCGGGACGTGACCGACTTCAGCGAGGACGAACTCACGGAGGAGCGCCGGTCGGGGATCGGGTTCGTCTTCCAGGACTTCCACCTGCTCCCGATGCTCACCGCGACCGAGAACGTCGAACTCCCCTCGATGTGGGACACCAGCGTCGACCGGCGCGACCGGGCGGTCGACCTGCTACGCCGCGTGGGACTCGGCGACCGGCTCGAACACACCCCCGACCAGCTGTCGGGTGGCCAGCGCCAGCGCGTCGCCATCGCGCGGTCGCTCGTCAACGAACCCGAGATCCTCCTCGCCGACGAGCCGACGGGGAACCTGGACCAGGACACCGGACGCACGATCCTGGACGAACTGACGCGGCTCAAGGAGGACGAGAACGTCGCCATCGTCTCGGTGACCCACGACGAGCAGCTGGTGGAGTACACCGACCGGACCGTCAGGCTCGTCGACGGGGTGATCCAGTAGTGCGCATCACGGACATGCTGTGGCGGTTCCCCAGCGCCCAGATGGCGTGGCGGAACCTCGGCCGGAACCGGGTCCGGACGGGACTGGCGACGCTCGGCATCGTCATCGGCGTCATCTCCATCGCGTCGCTCGGGATGGCGGGCGCGGCGCTCCAGCAGCAGGCGACGTCGAGCCTCGGCGGCCTCACGAACGAGGTGACCGTCTCACCCGGTGAGGACAGCACCACCGCCGGGCTGACCGACGACCAGGTGACGGAGATACGGAGCCTGGCCGGCGACGCCACCGTCGTCCCACAGAAGACCAACCGGACCACGCTGTCCTCGCGGAGCGGCGAGGAGGCGTTCGTGAGCGTCACCGCGCTGTCGGAAGCGAGCGCGATGTACAACGTGACCGAGGGCGAGTCCCCTGACCGATTGCGGTCCGGGGCGTTACTCAGCCGGAGCGTCGCCACCCGGCTCGGCCTCGACATCGGCGACCCCGTCGAGTACGACGGACAGCTCTACCGGATCGGCGGGCTGATCGAGTCGAGTCAGGGGTTCGGGGGTGGCGGCGGGAACGAGCTCGTGTTGCCGCTGTCCGCGCTCTCCGACCAGCAGTACTACGACTCGGTGACCATCACGGCCGAGGACGGGGACTCGGCCACGGCGATCGCGGACTCGCTCGAAGCTCGGTTCAACGAGGGGGACGAGGAGGTACTGAGTGTCACCAGCTTCGGGAACGCCCAGGAGAGCATCGGTTCGTTCATGAACACCCTGAACCTCGCCCTGCTCGGGATCGGGTCGATATCGCTGATCGTCGCGAGCGTGGCCATCCTGAACGTGATGTTGATGAGCACGATCGAGCGACGCGGGGAGATCGGCGTCCTCCGGGCCGTCGGGATCCGCCGCGGCGAGGTGCTCCGGATGATCCTCACCGAAGCCGCGTTCCTCGGCGTCGTCGGGGGGGTCGTCGGCGCGTTCGTCTCCCTCCTCGTCGGGGTCGCGATGTTCCAGGTGATAGCCGGCGACCCCCTGCTCGTGTTCGGCTGGTCGAGTTCCCGGTACCTGGTGTACGGGTTCGGGTTCGCCGTCCTGGCGAGCGTACTGAGCGGGCTGTATCCGGCCTGGAAAGCGGCGAACGACCGCCCGGTCGACGCCCTCAGAGGGTGAGGCCCGGGGGCGGACGGGGCGGTACCCGTCCGACCGTTCCGGCTGCCGGGACGCAGGCCTTAACAGGACGCCTCGCCAAACCGACCCCATGACCGAACGAGAGCGTGACGACCACGAGTTCTCCGAGGGCCAGGGCTTCGGTGACCCGTACGACCCCTTCGACCTGGACCCGCCGGAACTGTCGGTGGACACGGACAAGGTCGACCCCGTCGACTCGCGCGTCGTCACCGACATGCTGGACGAACGCAGTCTCTCGAAGGAGAACGTCGACGCCGAGGAACTGATCGACGTCGGCATCTCCTACGTCCACATCAACCGCCACGAGCAGGCCGCCGAGACGTTCGAGCGGGCGGCGATGTTCGCCGACGACCTGGCCGTCGAGCAGGAGGCGTGGACGAACAAGGGCGCCGCCCACGCCGAGATGGAGGAGTGGGACGCCGCGATGGGCGCCTACCGCGAGGCCATCGCCATCGACGAGGAGGAGGAGTCCCGGCGCGACCCGGAGCGAGCGGACCAGGGGAGCGCGAGCAGCGAGCACACCGCGACGGCCCACACCAACCTCGCGTACGTCCTCTGGGAGTCCGGACGCTCCGAGCAGGCGCTGGAACACGCCGAGCGGGCGGTCGAGGCGGACTCCCGCTTCGCCCAGGGCTGGTACAACCGCGGCTTCTTCCTCCTGGAGCGGGGACTGGCCGAGGACGCCGTCGAGGCGTTCGACAACGCCATCCGCCTGGGCTTCCGCAACGCGGAGATAATCGAGGAGAAGTCCCGCGCGCTGGAGGAGACCGGCGAGTACGACCGCGCCGAGGAACTCGCCGAGGAAGCCGAGGAGCTACGCAAGGAGGCCGAACAGGAGATGATGGATGATACTCAACGAGCGCGAGACTGACGAGGGACTGCTGGTCTCCGTCTGCGACCCCGACGTGATGGGGGAGACGTTCGAGAACGGCGACGTCTCGCTCACCGTCGACGAGGAGTTCTACGACGGGGAGGAAGTCGACGAGGGCACCGTCGTCGACAGTCTGGCCAACTGTACCGTCGCCAACCTCGTCGGCGACGACTCGGTCGCCCTGGCCGTCGAACACGGGTTCATCGACGAGGAGAACGTCCTCGACCTGGAGGGGACCCGCCACGCGCAGTTGCTCTGGATGTAGGTCCCGGCGGATGTAGACCCGGCTGTATCTTTACGTTCGTTCGACGCCACGTCCTTCCCAGATGTACTCGCGCGACCACGCCATCGTCTCCGTCCTCGTTGGCCTCGCCGGCCTCTGGGCGCTCTCGCTCCCCGAACTCGTCCCGTGGTGGGCCGCCCTCGGGTGGGCCGTGGCGGTCGGCGTCGGTATCGACTTCGACCACTTCCTGATCGCACGGCTGGTGACGGGCGAGTGGACGGCCCTCCGGCGCGTCGCCGGGAACCCGCTGCTCGTCGTCACCGCGCCGGACGAGATATTCGAGGACGACGACCTCTGGGCCATCCAGCGGTTGCTGAGTCACGCGGTCCTCGGCGGCGTCCTCGTCGGCGGACTCCTCCTCTGGAGCGCGTCGGTCGCCGTCTTCACGGCGCTCGTCCTCTACGCGCACGTGCTCGCCGACCTGGTCTGGGACAACTACAACCTGGAGAGATACCACCGGCGTCACGCCGACTACGTTCGGCAGCAGGACGCGGCCGACGGTACCGACGCGGCCGATACAGCCGACGCGGACGCCGAACTCACTCGATCGTGAACTCGTCGAGTTTCCACCCGCCCTCGAAGACGACCAGCCTGAGCGTGTACTGGCCGGCGGGGAGTTCGACCTCGGTCCCCACCCGGTCCCAGGTGTACCAGCCGCCGGTCGCGTCGAAGCCGATTCGCGTCACCGGGTCGTCCCCGACGACCACGCCGACGTCGCCCCCGCCGAACTCGCTCTCGGCGGCGACGCGCATCGTGAGGTCGTACGTCCCGCGCTCGGGCACGTCGACGTCGTAGGCGAGCCACTGGTCGGTCGACAGCCAGTCGAGCCCCCTGTCGCCGTCGCGCTGGAGCGGGCGCTCGTCGGCCCGGTAGCGGTTCCGGTGGAAGTAGGCGTGGTACTCCCCGACCGCGACGGTGCCCGGCAGTTCGTGGCGCTCGCGTTCGGGCCGTTCGTGGACGGCGGGCCGGTCCCCACCCCGGCGCTCCCGGTTCGGCAGTTCCCGGCCGCGGTGTATCGTCCGGCCGTTCTGTATCGATACGCGATCCTGACCCCTCATTCCATCTGCCCCCATACCTGCTCACCCACCCGGACCACTCATTAATGGTTCCGACCGTTCACCGACTAGTCACGAGATAAGCGTCGCCTTGAAAGCCCTCAAGCGGCGGTGAACTCGGTGGAACGGTGGACGCCGGACGGTGGTTTCGACCCCGGCGGATCGAAGGAAAGTTGGCCTTCGAGAAACTCTAGTTACCCAATGAGCCAACCCGAGTCCGACGTCCTCGACGTGGCCGCCATCCGCGAGGACTTCCCCGTCCTCGAGCGGGAGGTGGGCGGCGAACCCCTCGTCTACCTCGACAACGGGGCGACCAGTCAGACGCCGAAGCAGGTCGTCGACAGTATCGTCGACTACTACTACGAGTACAACGCCAACGTCCACCGCGGCATCCACCAGTTGAGCCAAGAGGCGTCCATCGCCTACGAGGAGGCCCACGACACCGTCGCGGAGTTCGTCGGCGCGGACGGTCGCGAGGAGGTCGTCTTCACGAAGAACACCACCGAGGCCGAGAACCTCGTCGCGTACGCGTGGGGCCTGAACGAACTCGGTCCCGGCGACGAGATAGTCCTCACCGAGATGGAACACCACGCCTCGCTGGTCACCTGGCAACAGATCGGGAAGAAGACCGGCGCGGACGTGAAGTACGTCCCAGTCACCGACGACGGGTATCTGGACATGGACGCCGCCGAAGAGTTGATCACCGACGACACCGAGATGGTCAGCGTCGTCCACGTCTCCAACACCCTCGGGACCGTCAACCCCGTCTCGGAGATAACGGACCTCGCCCACGACCACGACTCGCTGGTGTTCGTCGACGCCGCCCAGTCCGTCCCGACCCGGCCCGTCGACGTGAAGGAAATCGGCTGTGACTTCCTCGCCTTCTCGGGCCACAAGATGTGCGGCCCGACCGGGAGCGGCGCGCTGTACGGCAAGGAGGAGGTCCTCGAAGACATGGAGCCCTACCTCTACGGCGGCGACATGATCACGAAGGTAACCTACGAGGAGTCGACCTGGAACGAACTCCCCTGGAAGTTCGAGGCCGGCACCCCCTCCATCAGCGAGGGCATCGCGCTCGCCGAGGCCTGTGACTACCTCGACGACGTCGGCATGGACCGCGTCCGCCGCCACGAGGAGGCGATGGCCGAGTACGCCTACGACCGCCTCGACGCCTTCGACGATGTCGAAATCTACGGTCCGCCGGGCGACGACCGTAGCGGCCTCGTCGCCTTCAACGTCGACGGCGTCCACGCCCACGACCTCTCCTCCATCGTCAACGACCACGGCGTCGCCATCCGCGCCGGCGACCACTGCACGCAACCGCTCCACGACACCCTCGGCGTCGCCGCCTCCGCGCGTGCGTCGTTCTACATCTACAACACCCGCGAGGAAGTGGACGTGCTGATCGACGCCATCGACGACGCTCGGCAGTTGTTCGCCTGACGGTCAGTTTCGCGATTTTCGCGTCTTCCGAACACGTAGCTCGACGGCCAGCCGACACGGGTGGGACTGAAAGGGGCGGCCGGGTCCGGGAACCCGGGCGACGCAAGGACCACAGCGACCGGAGGGAGCGAGGACCGCAGCGAGCCCCGGGACCGGACCCGGCCGGGGCTTTCCTTTGTTGGTTATAGATACAGAGACGGACCCGATTCGAACTGCTTCGCTGGCGATCACAGCTTATCCGAGTCAGATCGTTCCAGGTCCAGAAGAAGTGACTCCTAGGCGTTGCCCCACTGCCACTCGCTGACCTCTATCTTCTCGTCGAGTTCGTCGAGGCGGTCGTCGAAGCGGTCGGCGTCGGCGTGGGGGTGTTCGGCGGCCAGGTCGCGGGCCGACTCGGCGCGAGCCTTCGCCCGCTCGTAGCGGTCGGTCGACCCCTCCTCGCCGGCGTCGTCGAGTTCGTCGCCCTCGGCTTCGAGCGACGCGGCGAGGGCCGACAGCGCGTCGATGCGACGGCCGATGATCCACGATAGCTGGTAGCGGAGCGCGTCGGCGCTCGCGCCGCCGAGGCCGTCCCACTCGGCGTCGAGCAGGGTGCGGTAGCGGTCGGCGGCGGTCTCCCAGCGTTCGAGCGCGGTGTTTGGGTCGTCGGCGTCGAGGGCGTCGTGGCAGGCGGCTTCCGCGTCGTCGAGGAGCGAGGCGGCGACGTCGTCGAGCGCGGCGCGTCGCTCGTCGAGGGTGTCGGCGACGGCGTCGTCGTCGACCTCCGCGTCGGCCAGCGCGTCGCGCGCCTCGGCAAGGCGGTCGGCGGCTTCGGCCAGCGACGAGACGGTGGCCGCGAACCCGTCCTCGTCCTCGGTCGCCTCGACGAGTTCGTCGACGCGGTCGAGTCGGGCCTCCACCTGTCGCTCGTCGAGGTCGGCCTCGACGGGTTCGATCCTGGCGAGCATCTCGTCGACGGGGCCGTCCTCGTGGCGCGTCGCCTGGTGGTAGGCGTTCGAGAGGCGCGAGCGCGCGGTCGTCAGCGCCTCCTGGGCGTCGTCGCCGGTCGCGAGGCGCTCCTCGAACACCTCGGTCGCCTGCCGCGTCCGGGCGAGCGCGCGGTTCAGGTCCTGCCAGGCGCTCCCGATGCGGTCGACGTAGTCGGCCACGTCCGTCAGGTCGGGACCGCCGGATGGCTTGAACTTGACCGTCGTCGACTCCTCGGCGACGACCACGAGACTGGTGCTGAGCAGGCCGCTCCGTGCCTCGACCCGCGTGACCGACGGGAGGTCGAACTCGACGTCCACCGACGGGTTGGCGGCATCGCTCCCGACGAGAAAGAGGATCCGGAAGTCGGTGACGACCGCGTAGGCCTCGTGGCCGGATCCGGGTTCGATGGTGGTCGTCCGGCCGTCGGCGGTCCGTTCGATCCCCTTCGAACTCGTCAGCACGAACCTGACGGTCTCCCCGGAGTCCAGAAACGGATCGAGCGCCGCGATGGCGTCGCTCGCCTCCTCGTTCGTGCCCGTCCGGTTCGAAAACGCACGTAAATTATTAAACATCCCGTCCCCGTTCCACTTTCACCTCGTCGAGAACTATTAAGCTTTGTTCCAGAGGCGAACGCTAACTGTCACACGGAACCAGTGTCCGGCCGGTCGGACGGACGACGGCTTGCTCGCGGTTCCTCGCAGTCGCCGCTCGCTCATTCGCCGGCCCTCGCTTCGCTCTCACGGCTCCGCCGTTCGAGCAGATAGCGACTCCTCACTCCGTTCGGAGTCGCCCGCTCGCGCCACCCGCCCCGGAACCCTTTTGCCCCGCACTCGCCAAATACGGCCAACGATGGGTATTGGCGGCTCAGACATGTACCGACAGCAGATCCTCGACCACTACAAGAGCCCCCGCAACTACGGGGAGATAGAGGACCCCACGTTCACGCACGTCGGCGAGAACCCGATGTGCGGCGACGAGATAGCGATGGACGTCGTCCTCGACGACGACGAGGAGGTCATCGAGGCCGTCGCCTTCCGCGGCGACGGCTGTGCCATCTCCCAAGCGTCGGCCTCGATGCTCTCGGAGAAACTCCAGGGGACCACCGTTGAGGAGCTCCGGGAGATGGACCGGGACGACGTCGTCGACATGCTCGGCGTCGACATCTCCCCGATGCGGATCAAGTGCGCGGTGCTGGCCGAGAAGGTCGCACAGGACGGTGCTGATATCTACTTCGGCGAACTGGACGTCGACAAGACCAGCACCGAGGAGTAACTGCAGCGAGGAGTAGCGACTCTTTTCCGGCGAGAGGGGTCGACGATCGGCGACGGACAGGGACGGTCCGGACTGTCCAGTTCTACGGCGCGTCAGCATCTCGACCCGGCCGACCGCGAGTGGTCAACACTCATTGTCCGGCACCGAGAACCGGCGTCACGATGCGCGACGTCCGGGACCGGATCGACGGGGTCGAGTCCGCCGTGAACGACCGCCTCCCCGATCCGCTAAAACTCGGCTTCTGCACCCTCTACGTCCACTCGACGCGCGACGTCGCCCCGTTCGACCGGATCGCCGGCCACCGGTGGTGGACGCGCTGGACCGACCTCTCCGTCGGCGTCCTCCTCGCCCTGCAGGTCACCGGCGTCGCCGTCGTCGCCGTCGCAGCGGTCCGCGCGCTCGGCCAGACCCACGCGACGGCGCTGAACGACCCCGTCAACACCGTCGCCGTCCCGGGCCTCAACGCGTTCATGCCGCTCGCCTCGACGCCCTACGTCGTCGCCGCGCTCGTCGTCGCCACCGTCGTCCACGAGGCGGGCCACGCCGTCGCCTGCCGCGCCGAGGACCTGCCCGTCGCGGAGTACGGCGTCGCCCTCCTCCTCGGCGTCGTCCCACTGGCCGGCTACGTCCTCCCCGGCGACGAACTCGACGACGCCCCGGTGCGCTCCCGGATGCGGGTGTACGCCGTCGGCGTCTTCCACAACCTGCTCGTCGCCGCGGCGGCGTTCGGCCTGCTACTGACCCCCCTGACCGCGTCGCCGACGGAGGCGTTCGTCGCGTACTTCGGGTGGGCCGCCGTCGGCGGGTCCGCGCCGACGGCCGCCACCGTCGCCTCGCTGGGCGTCCTCACGAACCTCGCGTTCTGGCTGGCGCTCCTGAACGTCAACTTCGGCCTGCTGAACGCGCTCCCCGTCTCGGTGCTCGACGGCGGCCGGGTGCTCTCGCTCTCGCTCGAATCGCTCTCCGGGCGGACCGGGGTCGACGTCTCGACGCGTGCGCGGGCGCTGGTGGTCCACGCGTCGAGCGTCGCCGTGGTCGTGCTGGTCGGCCTGGCCGTCGTCGGACCGTATCTCTGGACGTGAGCGCGCAGCCCGTGGGAAAGTGGCAGAAAGGTAGCGTGTGAGCCGCTGCAAACACCGGGCCGCGAAGACGCCGCTACGCCAGGAAGACGTGCCGGGGCCGGTCGGCGAGGACGCCGCGCCCCCACTGGACCGTCTCCGCGAAGGCGTCCGAACGGAAGAACGCCATCGCGTCCTCCTTGGCGTCCCAGCTGCTGGCGATGAACATGTCGTTCTCGTCCTCGCGGTTGGCCAGCAGCGCCGTCTCGCGGTGGCCGTCCATGTCTGCGAGCAGGCCGCCGACGTCGACGAACGTCTCGACGAACTCCTCGCGATGTTCCGGCTTCACGGTGTAGAACATCCCCATCGTGCCGAACCCGTCGCGGTTCTCGGCCCGGCCGACGATGCCGGGGAGGTCAGCGAGGTGTTCGCTCGCCGTGTCCGCTGCGTCCTGCGTCTCCCAGAGGCTGACCACGGCGACCGTCTCCTCGTCGTCGGTGGCATATACCGCCGTCTTCACGTGGGTGTCGTACCGGTCGAAGTGGCCGCGCATCTCCTCGACGTCGGCGAACAGGTCGTCCGGGTCGGCCTCGGAGTAGAGGACGAGCGCGTACACGTCCTCGCCGTGGGGCTTGCCGGCGTAGATGTCCAGGTCGGCCAGTCGCTCGCGTATCTCCCCGGCGGGACCGCCGCTCGCGTCGCCCGTCGACTCCGTGGCGTCCCCGTCCTCCTCCGTATCGGTCGCGTCGTCGCGCTCACCGAGGTGGCCGCCGAGTCGCTCGCCGACGCCCGGCAGGTCGCCGAGGAACCCGGCGGCCGTCTCCGCGGCGTCCTTCGCGGTCCAGACGCTGACGACGGCGGCCCGGCCGCCCTGGGCGCGGACAGCCGTCGTCACGTGGCGGTCGTAGTGGTCGAAGTTCTCGGCCATCCCCTCGACGTCGTCTGCAAGTTCCTGGGCGTCCGCGTCGGAGCGGAAGAGGAGGCCGTAGTCGCCGGCGTCGTACTCCTCGCCCTCGCGGACGCCGAGCGAGGCCAGGCGGCGCTGGAGGTCGTCGACCTCCGTGAACTCCGCGTCGCCCGCCGGGGGACGGCCGCCGGAACGCCCGTCGTCGCCGGTCCCGTCAGCGTCGCCAGCGTCGGAGTCTCCGGTGCCGGAGTCGTCGATGCCGGAGTCGTCGATGTCAGATTCGTCGGCGTCGGACTCGCCGGTTCCGGACTCGTCCGCGCTCCCGGCGTCGCCGCTGGCGACCGCGCCGTCGTGCGGGTGGTCGCCCTCGCTCGCGCCGCCGGGGTGGGGGCCGCCGGTGCCGTCCGCGTCGGCGGCCACCTGCCCGTTCGTGGTCGTGGGACGACCCGATTCGTCGCGACCGGACCCGTGACCGGCGTCGTCGCTCGCGCCCGCCCGTGCGGAGCGCTCGCCCTCCCCCGGCGACTCCCCGGTGGGGACTGGTTCGCCGGCCATGACCGCCGGCAGGTCCGCCGGCGGGAAGCGGCGGCCGACGTAGAAGCTACCGAACTCCGCGAACTTCGAGGTCGACTGGTCGAATCGCATCTCGGTCAGCAGGTCCTTCACGTGCGTGAGGTCGTCGCTCCAGAGCGTGATGCCCCACTCCCAGTCGTCCATCCCGACCGACCCGGCGATCATCTGCTCGACCTTGCCGCCGTACTCGCGACCGATCTGGCCGTGGCGCTCTATGTGGTCGGCGCGGTCCGCGAACGGCAGGTCGTACCAGTTCTGGTCGGGGCCCCGTCGCTTGCTCATCGGGTAGAAGCAGACGAACTCGTCGTCGGGTATCTCCGGGTGGA
>CAZMGU010000009.1:0-45097 GCA_964565905.1 uncultured Halobacteriales archaeon
CCCGCCTGGCCGGTCCGTAGGGGTGGGCGAACTCCTCGCGGAACTCGTCCATCAGTTCCTCCCGTCTGGCGTCAGGGTCGTCAGCCTGCGCTATCTCGTCGCGGTGGAGGATGTTCACCGCGCCGCGCGGGCCGAGGACGGCCATCTCCGATCCGGGCCAGGCGTAGTTGACGTCCGACCCGAGAAACTTCGAGGACATGACGATGTACGCGCCGCCGTAGGCCTTGCGCACGACGACGGAGAGCAGCGGGACGGTCGCCTCGGCGTAGGCGTAGATGAGTTTCGCGCCCCGGCGGATGATGCCGTCGTGTTCCTGCTCGGTGCCGGGCATGAACCCGGGGACGTCGACGAAGGAGAGGACGGGGACGTTGAACGAGTCGCAGGTCCGGATGAACCGGGCCGCCTTCTCCGAGGCGTCGATGTCGAGCGTCCCGGCGCTCACCCGTGGCTGGTTGGCGACGACGCCCACCGACCGGCCGTCCATCCGGGCGAAGCCGACGACCACGTTGCGCGCCCAGTTCTCCTGTACCTCGAAGAAGGAACCCTCGTCCACGACCGAATCGATGACCCGCGTCATGTCGTAGGGCTTGCGCGGCGCGTTCGGGACGATGTCGGTCACCTCGGGCACCTCCCGGTCGGGTTCGTCCCACGGTTCGACCCGCGGGGGGTCCTCCATGTTGTTCTGCGGGAGGTAGGAGAGCAGTCGGCGGATGTTGTCGAGGGCCTCCTCCTCGCCGGGGTACGCGAAGTGGGCGACGCCGGACTTGGAGGTGTGCGAGCCCGCACCGCCGAGTTCCTCCTTCGACACCTGCTCGCCCGTGACCGTCTCGATGACGTCGGGGCCGGTGATGAACATGTGGCTGGTGTCGTTCACCATGAACGTGAAGTCCGTCAGCGCTGGCGAGTAGGTTGCGCCGCCGGCGCACGGTCCCATGACGGCCGATATCTGCGGGATCAGTCCGGAGGCCTGCGTGTTCCGCTGGAAAATCTTCGCGAACCCGACCAGGGAGTCGACGCCTTCCTGGATGCGGGCACCGCCGGAGTCGTTGAGGCCGATGACGGGGACGCCGTTCTCGATGGCCTTGTCCATCACCTTGCATATCTTCTCGGCGACGACCTCGCCGACCGACCCCCCGAGGACGGTGAAGTCGTGCGCGAAGAGGAACACCTTCCGACCGTCTATGTCGCCGTAGCCCGTGACGACGGCGTCGCCGGGGAACGTCTTCTCCTCCATCCCGAAGTTCGTCGAGCGGTGTTCGACGAAGGCGTCCACCTCCGTGAACGTCCCGTCGTCGACGAGGAAGTCGATTCGCTCGCGCGCTGTCATCTTCCCCTTCGCGTGTTGGGCCTCGATGCGGTCCTCGCCGCCGCCGAGTTCGGCCCGCGCGCGCCGCTGGCGGAGTTCCTCGACGGGGTCAGGCGTCCCGGTCCCGTCGTCGTCGGGTTCCTCCTGTCTGCTCATCGTCCACCCCCGCGTGGGGTCGCCGGACACGCGGTCGGGCCGGCCGACGACGGTCGGGCGGCGCGGACGCCGACGTCGGGCGACGGACGCGAAAACCTGCCTACGTAGGCACCGGAGTGGTCGGGTCGCCTCCCCCCGTCACTGGTGGCGTTCATACTCGAACACGCCGCACCTAGCCCAATAATAGTTTACCTTGTCCCGACCGCTTCCCGCGAGCGGTCACGGTCTACGGCGAACGATCACGAACGGTGGTGACCGATCACGAACGGCGGGGGCCGATCAGGGGCCGCCGTCGGAGGCGGTTCCCGGCGGTTCCTCCCGACCGACGCGTATCTCGAACGCCTCGATGTCCTCGTAGGACGCCACCTGGTCGCCGACGTCGACGGGGCCGTCCTCGGTCCGGATGGTCAGCGTGGCGACTTCGCGGTTCTGCCCGAACGTCGCCTCGGAGACCTGGCCTTCGACGACCCAGTGGTCGCCCGTCTCGACGTCGCGACCCTCGATGGTCGCGTAGAACTCCCCTTCGAGGGCCTGCAGGTCGGAGATGCAGCGGCGGATGGTTCCGTATCTTCGGGGGAAGGGGAGGTCCTTTCCGTCGGTGACGATGGTGTCGGAGGTGGTCCACAGCACCATGTTGAAGAAGCCGGAGACGAGGAAGCCCAGTTCGGAGCGGTTGAAGATGACGCCGTAGCGGTCGTTGTCGCCCGTGATGCTCTCCCGCGTCGCGTACATCGAGTAGTAGCCGTCGGCGACGGCGACGACGGGGGTCGTTATCCCGCGGCGCCCCCGGACCGCCGTGGCGATGGAGAGGTAGTCGAACTCCTCGGGTGAGGGCGCCTCCGACGCGGGCGAGACGAGTATCTCGACGGCGATGCCCTCCTCGGCGCGCGTCTCCAGTTTGCCGGCGAACCGTTCGAGCAGCCCCGGCGTCAGCGACAGCATCAGTTCGTACTCCGCGGAGGCGATGATGTCGTCGAGGTACCGGAGGATGCTCGGCCGCGACTTGACGAGGGAGACGGCCTCGGGCTTGCGCGTCGGGGCCGTGTACCGCGTCGAGAGGTCGTCGACCAGGTCGTCGAGCGACTGCTGGACGTCGTCGAACGCCTCGCGCGGGTCGATGGCGAGCACCTTCATCGGGCGCGTGTCCTTGAGTTCCACCAGGCCCACGTCGCTGAGCGATCGGACCGTGTCGTAGACGCGGGGCTGTGGGATGTCGGTCGTCTCGGACAGCTCCGAGGCGGTGACCTCGCCGTGTTCGAGGACGGCGAGGTACGCCGTCACCTCGTACTCGCCCAGGTCGAAGTGCGTGATGACGCGTTCGAGCGCGTCTCGAAGCTCCTCGTCGGTCATGGCGGTGGATTGGGCGACACCACCAATCAGTGTTCCGACGTCGGTCGATGCTCCCGGCGGACCCGGATTAGTTACCAGTAGACTTTAGGAAAGAAGGCCGTATTACGGACAATGGTCGAAATTTCGGATCCACTTCGCCTGCTGTTCGAGACGACCCTCGAGGACGAGGGCGATCGGTACGCTATCACTGTTCCGAAGGAACTCGTCGAGGGGGGTTCGATCTCCGCCGGCGAAACGTTCCGCGTCGCGCTCCTCGAGGCCGCCGACACCTCGGGACGGGACGATTCCGGCCGAGAGTCCGGTGAGAACCGGGACGGATCGGGCCGCTCCCACACTCACGGGTCCGACACCGCGTCCAGGGCCCCGGACCCCTCCGAACAGGGGCCACCGGTCGAGGAGGGCGAGGTCCGTTCGGTCACCATCGACACGCTCGGCGACCAGGGCGACGGCATCGCCAAGGTCGACCGCGGGTTCATCGTCATCGTGTCGGACACGCAACCGGGCGACCAGGTCGACGTCGAGATAACGGACGTGAAGGACACCGTGGCGTTCGCGGAACCGGTCAGCGACGCGACCGTCAGGTAACGTCCCGGGTCGCTCCGTTCGGGGGCCGCCGTCCTGCTACTCGTCCCTCCCGTCACGTCAGTCGTAGCGAGCGACGGCCCGGACCGGCGCGCCGTCGCCCGCCGCGAGTTTCAGCGGGAACGCGAGGAACTCGAACCGTTCGGGGACGCCGCCGAGTCCGGTGAGGTTCTCGAATATCAACCGGTCGCTGCCGAGCAGCGCGTGGTGGACCTGGAACCCCTCGGGTTCGTCGGACCCGCTCGCGTCGGTCGGCGTCGGGTCCACGTTGAGGGCGTCGACGGCGACGTCGTACCCCTGCTCGGCACAGAACGTCCCCGCCTCGGGCGTCAGGAACGGGTGGTCGAAGTACGCCTCCTCGCCCCAGTGGTCGTCCCACCCGGTGTGGACGACGAGCAGGTCGGCGTCCGTGTCCGGGAGCCGTTCCGGACCGATGGGCGTCCTCGGATCGAGTCCGCGACAGTCGACGCGGACGGCGTCGAGCGCGAACCGACCCACGTCGACGTCATCGACGGACCGACCGTCGGCCTCTGTGTGACTGGGCGCGTCGACGTGCGTACCGGTGTGGCTCCCGCACTCGACGGCCGAGACGCGGTAGCCGTCCGCCTCCAGGGTCGCGTGTGGTTCGACCGAGACGGGCGGGTCGCCGGGGAACACCGGGAGGCCGGCCTCGACGACGTGCGAGAGGTCGCGAACGGGCATACGGCGGGGGACGGCCGGGAGGTACAAGAACCGTCGGTCCCGGAAGGACGGTGGACGGGGTTTACCGTCCGGGGAGAATCGGCCGACTACTCTATCTCGATCGCACGCCCTTCCTCGCCCGAGCGGTAGATGGCGTCCATTATCTTCTGTACTTCCAGGCCCTCCTCGACGGTGTTTATCCCGGGCGCTTCTCCGTTCGCGACGGCCTGGAGGAAGTGTTGCTGTTCGATGCCGTGGGCCTCCTTGTCCGTCGTCTCCACCGTGATGTCGCGGTGGTGGTTGACGCCGTCGTCGGCCGTCTCGAACAGGGTCATCTCGTCGTCGGCGATGTCGAGTTCCGCGCCGGCCTCCTTCCCCCGGACCGTGAACTCCTGGCTCGGCCGGCGGTTGGCCGCCCACGCGACTTCCAGCGAGATGGTCGTCCCGTTCGCACACCGGATGAAGGCGGTGGCGGAGTCCTCGACGTCGAAGTTCCCTGTCCCCCGGTCCTCGCCCCACATGTAGAGGTAGCTGTAGTCGTCCTTCGACCCGAACTGCGAGCGGGTCTGTGCCGCCACTTCCTCGACGTCGGGGTACCCCATGAGGTAGAGAGCGAGGTCGATGGCGTGGGTTCCGATGTCGATGACGGCTCCGCCGCCCGCGACGTCCTTGCGGGTGAACCAGCTACCCCGGCCGGGGACCCCGCGCCGGCGGATGTAGTTGGCCTCGACGTGAGTCACGTCGCCGAGTTTCCCCTGCTCCCGGTAGCTGTCGAGCACCTGCACCGGCCCCCAGAACCGGTTGTGGAAGCCGACCATGCAGAACCCCGACGACTCCGCCGCGGCGTCCGCGATCCGCTGGGCGCTCTCCAGCGTGTGTGCGAGGGGTTTCTCCACCAGGACGTCCAGTCCGGCCTCGAGCGCCGAGACGACGTACTCCTCGTGGAACCGGTTGGGCGTGGAGACGACGACGGCGTCGACGAGTTCGTACATCTCCGTCGGGTCCTCGAACACCTCCGCGGCGTAGTCCTCCGCGAACATCGCGCGGGCCTCCGGGGAGACGTCCGTGCCCGCGACGACCTGACCGCCGAGGCCCAGTATTTCGTCGGCGTGTAGCTGTGCGATGTTGCCGAGGCCGACGAATCCGAGGCGGACGTCGGAGAGCGCGCTCATCTCTCACCTCCGCGTCCGAGGACCGGGTGGATTCGAACTGGCCGGTTCGACGCGTGGAGCAGGGGGTCGGCGGGGGGTATGGCCATCATAACGATCGTTAACCGCTAGTCACGGCTACACTCTATTAAACACTGAGGTTTTATTTAGTACAGCTGTTGTTCTTCGTTCTCACGCTCGGTCTCTGACTCATCCTCCGACTCGAGGCGTCTCCGACCGCGCCGATACCGCAGTAAGCCCGGGATAATCCGGTTCTTCAGGTCGAACGCGAAGGAGACGATGCCGTACACCCAGAAGAAGAAGAGGACGAACAGACCGCCCCAGTAGACGGCGGCGACCAGTTCCCCGGGCACGGTTAATCGTCCGTTTCCGCGGGGGTCCCGCCCGGACCGACGTCGCCCATGGCGTCCGTTATCCCGTGCGCGACGGCCTGCCCGGACCGCGTGTCGAACAGGTGTATCCGCCGTCTGTCGAGCACCACGTCTATCGCCTCGTCGTCCGTGATGTCGGAGTCCGGTTCGACGCTCATCAGCAACTGGTCGCTCGTGGCCATCTCCTGGGCCATCGAGGTGCGCCCCTCGCCCAGGAGGAGGTAGGCGAATATCTCGTCGCCCATCGGTTCGAGGACGTCGGTCCGCGCCTCGATGACGTCCGAGGGATGTGACAGCGAGTCGCGCTGGGCCACCGGGTAGACGTCCTCCGGCCTGACGCCGAAGGTGAGGTCGTCGCCGACGGCGACGCCGTCAAGCAGTCCCGGGTCGAACTCAACGTGGAAGTGTTCGGTCGCCAGCCCCGTCTCGTCGACGACGCCCTCCACGAGGTTCATCGCCGGCGACCCGATGAACCCAGCGACGAACAGGTTCGCGGGTTCGTTGTAACAGACCAGCGGCGGGTCTATCTGCTGGAGTTCGCCGGCGTCGAGGACCGCTATTCTGTCGGACATCGTCATCGCCTCCGCCTGGTCGTGGGTGACGTAGATGATGGTCGTGTCCAGTTCCTTGTGCAGGCGCTGGAGCTCCGTCCGCATGTGGACGCGCAGTTTCGCGTCGAGGTTGGCCAGCGGTTCGTCCATCAGGAAGACGTCGGGTTCGCGGACGATGGCACGGGCGATAGCGACCCGCTGGCGCTGCCCGCCGGACATCTCGTCGGGCATCCGGTCCATCATCCCCTCTAGCTGGACGATGTCGGCGGCGTGCTCGACGCGCCGGTCTATCTCGTCGCTGGGGAAGTCGCGCAACCGGAGGCCGAAGCTGACGTTGTCGTAGACGTCCATGTGCGGGAACAGCGCGATGTTCTGGAACACCATCGCGACCCCGCGGTCCTTCGGCGGCAGGTTCGTGACGTCGCGGTCGCCGATGAAGATGGTCCCCTCGGTTGGTTTCGTCAGTCCGGCGACCATCTCCATCGTCGTCGACTTGCCACAGCCGGAGGGGCCGACGAGGCAGACGAACTCCCCGTCCCGGATGTCGAGGTTCATGTCGTCGACGGCGACGACGTCTTCGTAGCGTTTCGTAACGTGTTCGAGTTGTACGCGTGCCATTATTCTTTCAGGGCTCCTGCAGTCAGTCCGCTCACGATGCGTTCCTGGGCGACGACGACGAGGACGACGACGGGGAGGACCCCGACGATGCTCGCCGCCGCCATGAGGTTGAACTGGGTGGTGTACTGGGTCTGGTAGCTGAGCAACCCGCCGACGATGGGCGACCAGTTGGCCGCGTCCGGCGAGGTGGCCATTATCTTGCTGAAGAAGTACTCGTTGTAGACGGAGATGAACGTCAACACGGCGGCCGTCGCCACGCCCGGCGCGGACAGCGGCATGATCACCCGAAAGAGCGCGCCGAGCCTGGTCGTCCCCTCCACGCGCGCGGCGTCCTCCAGTCCGTCCGGAATCTGGGCGTAGAACGTCGTGAGGATGAAGATGGACAGCGGCATGAACAGCGCGCTGAACGGGAGCACCATCGACCCCGGCGTGTTCAGGAGTCGCGGCGGCGTGAACAGCGGTATCTCGGTGAACGGGACGGTGATGGGGACGTTCCCGGTGAACACCTCGAACAGCGGGACGACGAACGCCGCGGGCGGGAAGTAACTGATCGCCAGGATGGCGAGCATCAGCGGTCCCCGGCCGGGGAACTCCAGGCGTCCGAACACGTAGCCCGCGAGGCTCGCGATGACCAGCACGATGACCGTCGTCGTGATGGCGAGCGCGAAGCTGTTGAGCATGAACAGGTGGAACGGCACCTGCTCGAACACGGTCACGAACGCGGCCGGATTGAACCCCTCGGGGACGAGGAAGGGGAGCGAGAAGTCCGCCGCCAGTATCAGGTCGGACGGCGTCAGCGCCAGCACGAGCAGCCAGTAGAACGGGAACAGCGTGGTGACGATGAAGAAAATCATCGCGACGTAGAACAGCGCCCGGTACACCCGGTCCGGGTTGCTGATGGCGCGCTGGGTCCAGCGGTTCAGCGGGCCGTCGCCGGTTTCGTCGTCGCGGCGTTCGTCACGTTCGTCGGTCGTCGCCACTCAGACCCCCTCCCTGTACTGCTGGTAGATGATGGCCGAGACGGCGACGCCGATGATGGCCGCCGTCACGAACGCGATGGCGGCCGAGGTTCCCTGTCTGGTCTGGAACGTCGTGACGACCATGCAGGACAGCGACGGGACGACCGCACAGGACGAGACGGTGTCGATGAGCCCGTACACGCGCATCGCCTGCACTGACCGGAAGAGGACGGCGATGCCGACGGTGGGGAGGATGAGCGGGAACGTGATCAGCTTGAACTGCTGCCACTTCGACGCGCCGGCCACCCGGGCAACCTCGTACAGCCCCCGGTCGATGCTCTGGAGGCCCGCGAGGATGAGCAACGCCATGAACGCCGACGTCTTCCAGATGTCCCCGACGACGATGATGAACAGCGCGCTCGTCGGGTCGTTGAGCGTGTTCGTCGGCGCCAGCAGGCCGAGGTTCGCCAGCGGTTCGACGGCGAATCCGACCCCCGGCTGGAACATCAGGTAGAATATCATCCCCTGGATGACGATGGGGACGGCCCACGGGATGATGATGGCCGCGCGGACCCAGCGCCGGCCGTAGAAGTCCTGGTCGAGGACGAGTGCCTGGCCGAGGCCGATGATCGTCTCGAAGAAGACGCTCACGACGGCGAAGATGACGGTCACCACGAGCGCGCTGGACACCATCGCGCCCCAGCTGAGCTCCGTCGGGAGGAACGTCGACGTCCCCGGGAGCCAGCGGTCCTTCCCCCCGGTGAACAGTTCGACGTAGTTGTCCAGGCCGACGAACGTCTGCGACGCCTGGTTCAGCGTCGTCTCGAACAGCGACAGTTCGAACGTCCGGAGCAACGGGTACAGCGCGATGGCACCGAGCAACAGGAACACGGGCGTCAGGAGGACGTACGCGTACGCGGTGTCGCTCAGGTTCTCCAGCCAGCGCACCGCACCGACGAGCGGCCCGGACCGCCGGGACTCGCCCGCGGACTCCGGAACGGCGTCCGCGCTCATCGTCGGATCAGCCCCCGCTCTCGATGTCCTGCAGGCTCGACGCCAGGCTCTGCATCGCCTGCTGGGACGACGCCTCCTGTCCGACGGCCCTGTTGGCCTGCTGTGCGATGACGCTCGACTCGTCGCTCCACACCGCCGTCACCGGCCGGGGGAGCGTGTTCTCGCCGGCCACGCGCAGCGTGTCGAGGTACTCCCCGACGACGGGGACGTTCTGTGCCTCGTCGGACTGGAACAGCTCCGGGCGCGGCGGGAGCCACCCCTGCAGCCTGAACAGTTCGAGCTGGAAGTCGGGCTGCATGGTCGCCTGCAGGACCTGGGCGACGGCGTCTTTCTGCTGGCTGTTCGGGTTCACCGTCGCGTGCCAGCCCCCGAGCGCGGCCGTGGTGCCACCCATCCCGGAGGCCTGCGCCTCGGACTCCGGAACGGCGTAGGGGATGGGCATCGCGCCGAGGTCGTCGCCCAGCGCCGGGTCCTCCGTCTCCGCCGGGTCGCGTCCGGTCAGCGCGAGCGAGTACGGCCAGTTGCGGTGCATCACGGCGTTCCCGTTGGCGAACGGCGCGCGGGACGCCTCCTCGGTCCACCCCAGGATGTCCGTCGGGGTGAACCCGCCCGCGTAGTCGGACAGGGAGTCGAAGTTCTCGTCGTGGACGAACTTCCGCATCATGTTGAGCGACCGGATCACCGGCTCGGCGTCGACGGTTATCGGTCGCTCGCCGACGGGGCCGAACAGGTTATCGCGGCCGCCGAAGTACGCGCCGCCCCACGACGCCTTCACCTCGTTGAACGTACAGCAGGCGGTCCCCTCGTAGATGTCCCACTGGGTCGTGAACCCGAAGTCGACGTCGTCCGCGTTGTCGAGCGTGTCGGCGGTGACGTGGGACCACTCCTCCCACGTCATCGGCTCCGTCGCCCAGTCGTTCTCCTCGGGGCTGTACCCCGCCGACTCGACCAGGTCGCGCCGGTACTGCATCGTCGGGAAGTCCGGAAAGATAGGGACCCCGTACAGGGCGTCCGACTCCGGGTCGCGCGCCGTCGAGGTGAACCCCTCGAAGTACTCCTCGTTTATCGTCGTTATCGCCTCCTCCGGGAGGAGTTCCGTGAGGTTCTGTATCTGGCCGCGCTGGATGAAGACGTTCACCCACCCGTTGTCCATGAGCATCATGTCCGGGTCCCCCTCGCCGGCACTGAGGAGTCGCGTGTAGTTCGACCGGCGCTGGCCGGAGTCCTGGTCGCCGGGGACGAACTCGACGGTGACGTCGTCGGAGAGGCCGTTCGCGTGGAGCGCCTCTCTGATCGCCTCCCCGTTCTCCTGGACCGCCACCGGGTCGAACCCGAACGTGACCGTCGTCTCTCCGCCGGAACCCCCGTTGGTCCCTGTCGTCGTTCCACCGCCGTCGCCGCCCCCGCCACCGATCAGGTCCGCACAGCCGGCGAGTCCGACGGCGACGCCGCTCGCGCCGGTCGCTGCGACGAATCGCCGACGGGAGACGCCTTCTCGCCGCTCGCCACCGGGGGCACCGTTGTCTGTCATCGTCCGTGGACGTATAGTTCTAGCTACATTTAAACGGTGAGAATCGTTGATCGATCGCGATCGAAGAAACGGCTCGTTACCCGTGTAGCGGTCGACGTAAGGCCGTCCTACGCCGTTCGGCTCGCGGCGAACTGGCGGGTCCCGCGCCGCTCAGTCGTACCGCACGTCGGTGATCGTGATCGATTCGGCCTCGAGTTCCTCGAGGACGGCACCCCACCCGCCGACGTCGACCAGTTCGTCGCCCGTGTCGACGGTGGCCGCGATGCGGCCGGCGAGGTGCGAGAGCGGGAGTTGCTGGTCGTAGGCCGTCGGGTCGCCGGAGTAACTGACGTCCGTGACGACGCCCTCTATCTCCGCCCGTTCGTTCGTCGCCATCTCGTAGCCCCGGACCACCACTTCGACCGTCGCGCCCTCGTTCAGCAGTTCCTCCACGTCGCGGACGAAGTAGCGGACGTCGACGTACGTCGTCGGTATCTCGTCGGTCCGCTCGGTGTACACCGTCTCCCATCCCTCCCAGAGGGCCGTCAGGAAGAACCAGTGGAAGACGAACGTGTAGGTCCGGTCGGTGACGAGGACGCCGTACTCGTTCACCGAGCGGTGGTTGGGCGCGAAACAGGTCGAACTGCGGTCGACGATGACGACGAACGGCGACGGGAGGTCGCGGTACCGTGCCTCGGTACACAGTCCGTACAGTTCGTCCTCGTCGGGCAGGTCCGAGCGGTCGCCGTCGTTCCAGAGACTCACCTTGACCGTCACGCCGCGGTCGTGGGCGTCCGCCAGTTCGTCGGCCATCTCCCGGAACTGGTCGACGTGGCCGGCGAACTGGACCTGCGTGTGGGCGTCGCCGACGAGCGTCCTGGCCCGGTTGAGCACCGTCTCGAACCGCTTGACGATGCTGACCTCGTGTTCGGTCGGTTCTGGCTGGTTCCACCGGTCCTCTATCTCCTCGGCCGCGTCGAGGTACTCGCTCGAACGCGACCGCAGGTCGTCGAGCACTTCGGCGGGGTCGTGGGCCCGGGCCGTCAGGCTGTCCTGCTGGTACGTCTCGACGTACCCCTTCTCCTCCAGGTCCCGCAACACGTCGTAGATGCGCGGGTCGGGGACGTCGCAGGCGTCGGCGACGTCCGTCGCCGAGGCGTTCCCCAGTTCCAGCAGCGTCACGTACGCCTCGGCCTGGTAGGGCGAGAGGCCGGCGTCCTCCAGTACCTCGATCAGGTCCTCGTCCCTCATCGCTGGCTCCGCCCGTTCGGTCGCGATCGACGACGCCCGTCGACGACGTTCGTCCGCGCGCGCCGGCCACGTTCGAACCGCTCGACCGGCGAAACCCCACCCTCGGTCCGATCCCGGATCATACAGGACACAGCACACCTGACGGTAAAAACGTTGACGGCGAGCGTCCGACACGGAAGTCGGGGTGGCGGGAGGGTGCCGGAAGCGAGTAGCCGACCAGGGGGAGAGTGGACCATGGCAGCGAAAGACCTCGCTGATCTCTCCCCGCGGCCGCGCTGTGGCCGGGCGTATCGCCGGGCACGACGGCGTTCGTAGCAGTGGCTTTCTCGTCGAAATCGTCGCACGTGGACGACGAGGTGGACACGACCCAGCCGCCTCTAGATAGGATCGGCCGTACCTAATAACCGCGGTTTCTCGTCTGGGATCTGTGGGCGAAATTTACGACGAATGCGGCTGCGATTGCACTGGCTATTAATCCCTCCCCCGCCCAGAGTCCAGTAGAAGGATGAAGAACATCGACGACCTCATCGAGGGCGCCGCCGAACTGGCCGACCGCGGTCTCTCGAAGGGCGAGATAGCGGACGAACTGAACGTCTCGCGGGAGACTGCGAGCTGGCTCGTCGAGCGGAGCGACGCCGGCGCACAGCCGACCGCGGTCGAACCGACCAGCGGCCCCCACGACATCCACGTCGACTGGAGCGCCCTCGGCCGGGACAGCAAACGGCTCTCCCACGTTGGTGCGGCCATGGCCGACCTCCTCTCGAAGGAGGGCCAGGAGGTTGACCTCACCATCGGCATCGAGAAGGCCGGCGCGCCGCTTGCGACGACCGTCGCGCGCGAACTGGAGACCGACCTGGGCACGTACGCGCCGAGCAAGCACCAGTGGGACGACGAGAAGGACGAGGGCCTCGACGGCTCCTTCTCCCGGAACTTCGCCCAGATCCGGGACCGCGACTGCTACGTCGTCGACGACACCATCACCAGCGGGACGACGATGACGGAGACCATCGAGGCCATCCGCAACCAAGGCGGCAATCCGGTGGCCTGCGTCGTCCTCGCGGACAAGCGCGGCGTCGGTGACATCGCGGACGTGCCGGTGTACTCGCTCCTGCAGGTTATTCGGGTGGGGAACGAGGAGTAGGGAGGTCCGCTCCTCGATAACGCTCGTCGCGGACCTCCTTGAGACCGAACGGCGACCGCAGGGAGCCGTGAGGTAGGGTGGTTCCGACCGGCGGGAGGAACCACCTCGATTGCGAGCGGGGAACGAAGTGACCCGCGAGCCTAGTTGCGCGTGACGACCGACGACCCCAGTTTTCCGCCCGGTCTACAGTTCCAGCGGCGCGTGTCGCTCAACGGTCAGACCGCCGTCTACCGCCGAAACCTCCTCCGTCGGCCAGTCGCCGGTGACCGACATCGGTTCGACGCCTGCCTCGGTGACGAGGTGGGTGTCCTCGCTCTTGGCCCCCTGGACCGTCGGGTTCCAGGCGTAGGCCATCGGCAGTTCCACGGGGGCGTCGTTGCCCGGCGTCGCTATCCACTCGCGGCCGGCGAACCCCGCGGCGCCGCCCTGGTGGTGGTTCTCCCACTCGCCCTCCCAGCCAAGGGTCGCGTACGCCTCCTGCACCGCCTCGAAGACGTCGGCGGCCGTTCCGCCCTCGCGGCCCACCTCTCGCGTCGCGGCCAGCGCGCTCGCCTCGACCCGCATGGCGTCGTGCGTGCGCTCCGACAGCCAGTCCGGTGCGTCGAACGCGACGGTCCGGCTACAGGAGACGCACATCCCCTCTCGCTCCGCCGTCACCGAGAGGAGCGCGTACTCGCCGAGTTCGACGTCCTTCGGCGTGTAGTGGCGATACGACTGGGCACGCTCGCTCCCGCCGACGAGGACGACGGGCGTCGAGATGCCCTGCGATTCGAGGACGCCGCGGAGTTCGCCCGTCACCGATAGCTCGGTGTCCGACGCGGCGCAGTCGCGTGCGACCCGTTCGAGTCCCTCGGCGACGTCGACGGAGAGCTTCTGGTAGTTCGCTATCTGGCTCTCCGTCAGGGGCTGGCGAAGTTCGGAGACGTCGACGGAGTCGAACCCGGGGACGTCGAAGTCGGACGCCGCGGGTTCCGGGCTGACGGCGGCGACGGCGTCCGCGAGCGACCGGTCGTACCACGGGAACGTCTCCACCGCCACGTCGTCGTCGAGTTCCTCGTCGCGCAGGCGGGGAGCCTCGATGCCGTCCGTGACGACGGTAATCCCGTCGCCGTCGTAGCCCGCGGCCGCGACGCCGACGTCGCCGCTTCGGTCGACGACATTGTCGCCGCCGGTGAGCCAGGCGAAGGAGTTGGGCCTGGCGAACCAGACCGCTTCGAGGTCGTTTCCGTCGAGGTACGAGTCGAGGCGCTCCCGGATGGTCATACCCACCCTGCCAGCGCCACTCGCTTAAAACCGCACGGGGCAGAATCAGGTTGGGTCACATTCGCTCCCCGCTCGCTCGTTCGGCGGCACTCGCTCCGCTCGTGCCGCCCGCCGGTCGGGACCACCCTACTCCACGTCGACCCACTCGCCCCTCTCGTCGCTCCGGGACACCGCGTCGAGGACCCGCTGGACGGCGAGGCCGTCCTGGAAACTGGGGTGGTACTCAGCGCCGTCGCGGATGGCGGAGAGGAACTCGTAGTTCTCGTGGACGAACGTGTGTTCCCAGCCGATGACGTGGCCCGGCGGCCACCAGTGCTCGATGTAGGGATCGTCCGGGTCCGTGACGAGCACCGTCTCGAAGCCGCGGTTCCCCTCGCGCTTGAGTTCGAGTTCGTTCAGCCGTTCGAGGTTGAATCGGAGGCTCCCCTTCGACCCCTCCACTTCGATGGTGTGGTCGTTCTTGCACCCGTTGGCGAACCGGGACGCCTCCAGCGTTCCCATCGCGCCGCTCTCGAACTCCACCTGCGCGCTGTAGGCGTCGTCGACGGTCACCTCGCGCGTCTCCACCGAGTCGCCGCCGCCCGAACTCTCCAGGCTGCCGCCGCCGTCCTCGACGGGGCGCTCGTCCACGAACGTCCGGAGGTGGCCGCTGAGTCGGTCGATGGACCCGGCGGCGTCACCGACCAGGAAGTGTGCGAGGTCGATGGTGTGTGCGCCCAGGTCACCGAGAGCGCCGCTGCCGGCCATCTCCGCGTCGTTGCGCCAGCTCCAGGGTGCCTGGGGATCGACGAGCCAGTCCTGGAGGTAGCGCCCGCGGAAGTGGTGTATCTCGCCGAGTTCGCCGGCGTCGATGAGGTTCTTCGCGTAGCGCAGCGCCGGGACGAACCGGTAGTTGAAGGCGATGCCCGCGGTGACGTCGGCGTCCGCCGCCGCGTCGGCCATCTCCTCGGCCCCGTCGAGCGTCGGGGCGAGCGGCTTCTCGCAGAAGACGGGCGTGCCCGCCTCCAGCGCACCGACGGAGGGTTCGCGGTGGACGTGGTTCGGGCCGAGGTTGTAGAACACGTCTACCTCGTCGACGACGTCGCGCCAGTCCGTCGCCGTTCGGTCGAAGCCGAGCGTCCCGGCCGCCTCGGCCAGCGCCTCCTCGTCGCGGCCGACGACGACGTCCCGGTTCACGTCCGGCGCGTCCGGGAAGAACATCGGGAGTCGTGCGAGCGCGTTCGAGTGTGCCTTGCCCATGAAGCGATAGCCGAGGATGCCGACGTCGAGTGTCATAGTCACACAGTTGGCCGGTCGCGAAATAACTCCAGTGGTCTCGGAGAAGGAGACCCGTTTCGCCGGCCCGGTATCGAAACGTGGACAGGGATCGGTAGGCGCTCAGAAGACGTCCACGTCCACGCCGCCGCTGCCCCCGCCCTCGTCGCCGCCGGGGACGACCTCCGCGATGGTCGACGCGAACGCGTTCAGACCGCGCGTCTGGTACCAGACGGTACCGGGACCCGTGAAGTCGAGCACCAGTCCCTCACCGCTCAACAACGTCGACTTCAGCCCGCCGACCCGTCGCGCGTCGAAGTCGACCGACTCCTCCCACGCGACGAGGTGTTCGTTGTCGATCGTGTACGTCTCGCCGGCGGCCAGGTCGATCGATTCGAGGCCGCCGAACGACTCGACGAACACGTTGCCGCTCCCCTTCAGGGCGAGCGGCGTGATACCCGCGCCACCGAGCATCGACTTCAGTCCGCCGAACTCGGAGTCTATCTCGATCGACGGATCGGACGCGAGGAAGGCACCGTCGACCGCGTACAGCGTCTCACCGTCGAGTTCGTGGTGCATGACGTCGCCCGGCGTCGGCGGGGCGAACGTCACGGTTCCGGGGCCGGACTCGGCGGTGAACTCGTTGACGAACAGCGACTCGCCGCCCAGCATCGACTTCGCGCTGCTGAGCAACCCGTCACCGCTGGTGGAGGTGTCGATATCGACGTTCGTGGAGTGGCCGACCATCGCACCGGGTTCGGCGAGGACGCTCTCGCCCGCGTCGAGTTCGACCCGCAGGTGTGCGTACGACGGCTTGTGTGTGATGTCTACGTTCATGGGGATTCGGGCGGTCAGTTCACCCACGCCTCGATGGAACCGATCGGCAAAAAATAGTTCCGGCGTTCGTCCGGTCTCCTCGCCGGTCGTGACCCGCGCCGTGAGTCACTCCGCCCAGTACGCGTCGCCCGGTTGCGTCTCGAAGACGACGCGTTCGAGCAGGTCGACGCCCTTCTCCAGTCCCTCGCGCGCGGAGGTGAGGGAGTCCTCGTGTTCGATGGAGAGGGCGCCGTCGTAGCCGACCATCCGGAGCGTCGAGACGACGTCGCGCCAGTGGTCCTCGCCGTGGCCGTAGCCGACCGAGCGGAACAGCCACGAGCGGTTCGGTTCGTCCGTGTAGGGCGCGGTGTCGAGGACGCCCTTCTCGCGGGCCTGCTCCTCGTACACCTTGGTGTCCTTGGCGTGGAAGTGGTGGATGGCGTCCTCGTCGCCGAGCAGTCGGATGGCGTCGGTGACGGAGATGCCCTGCCAGTAGAGGTGCGAGGGGTCGAAGTTCGCGCCGATGCGGTCGTTCGTCGCCTCCCGCAGGCGGAGCATGCCGTGCGGTTCGTACACGATCATGTTGGGGTGCATCTCGATGGCGACGTCGACGTCGTGGTCGGCCGCGTGTTCGGCCAGGTCGCTCCAGTAGTCGGTCGCGACGTCCCACTGGTACTCCAGGGCGTCGCCGTGTTCCGGGGGCCACGGGGCGGTGATCCAGTTGGGCACCTCGCCGGCCTCGCTCCCGGCGGGGAGTCCCGAGAAGCAGGTGACCGCGTCGACGTCTAGCTGGTCCGCGAGTTCGATGGCCTCGCGGAGTTCGGTGTCGGCGCGTTCGGCCCGTTCTTCGTCGGGGTGGAGCGGGTTGTTGTGGGTCGCGAGCGCGCTCACGCGCATCCCGTGTTCGTCGAGGAGCGCCCGCAGGTCGGCCTGTGCGTCCTCGTCGTCGAGGTACTCCTCGCGCGGCAGGTGGTCGTCGCCGACGAACCCGCCCGTGCCGAGTTCGACGGCGTCGACGCCGATACCGTCCAGGTACGAGAGCGCCTCGTCGAGCGACTGGTCACCGAGTGGAACTGTAAGTACGCCTACCTCCATACACGACATTCCAACAGGTGTGGTATAAAAATACGGGCCGGGTCGGTGCTTGCCCCTTCCCTACTCGCCGGTGTCGTAGCGCTCGAACAGCGCGGAAAGCTGCTGGGCGCGCATGGTCAGCATCTTGACGTTGACGTACATCTCCCCGAGAGCGAGGTTCTGTTCCTCGGCGATGGCGGCGACGTGTTCGGCCTCCCGGACGTTCTCGGCTGAGGTCTCGGCCACGTCGTCGGCGATGGAGGCGACCTCCTCGGAGGTCGCGGCCTGGTCGTCGGTGGCGTTGCTTATCTCCTGGACGCCGCTGGAGGTCTCCTGCACGTGGTCCATGATCGACTCCAGCGCCTCGAGGCTCTCCTCGACGGTGTCCCGGCCGTGGTCGACCGACCCCTGCATCTCCCGGATCTCCTCGACCGCCTCGTCCGTCTGGTCCTGTATCTCCCCGATGAGTCCCTCTATCTGGTTCGTCGCGTCCTTCGTCTCCTCCGCGAGCGACTTCACCTCGTCCGCGACGACGCCGAACCCGTTGTCGTTCGCGCCGGTCGAGGCGTGGGCGGCCTCGATGGAGGCGTTGAGCGCCAGGATGTTCGTCTGCTCGGCGATGTTGTCGATGAGGTCGACGATCTTTCCGACCTCGTCCATTCGTTCGTTCAACTCCTCGACGGTCTCGACGACGGACTCGGTCTGGTCGGCGGTGTCGACCATGGCGTCGCGGGCCTCACGACCCGCCTCGATGCCCTCGACCGTGCGGCGCTCGGACCTGTCGGCCATCTCGGTCACCTCGTTCGACGAGGCGGCTATCTCCTGGATGGTGGCGGACATCTCGGACATCTCGTCGCTTATGGTGGAGATCTGGTCCTGCTGCTCGTCGAAGACGTCGGCTATCTCCTGGACGCTCCCGGCGACGGTCTCGCTAGCGTCCTTGACCGCCTCGGTCGCGCCGGTCACCTGTTCGCTGGACCCGGCCACCTCGTCGGAGAAGTCGCCGGCCGTCTCGATGGTCTGTTCGAACGCCGTCGCCATCTCGTTGAACGCCGCGGAGAGTTCCGCGAGGCTCTCGGACGGCACGTCCGTCTCCATCCGGCCCGAGAGGTCCCCGTCGGCCGCCCTGTCGACGACCGCGCTGGCGGCCAGGATCCGTTCGTCGAGTTCGCCGCTCGACGGTCCGTCCGACGCCGCGACGCCCCCGTCGGTCGAGAGCGCCGTCGCCGCCGGCGAGTCGGGGACCCGTCGTCGCACCTCGGCCAGTTCGTCGGTCACCGAGTCGAGTTCCGTTTCGAGCGACGAGCGGTCCGCCCGCGCCTCGTCGCGTTCGCGGCGGAGGCGGGCCGTCTCGTCGGCCACCGCGGACACCTGGTCGCGCACGCTCGACAGCGAGTACGCTCCCCCCGCGACGGCGGCGGCGAGGCCTGCCCCCGCGAGCAGCGGGTACGTCCCCGCCGGAGCGACCGCGGCGACCAGCACTTGGTACAGTCCGTGGGCGAACTGACCGCCGATGGCGACACCGATCCTGCGCGTGAGAGATTCCTGCATGTTCATCGGTGAAATTTGAAAATAAAATGCTCCCGTTTCGGCTTAAATCTACCGGCGAGAGGGGCGCTCTGTTGTTATTTTTGATATTCAGGGCGCGGAACGGACGTCGAACCGGTGGCGACCGGCCGCGACGCCGACGGCGTCGCGTTCGGCGTCCCAGGGTCGTCGACTGGCGAGCGGTGGTCGCGCGAACCGGTAGTGACGGCTGTACGACACTCCGGGACGGGGCCCGAGAGCAGCCACCTTATTCACCAATACTGAACACGGTGGCGACATCCGGTTCCCAGTGATAGACCGTGACGAATAACGGTAAGGGAGCCATTTTTCGGACTCTCTTCCCTAGAGTTTTGGGACTGCCGCGCGGACGACGTGGTATGCCATTACACTCCAGAGAGATCGCGCGGGACGTCCGGGAACTGGGCGAACTCCTGGGCGACGTGCTCGAACAGCAGTCCTCGCCGGATGCGTTCCAGATAGTGGAACGGATCCGGCGGGCAGCGATCGACTACCGGCGCGGAGACGCCGAAACCCGCGACGCCGTTCACCGACGGCTGGACGGACTCGACCCGGAGACCCGGGACGTCGTCGCGCGCGCGTTCACCACCTACTTCGAACTCATCAACCTGGCCGAGGAGCGCCAGCGGGTCCGCGTCATCCGCCAGGGGAGCCAGGACGGGACGCTCGCCGACAGCGTCGCGGGGGCGGTGGAGCGACTCGCCGCGCGGGACGCCGACCCGGAGACGGTGGAACGGGTTCTCGACGACGTCCTGATCCAGCCGACGTTCACCGCCCATCCGACGGAGGCGCGCCGGAAGACGGTGAAGGCGAAGCTCCGGTCCGTCGCCGGCGACCTGGAGACGCTCGACGAGGTCCGTCTCACCGACGACGAGGAGTCGGACGTCGAGCGCCACCTGGCCGCGGAGGTGACGAGCCTGTGGCAGACGCCGCAGGTCCGCGAACGCCGCCCGGAGGTCACCGACGAAGCGCTCAACGTCCAGTGGTACGTGGAGAACGTCCTCTTCGACGTCATCGACGAGGTGTACGACCGGCTGGAGGCGGCGCTGGACGCGGAGTACGACGAGCCCATCGAGGTGCCCACGCTCTACGAGTTCCGGTCCTGGGCCGGGTCCGACCGCGACGGGAACCCCTTCGTCACGCCCGAGGTGACCGAGGAGACCCTGGAGCGCCAACGCGACGTCGTCCTGCCGATGTACCGAGAGGCGCTCAAGGAACTCTCCGGCGTGCTCAGCCAGGACGCGAGCAACGTCGAGACCACTGCGGCGTTCGACGAGCGGTTCGCCGCCAACTGCGCCAGACTGCCCGGCGTGGCCGCGGAGGCGGAGGAACGCTACCCGGACGAACCGTACCGCCAGCAACTGAAACTGATGCGCGAGTCGGTGCTCCGCGTCGCGGACGTCAGGTCCGGCGGCTACGACGACGCCGGGGAACTGCGCGAGGACCTGCGCGTGCTCGCCGCGGACCTGCGGGCGAACGACGCCGGCGTCGTCGCGGAGGCCCACGTCGACCCGCTAGTCCGCAAGGTGGAGACGTTCGGGTTCGCGCTGACGAGCCTCGACCTGCGGGACCATCAGGAGAAACACACCGCCGCCGTCGCGGAGGCGCTCGACCGGCAGGGTATCGACTACGGGGCGATGGACGAGTCGGCGCGCGTCGACTTCCTCACCGAGGCGATCATGCAGGACGAACCGGTCGTCGACGTCGAGGACCGGGCGAACCTCTCGGAGGACGCCGCGCGCGTGCTGGAACTGTTCGCGAGGACGGCCGAGTGGCAACGCGAGTTTGGCGTGGACGCCATCGACACGTACTGCATCTCGATGTGCGAGGAACCGAGCCACGTCCTGGAAGTCCTCTTCCTCGCGGACCAGGCGGGCAACGTCGACCTGCCCGGCTACTCCGGACTCGACGTCGTCCCGCTGCTGGAGACGGAGTACGCCCTCTCCGGTGCGCGCCGCATCATGGGGACGTTGTTCGAGAACGAGGCCTACGCCGCGGCGCTGGAGGCCCGCGACGACGTCCAGGAGATAATGCTCGGCTACTCCGACTCCAACAAGGAGAACGGCTTCCTCGCCGCGAACTGGAGCCTCTACGTCAACCAGAAGCGACTCGCGGAGATAACGGACGACTACGACGTCGACATGCGCCTGTTCCACGGCCGCGGGGGTTCCATCTCCCGGGGCGGCGGGCCGATGAACGACGCGATGCTCGCGCTGCCGAACGAGACGGTGTCGGGACAGATCAAGTTCACCGAGCAGGGCGAGTCCATCGCCGAGAAGTACGCGAACCCCGACATCGCCGAGCGGAACCTCGAACAGATGCTCGACGCGCAGGTGCGGGCCCGCTACGACGCCATCGAGGAACCGGTGGAGGAGGTCCCCGACGAGTGGACTCGCGCCATGACGACCGCCGCGGACGCCGCGCGCGAGGAGTACCGCGACCTGCTCGACACCGACGGCTTCGTCCGGTTCTTCGAGCAGGCGACGCCCATCACCGTCATCGAGAACCTGAACCTCGGGTCGCGGCCGGCCTCCCGCTCCGGCGAGCGCAGCGTCGAGGACCTTCGCGCAATCCCGTGGGTGTTCTCGTGGACCCAGGCGCGCTGCATCCTCCCCGGGTGGTACTCGCTCGCCGCCGGACTCCGGGCCTACCTCGACGACGGCGGTGACGTCGAGACGCTCCGGGAGATGTATCTCGAGTGGCCCTTCTTCCGGACGAAACTCGACAACGCCTCGCTCGCGCTCGCCCGCACCGACCTCGACATCGCCCGACAGTACGCCGCCCTCGCCGACGACGACGTCCGGGAGCGCATCTTCCCCCGCATCGTCTCGGAGTACGAGGACGCCGTCGACCTGGTCCTTGACGTCACCGGCCGCGACGAACTGATCGCCCGCGAGTGGCTCCGGGAGAACCTGGCCCGGCGCAACCCCTACGTCGACCCGCTCAACCTCCTCCAGGTCCGCCTGCTCGACCGGTCCGACCTCAGCGAGCGCGAGCGCCGCACGCTGCGACTGACCGTCCACGGCGTCGCCGCGGGGATGAAGAACACGGGCTAGCAGCGGAGAAGATGTTTTCCCGCGTGACTATTCCCGACAGCGTGGACGGATCCGATCTATGTTGGGGTTCACCCCATCGTTTTATGACGGCGGAGGACGTATGCGTGCACGTCGATGGGGTCCTACGAGACCGTCGAGGAGTACACCCGGAAATCGGCCGGGTACGTCGAACACGTCCGCATACGGCGGACAGACGACGAGAAGTACCCGAGCGGATGGGACTACGCGCTCCACTACGGAACCGTCGACGGTGAAACCCTGCTTCGCTACGACAATGCCCACGAACGGACCAAGGGCCACGAACGTCACACAGGCGACGGCGTCGAGGGAGTGCCGTTTCCCGGCATGCCCGAACTGCTGGAACGGTTCCAGCGCGAAGTCGACGAACTGCCTCCGTAGGGCGCCATTCCCGGGTGTGCTACCCAACCATGCAACTTCGACCATGACCCAACCCACCACTCTCACCGTCCGAGTCGGCGACGGCGAACAGACTCGATCCGAAGCACGCGACCGGATCCGCGCCCTCGAGCGCGGAGAACCGGTCGAGGACCGCCACGTGCTCGTCCTCGACGACGAGGACGAACTCCAGCGTCTACTTCGACCGACGAACCTCGACCTGCTCAGGACGGTCCGCGAGCACGAACCGGACAGTATGCGCGCCACGGCCGAACTGGTCGACCGCGACATCAAGGAGGTTCATCGGAACCTCTCGGAACTCGAAGCGCTGAACGTCGTCGAGTTCGAACGTAACGGCCGGTCGAAGCGCCCGGTCGTTCGTTTCGACGAGATAGACGTCGAGGTGTCGCTCACGTCGGGAGAAACCGACGTAGCACCGGCGTGAGGCGGGTCGGAGCTATCGCTCCGCCGTCATCAAACGTGAGCGCCGCACCCTCCTCCTTACCGTCCACGGCGTCGCCGCGGAGATGAACAACACGGGCTAAGTCGAGAAACCCGACGCTACCGCCGCTGAACTGTCTGGTACGTTTACGGACGCACGCACCGTATGGAGCGGCATGGCTCTCGATACGGTCCTCCTCGCGCTCGGTCCCGACGACCGCGACCGGATCGACGCGCTGGCGGACGCGGTCGTCGACGTCGCCGCGCCCGCCCGCGCCCACGTCGTTCTGGCGCACGTGTTCACCCGCGAGGAGTTCGACCAGGCGGCGTCGCGACTGGACTTCGACGCGCCCGCCGACGCCTCGGCCATCCAGGTCGCGGCACGCCACGACACCGTCCGGGAGGTCGCACGGCGACTCGACGACGTCGGCGTCGACTACCACGTCACGTCCCGCATCGGCGACCACGGCGACCGCATCGTCGGCCTGGCCGAGGAGGAGGACGCCGATCTGGTCGTCGTCGGCGGCCGGAAGCGTTCGCCGACGGGCAAGGCGGTGTTCGGATCGGCGGCCCAGCAGGTGCTGCTCGAATCGCCCTGTCCGGTGACGTTCGTGCGTGGAGGTTGAACTCCGGGTCGGGTGGAGGGGGAGATTCGACGAACGAGCGACGCGCCGGGCCCCCGAACGCATATACTTCTTCCGGGGCAACCGTTCGGCCACAGTGACGCCATCAACCCGCGTTCCGGCCGGTAGAGCGGAGGCGGCCCGGTGACCGGGACGTACGTCGCCGCGCTGGACCAGGGGACGACCGGCACCCGCTTCATGGTGTTCGACCACGCCGGGCAGGTCGTCGCCAGCGCGTACGAGACGCACGAACAGAAGTATCCCCAACCCGGGTGGGTGGAGCACGACCCGGTCGAAATCTGGGAGAACGCGAAAGCGGTGGCCGTCCGGGCGCTCGACGAGGCCGGCCTCGACGCCGACCAGTTGGCCGCCGTCGGCGTCGCGAACCAGCGCGAGACGACGCTCGTCTGGGACGCCAAGACGGGCGTCCCCGTCCACGACGCCATCGTCTGGCAGGACCGGCGGACCACGGACCGGATCGAGGAACTGGCGGCCGAAGACAGGATCGAGTGGATCCGCGGGAAAACCGGTCTCGAACCGGACGCGTACTTCTCGGCGACGAAGGCGGAGTGGTTGCTGGAGAACGCCGACGACGCCGGTTCGACCGGACGCCGGTCGGGGTCACGGGACGTCCGCGAACGGGCCGAGGCCGGCGAACTGCTGCTGGGCACCGTCGACTCCTGGCTCGTCTACAACCTGACCGGTGCCCACGTCACCGACGTCACGAACGCGTCGCGGACGATGCTGTTCGATATCACCGAGATGACGTGGGACGACGAACTGCTCGCGGAGTTCGACGTCCCCGAGTCGATGCTCCCGGATGTCAGGCCGTCCTCGGACGAGGAACTGTACGGGCACACCGACCCCGACGGCTTCCTCGGGGCGGAAGTACCCGTCGCCGCCGCGCTCGGGGACCAGCAGGCCGCGCTGTTCGGCCAGACCTGTTTCGACGAGGGCGACGCGAAGAACACCTACGGCACCGGTTCCTTCTTCCTGGTGAACACCGGGACGACGGTCGTCGACTCCGACCACGGCCTGCTGACGACGGTCGCGTTCCAGCGCTCCGGCGAACCGGTCCAGTACGCGCTGGAGGGGTCAATCTTCGTCACCGGCGCGGCTATCGAGTGGCTCGCTGACGTCGAGTTGATAGACGACCCGGCGGAGACGGCCGAACTCGCGCGGTCGGTCGACTCCACCGACGGGGTGTACGTGGTACCGGCGTTCACCGGCCTCGGCGCGCCCCACTGGGACGGCCGCGCCCGCGGAACCATTGTCGGGATGACGCGGGGAACCCGCCGCGAACACGTCGTCAGGGCGACGCTCGAGTCGATAGCGTACCAGACCCGCGACGTCGCCGAGGCGATGGAGGCAGACGCGGGCGTCGAGATAGAGGTACTCCGGGTCGACGGCGGTGCGGTGAAAAATGACGTCCTCTGCCAACTCCAGGCCGACCTCGTCAGGACCGACGTCGTCCGTCCGGCGATTGACGAGACGACGGCTCTCGGGGCCGCCTACGCCGCCGGCCTGGCCGTCGGCTACTGGGACTCCCCCGACGGACTGCGCGACAACCGGCGAGTCGACCGGGAGTTCACGCCGGAGATGGATGCCGGGACGGCCGACGCCAGGTACGCTCGCTGGGGCGACGCCGTCGAGCGGTCGCTGAACTGGGCGACCGAGGAGTGAGCGTCCCGCTGGAGGTCGCCGGCCGGAAGCCGATCAGGCCCGCGACCGCTTGCCGGTGCCGGCCGTGAGCGCGCTGGCGAGCGCGCCCTTGACGACCACGTCGTCCCCGAGATTCGTCAACTGCACGTCGGGGATGTTGCCGAGGATCATCTCCGGGATCCGTTCGCGGATCGGTTCGAGGATGGTCTCGGGGTTGTTGATCGCGACCGCGCCGCCGACGTAGACGACGAGCGGCGCGTAGGCGTGGACGAGGTTCGCCACGCCCATCGCGTTCCAGTGGTTCACCTGTTCGACGACGTAGTTCGCGAAGTCGTCGCCCTCCTTCGCGTGGGCGAACACGTCCGCGGCGTCGAACTCCTCCTCCTCGACGGGGAGCGACGTCTCCACCGGGTCGTCCCGGTGGAGTTTCGTCGCGTAGCGGGGGATGTTGTTGCCGGAACTGTACGACTCCCAGTGGCCCTCCCAGCCACAGCCACACGGCATGTACCCCGTCGGGTCGAGCTGCATGTGACCGACCTCGCCGGCGTTGCCGTCCCACCCGGTGAGGATGTTCCCGTCGACGGCGACGCCCGCGCCGATGCCCGACGAGATGGTGAGGTAGACCATGTCGTCCGGGTTCCGTTCGGAGTAGAACCGTTCGCCGATGACGCCGGCGGTGGTGTCGTTGTGGAGGTAGACGTCCTCGGAGCCGATCAGGTTGGAGACGGGCCCGGTGAGCGGGATGCGGTCGATGGTGTCGGGGAGGTTCGCCGGGTTGTCGATGATCCCCTCGGCGAGATCGAGCGGTCCGATGGAACCGATACCGGCCGCCTCGATGTCGCCCGGATCGACGCCGGCCTCGTCGCTGGCCCGGCGGAGGGCGTCGAGAATGGCCTCCGTGACTGCGATGCCCGTCGGACCGCGCGGCGTCGCGGTCGAGTGAGAACCGAGTTCGCGACCGGACTCGTCGCCGACGACGACACGGACGTTGGTCGCGCCCAGATCGACCCCTGCGTATGCGGCCATGCTACCTGATGCGTGGGCCTTTCGATACTTAACTGCACACATCTCCGAACGATTTACTGGGATCGTTGTAAGCAGTCGAGAGTGCCCGCCTGCGGAGGGAACGGACGTCCGAGTGACGACTCCGACAGGCAGTTACGACCGGGGCCTCACTCGCGATGGCCGCGCGCACCGATGGCGTCCTCGTAGACGACGCCCCGTTCGGCGTCGAGCGTGATGACGGCACCGTCCGCGACGTCGTCGGGGACGTCGACGGCCGAGACCATCGGGACGTCTATCTCGCGGGCCACGATGGCGGCGTAACTCGTCATCCCCTCGTGGGCGTCGAGGATGCCGCCTATCCTGGAGACGTCGCCGTCGAACTCCCCGTCGAACTCCGCCGGGACGGCGACGATGGCCCCGTCCGGCACCGCCGACAGGTCGCCGTCGTCGCTCCGGTGGAGGGGGCCGGAGACGAGTCCCTCGACGACGGACCGACCGCTGGCCACCGTCTCCGCCGCGACGTGGACTTTCAGCATGTTCGCCGTGTCGAGCCCCTCCAGTTCCGTCATCATCCCCGAGAGGACGACGACGGTGTCGCCGCCGCTGGCGGCCTCGGTGTCCAGCGCCGCCTGGACGGCCTGCTGGATGATGGCGTCCGCCCCCTCGTTCGAGTAGTTGGTCGTGACGGGGGTGATACCCCACGACAGGGCCAGCTGGCGGCGGACCTCGTCGCTCGGCGTCGAGGCGACGATGGGGATGGAGGGTCTGAACTTCGCGGACTTCAGCGCGGTGTAGCCGGACTCCGAGGCGGCGACGACGGCCGAGGCACCGATGTCGCGGGCGAGGAACCGCGCGGACCGGGCGAGCGCGTCAGTCCGCGTCTCCCCTGCCGCGGGGACGCGCTGTTCGAGCGACTCGGCGTACTCCTCGCTCTCCTCGACGTCGCGGACGATGCGGTCCATCGTCTCGACGACCCGGACCGGGTGGTCACCGATGGCCGTCTCGCCGGAGAGCATGACCGCGTCGGTGCCGTCGAGGACGGCGTTGGCGACGTCGGACGCTTCAGCGCGCGTGGGCCGGCGCTCGTGGACCATCGAGTCGAGCATCTCGGTTGCCGTGATGACGGGGACGCCGGCCTCGTGGCACTTCCGGATGATGCGTTTCTGGATGATGGGGACGTCCTCGAGCGGGCACTCGACCCCCAGGTCGCCGCGTGCGACCATGACTCCGTAGGCGGCCTCGATGATGGAGTCGAGGTTCTCGACCGCTCCGGCGCGCTCTATCTTCGCGATGATGGGGATGTCGACGCCGCGCTCGTCGAGCGCCTGGCCGATCTCGTAGATGTCGTCGCCGGACCGGACGAACGACGCCGCGACGAAGTCCGGGCCCGTCTCGGCGGCGACGTCGAGTTCGCGCTCGTCGTTCTCGGTGACGACGGGGAGTCCCAGGTCGACCCCGGGGACGTTGACCCCCTTCCGCGCGCCGAGTTCGCCGCCGCTGTCGACACGGGCCTCCACCGACTCCCCGTCGACGCCGACGACGGTGGTCTCTATCCGACCGTCGTCAAGCAGGACGCGGTCCCCCGGTTCGACGGAGGCGATGGACCGCGAGAGACCGACCTCCGTCGGGGTCGCGTCGTCGCCCTCGACGAACCGGACGGTCGTCCCCTGGTGGAGTTCGATCGGTTCGTGGATGGGCGCGGTCCGGACCTCGGGGCCGGGCATGTCGAGCATCGACGCGACCGATCGGTCCGCCGTCCGGTCGACCTCGCGGATCCGCTCGATCAGTTCGCGGCGATGTTCCGGCGAGCCGTGGCTGGCGTTGAGTCGGGCGACCGACATCCCGGCGGCGGCCAGCGACTCGATCTGTTCGCGCGACTCCGAGGTCGGTCCGAGCGTACACACTATCTTCGCGTTACGTATCACGGCGTCGTCCTCCGTAGTTCGTCGTCGCGACGGCGGGTGTCATACCGACGGCTACCGGTGGAAGGGATAAGAACCTTGGCGACTCTCCGGACTGACGGCCGGTGTCGGGGTCACCGAGAGATGGCGGCCGACTCGCCGGCGACGACGGCGTCGACTTCGTCGGCCGTGACGACGGCGACGTCGCCCGGGACGGAGCGCTTGAGCGCCGCCGTCGCGGCCCCGTACTCCAGCGCGGTCGGTACGTCGTCCCCCTCGACGTAGCGCGAGAGGAAGCCGCCGACGAAGGAGTCCCCGGTTCCCACCGGGTGTGCGCTGGTGGCCTCGAAGGTGGGTTGCTCGAACGTCGTCCCGTCCACCAGTGCGAGCGCGCCCTCTGACCCGCGGGTGACGACGGTGACGTCGAAGTCGAACTCGTCGTCGAGTTCGCGAGCGACGGCCTCGGCGTCCCCGGTCAGACCGAGCACCCCTTCGGTGTCGCGGTGCGCGACGACCAGGACGTCGACATCGGGGAACAGTTCCTCCAGGGTCTCCTTCGCTTCGGCGGGTTCCCACAGTTTCGAGCGGTAGTTCAGGTCGAAACTTGTGAGCGTGTCCGCTTCTCGCGCCGCCGCGAGCAGGTCGGCCGTGGTCCGTTCGAGCGCGTCGGACAGGGCCGGCGTGATGCCGGTGGTGTGGAACGCGCGCGCGTCGCGGACGCGGGAGACGGGAAGTTCGTCCGTCGTCGCCGTCGTGACGGCGGCGTTCGCCCGGTCGTAGATGACGTCGTCGCCCCGCGGGTGCTCACCCGTCTCGAGGTAGTACGTGCCCTGCCGTCCGTCGGCCGACCAGGCGACGTCGGGCGTGACGCCGTGTCGACGCAACTCGCCGATCACTCGCCGGCCGACCGGGCTGTCCGGGAGTTTCGATATCCAGGCGGCGTCGAGGCCGAGGCGCTGGGCAGCGACCGCGACGTTGCTCTCCGCGCCGGCGACGTGAACGTCGTAGCTGTCGGCCGTCTCGATCCGCTCGTCGTCGGGGGGCGACAGGCGAAGCATCGTCTCGCCGAACGTCACGAGGTCCGTCATGTGGTCGACTGTGCCGGGCGCGAGTATAAATCCCGACGACCCGCCGCGGACGCCCGTGCGGCCGAGACGACTCCAGCCCCGGTATCCGGCCGGGGACGAATCCGGCGAAGGGGTGTCATAAGTGGTCCCGAGATATATACCGGTTAGGTTCAGGGCGGTGATCCGGTTGGCCGAGTTACTCCAAAGGCTTATGTGACCTACTAAAACATTGGTTGCTATGGCTCGGCGAGTTACCGACTATCCACGGCGTCCGATCCTCGCAGGCCGGGCCTCGGCCGTCGTGACGGTACGCTGTCGAGTTGCGGAGTGAGTCATGACATATGAGTACTGACGACGACTCGTCTACGGACGGTGGGACAGGATCCGGAACAAGCGTCTTTCAGATGATCGTACCGAACTTCGTGCGAAAGCGCTTCGCACTCAAGTTCCTCATCGTCCTCCTGTTGATGGGGGTGACGATCGGTGCGATCGGTGCCGTCGGGACGGCCGAGATATCCAGCCAGACCGAGGAACGGATAGAGGGAGAGTACCGGAACCAGGCGTTCCAGAAAGCCAACGTCGTGAACCAGTGGCTTGAGAGTAACCGGATGTCGACGCGCCTGGCTTCCAACGAGGCCATCTGGACCGGGACCGACTCGGACGAGATGTCCGACGGCCTCCGTAACCGACGCCAGAACGTGATGTCCGGTGACGTCTCGGGCATGCACCTGATCAACAGGACCGCCGACGGTAGCTACGTCGTCGCCAGCGGTTCCGTCGGCGAGGGAACCGAGGTCAGTTCCTCGAAACGCGGCTGGTTCGTCCAACGGAGCTTCTCGGGCCCGAACGACGTCGAGGTGTCCAGCGTCTACGAGGCGGGCGGCGGCGACGCCGTCGGCTTCGCGAGCCCCGTCGCCGGTACGGAGAACCGGTTCCTCCTCGTGGAGGTCCAGACCGACTCGATAACCGGTCAGCTAGAGAGCGACGACCAGGAGTCGGGTACGTTCACCCAGGTCGTCAACGCGACGGGTACGGTCATGATGGACGAACGGGCCAGCGACCCGGAAGTGGACGCGAACGACGCGCTCGATAGTTACGGTGATCTGAACACCGTCAACGAGGCCCTCTCGCTCACCGACGCGTCGAGCGGCGTCATCGCCAGGCACCCGGCCAACGACAAGGTGATGGACGAGGAGTACGCTGTCGGGTACGCACCGATCCTCATCTCTGGCGGTTCGGAGGACTGGGTCGTGCTCGTCCACGCGCCGACGAGCGCGGTGTTCGGCTACGCCCAGCAGGTGTCGCTGTACGGGATGATTGCGACGGGCGGTGCCGTCCTCATCATGGGGATCCTCGGTTCGATCCTCGGATACAGGACCTCCAGCGCCATCGACCGGCTGACCCGCAAGGCCGAACAGATGGAGGCCGGTGACCTCGACGTCTCCATCCACTCCGACCGCATCGACAACATCGGTCGGCTGTACGACGCGTTCGCGGACATGCGCGACTCGCTCAAGCGACAGATCGACGAGGCCGAACGGGCGAGGAAGGAGGCCGAAGTCTCCCGCGCCGAGGCCATGGAGATGAACAACTACCTCCAGGAGAAGGCCGACGAGTTCAGCCGCGCCATGGAGGCCACGGCCGCCGGCGACATGACCCAGCGGATGGAGACGGAGGGCGAGAACGAGGCGATGGACCGCATCGCCTCCGAGTTCAACGAGATGATCGGCGAACTCGAGAAGACCACGGGCCAGCTCAAGAGCTTCGCCGACGAGGTCGCCGAGTCCGGTGACGTCGTCCTGTCGAGTTCCGAGTCGGTCCGCGACGCCTCCGAGCAGGTGGCCGAGTCCATCCAGAAGATATCCGACGACGCCTACGACCAGAAGGACCGGCTCCAGGACGTCTCCGAGGACCTCGACGACCTCGTCGAGGCCCTCGAACAGGTCGAGTCGGACAACCCGTCCGTCGACTTCGGCGACTCCATCGACCAGTTCCGCCACGTCGCCACGGCCATCCAGGAGGCCGCCGACACGAGCGAAGGGATGATGGCCGAGACGGAGAACGTCGCTGGCGCCGCCGAGGAGCAGGCCGCGGAACTCAACGAAGTGTCCTCGCGGGCCGAGAAACTCAAACGCTACGCGCGCCCGCTCGGTGACATCCTGAATCGCTTCGAGACGGAAGCCGAACACGAGTTCGTCTTCTCCGGCGGTCCGTCGCAGACGACCCAGACCGACGAGGACGACTGATCGGTTCGTCCCTCCGCTCTCGATAGAGCGGGCGGTCACTCCGCGCATTTTCGTCGCCGTCTTCCGAACCGACGTCGGTGAGCAGCTGTTCTCTCGACGTCCGATCCTGTTTCGACTCCGCGCGTAACCGGTTTCGGTCCGGTTCCGATCCGGTAGGGAACGATTGCCCCGAACCCGTCTGGTCCGCGGCAGGAACGTCGGTGCCAGTCACCGACCGATGCTCAGACATCCGTCACCGTACGGAGTCGGTGGTTCCGGCGCCTGCGTGACTGGTGACTTTCCAGACCGTCGTCGGTGACCTGGACAGGGGCTCACTTCGCCACCGACCCGGACCTCCCGTACCTCTCCGCCACGTAGTACGTCGATGGTCGGGGACGAATCGGGCATCGCTCCGCGGCCGACCGCGTTCTGTTCCCGCTACGTGTCGCCACTCCGCGTCTTCCGGAAGCCTCACTCGGTCCGCTAGTTCTCGTCGTCCAGATGACACGGCCGAAGTATGGCCTCGTACCTCGGATTGCACAACACGTTCCGGTTCTGCGTCCGCCCGCCACGTTATACAGACGGGGGTCGATGCCGTCGCTACATGCCGAACTATCGACGTCACACCAACGTCGAGCGGGCCCGTCAGATCGTCCTCTTCCGTTCCTTCGAACGGACTATCTCACGTCCGGTCGGAGAACTCCGCCGAAACAGTCAACGATGTGTCGAGTAGCGGTCGAGACGACTCTCAGTTCTGCCATAATATATAGAATGTTACATGACGTCCCGTATCGGACGCACTGGCTTGGTATAGCGGTATGCAATTTATGAGTCGTGGATCGATCACTGTTGAAATCAACAAACAACGAGTTTTGGATTGTATAACTCGATTCTCACGGCACTTCCGGCGTCTGTCCTGGGGTGATCAATCCACGGGGTGCCGTACTTCGGGCACCCTCCGTCACGCAGTATCTCCCGATCCTGGTCCTTGAACAAGACTGACCACGGACGGGTCGGGTTACCGCTCCAGAACGAACGCCGCCACGACGACCCCAGTTTCGTTCGTTCGGATTGCCCGCCCACGACTTCGAGATCGGCACCAGAGACCAGGGGCCGCCCCCGATGCTGGAGCCGTGGCCGACCACGTTACCTCACCCAACTATCCACACGGGCTCAGCAATTTCTTCCGGTCGGGAACATCTCGGGCCTCGACACTGGACCCATCCTTGCCGCTACGAGTCAGATCGTTGCGGGCTATCAGCTCTTCGTAGACTGCCCTGGCTAGCCGGTGAATGCGAGAGCGACTGGTCTATCTGTCGGGACCGCTGCCATGGGTCTGGAAGGTGCGTTCCCGCTGGACGCCTTCGAGTTCGGCGTTCGTACGAGCAGGTCCCCGCTGTACGGTACGACCGGATAGCGACGAGGTGTCGGCCAAGCTGATTCCGTTTTCCCCGCTACGCGTACACCGACGAGTTCGGCACCTCGATATCGCCTGGGGCGGACGGCAGGAGGGGACGCTTACTTCAGTCAGGACACCGTCTCCTCCGGTGGAAGGCAGCCTTCCAGACAGGGTCGGTCCGCTGGCGAGGGCGGTTCGACTGGAGTAGTTACGGTACATCACCCGAACGCACCGTAGGACGACGGCCACTGATCTGGTAGCTCCACATCCGAGACCCCGGAGCGGCGTCGGTAACGAACTCGGTCGAACGATCGCCGGTTCGGCGCTTTGAACCGAGATGGAGGAGACACGACCGGTCGACGTTCGCCGGCGGCAGCGTTCGATTTCCCGCCGATCGGTACCACGGAGCGCTACGACCCTCGTTGGAAGGGAGGAGTAGACTCAGTACAATATTTGTGCAAACGAATTAGAAATCCCCTTTCGCAAATCCCGAATACAAATACATATCCAGGATGGGCCCGATTTCCAGTTCTTACTCCCAAATAAGGGTCTTTATCTGTGGTAGTAAGTTAGATTGAAGTGAGTGGGGCCGAATCGGCCCTACATGGCAACCGACGGCGACGCGGACGCCGGTAGCGTCAACGTACAGACGTACGTGCCGGCGTACCAGCGAGACGAGTGGCGGCGGGAGGCCGACGAACTGGACATGAGCCTCAGCGAGTTCGTCAAAACGATGGTGCAGGCCGGGAGAAGCGACATCTCCCCGGAAGGGTTCAGTGGGGACTCCGTCTCTCGTGAGGAAGTCTGTGCGGCCCCGTCTTCCGGCCCTGACTCCGGGGGTGAAGGCCTCGAAGACCGGGTCGAATCCATCCTCCGCGACGGGGGCTGTTACGACTGGGACGAACTCGTCGCGGCGCTCACCGACGACGTCGAGGAACGACTCGAGGACGCCTTACAGGAACTCCAGGCCGAGGACCGGGTGCGATACAGCGGTCGAAACGGGGGGTACGTGCTCGAATGAGCGTCCGCGAGGGGAACGACGACGTCGCCGCGGCCGACGACCCGGTCGAGTACTTTCTGCAGGACGTCACCTACCACGGGAAGACGGAGCGGACCCGGACGTACTACGAGCGCGTCCTCCGGGACTTCGAGTCGTTCCTGGCGGAGGGTAACCGACCGGTCCCGCTCGCCGACGCCAGCCACCGGGACTGCATGGCGTACGTCCACGGACTGCGCGAGGACAAGAGCGCCTCTACCGTCGCTACGTACGCCTCCTACCTCCATCGGTTCTACGCCTACATGATCCAGGTCGACGCGTTCGACGCTAACCCGATGACGCTGGTGATGGAGGAGATGAACGAGTCGGTCAACACCGACCCCGCCCGCCGCGAGATAAGCGTCGAGGAGATGCGCTCGTTCGTCGGCGATATTACCCACCCGCTGGAACGCGCGGTCGTCGTCACGCTACTGAAGACGGGGATGCGTGCCGGCGAACTGTGCAACCTCGACCTGCGGGACGTCCACCTCGACGACTGTCCGGGACTGGACCACGACGTCCGCGTCCAGGTCGAGTCGCGTCCCGACTCGGTGTTCGTCTCGGCCGAACCGTCGCGGAACTCAGTCGTGAACGGCGAGGAGCGGACCGCCTCGAACAAGCGCAAACGGGACACGACCGTCCCCGTCGACGACGAACTCCGGCGGGTGTTGCTGCGATGGCTCGCCATCAGGCCGGACGCCCGGTCGCCCGCCGAACCGCTATTCACCAGCACGAGCGACGGCTGGGGAAAGCGACTGACGCCCCACATGGTCCACCACTTGGTCGAGACACACGCCCGGGAACGCGGCTGGTATCGCGACGGCGGCGGTGCTTCGGAGAACGTGACGCCCCACTACTTCCGACACTTCTTCACGACGCACCTCCGGGACCGGACCGGTGACAGGGGCGTCGTCAAGTACCTCCGCGGCGACGTGGCTCAGGACGTCATCGACACCTACACCCACGAGTGGGGCGATCGAGTGAGAACCGTCTACCTCGACAACATGTATTCCCTGGGCGTGTGACGTCCCATCCGCGTCTAATAAACCATATAGTGCTATACGGAATGGCCGTGTTCGAAACGGGACGGTCTGGTAGGATAACTAACAGTTGAACGGTTACGTACAGTTATAGGGCTCCAGAAGCGGCCGGTTTACTCGGCGGCGAACCGGGCGAACGCCTCCCAGGACGGGTCGACCCCAGGATGAGACGCCGGTTCGCCGTCGATTGACACGCCATCGCCGTCGGTGACCGTTCCGGCGACTGCCGCCGGCGTCCCGCGGTTTTCGAGGGCCTTCACCACCGCCGATCCATCGCCTTCGTCGACGGTTATAACGAGCGTCCCGGTGCTCGTGACGTGCCACGGGTCGACGTCGATGGCGTCGCAGACGTCGCGGACCCCCGGTGCGACCGGAACTCGGTCATTGGTGACGTCGAAGTGGACGCCAGCACCTCGTGCCATCTCCAGCAGTGCCCCCTGGAGGCCGCCCTCCGTCGCGTCGTGCATCGCGGTGACCGCTCCCGCCTCGAACGCCGTCCTGGCGTCACGGACGACGCCGAAGTCGTCGAGTCGCTGGCGAGCGGTCGCTAGCTGGGAGCCGGAGAGGCCCAGTTGCCCGGGAAAGAGCGAGGCGAACAGGCCCGCGACCTCTGCTCCAGGACCAGTTGCGACGACGATATCGTCGCCCGACGACGCGCCGTCCGGCCGGACGACGTCGTCGTGGTCCCCGACCCCCAGCACCGTCGCGCCGCCGACCCAGGAGTAGTCGACGCCGTCGTACCTCGCGGTGTGGCCCGCCACGATGCTGATCCCGAGTTCGTCGGCGTGGTCAGACATCCCTCGCCACATCGTCGCCAGTTCGTCGTCGGTCATCTCCGGCGGCAGCGTCAGCGATACCGTCAGGTGCGTCGGGGGAACGCCCGACACGGCGACGTCCGCGAGGACGACGTCGAGGGCGAGACGCCCCGCGCGCTCGAAGCCCAGCGGCGGGAGGATAGATATCGGATCGGTCGCCGTGACGACCGCCTTCCCGCCGACGTCGAGGACGCCGAAGTCGACGCCGTGGCGCGGGCCGACGACGACGTCGTCCCGGTCGGCACCGAGGTGGGGGTAGACGACGGCGTCGAAAAACTCCCTGTCCACTTTACCGAGATCTGGCATACCGGTAGTCGGGGAGCGACGCACAAGTAGGCTGTAGAATTCGGTCGCGGGAGTCACCGGTCACCGGTCGCCGATCATCCGCACGTCGTCGAGGTCGAACCCCAGGTCGACCGATCCCTCGGGCGGGCGCTCTCCCGTCGTCTTGACCAAGAACCGGACGCCGTCCCAGTCGCAGTGGACGCGATAGGCGTCCCCGAGGAACTCGACCTGGTCGACGGTCGCTGGTATCGTCACGTCGCCGTCACCGAACCGGACGTCTTCGGGACGGACGGACAGCACGAGTCGGTCACCGTACGCGGCCGTGGTCACGTCGCGGTCGACGCGGACCGTCCGGTCGCAGACGGCGAGTTCGAGCGGGTCCGAACCGACGACGTCGGCGTCGAAGACGTTGTTGTCGCCGACGAACTCCGCGACGAACCGCGTCGCGGGTTCCCGGTATATCAACTCGGGCGACCCGACCTGTTCGACCCGGCCGTCGTCGACGACGGCGACGCGGTCGCTGACCGCCAGCGCCTCGGCCTGGTCGTGGGTGACGTACACTGTCGTGATGTCGAGGGATTGCTGTATCTCCCGGACGGTCACCCGCAGTCGTTCCCGGAGGCGCGCGTCCAGCGCTGAGAGGGGTTCGTCGAGCAGGAGCACCTCGGGACCCGGCGCGAGCGCCCGCGCCAGGGCGATCCGCTGTTGCTGGCCGCCGGAGAGTTGCGAGGGGGAGCGGTCGCCGAGACCGGCCATATCGACCAGTTCCAGCAGTTCGTCCACTCGCTCGCGTCGGCTGGCGCCGCCCGGTGGGTCGCGAAAGCGGAGGCCGTAGCCGACGTTCTCGCGGACGCTCATGTGCGGAAAGAGCGCGTAGTTCTGGAAGACGACGCCGACGTCGCGCTCTTCCGGGTCGAGGTTCGTGACGTCGGTGCCGCCGATGGTGACGGTGCCGCTGGTCGGGGACTCGAACCCGGCGACGGTCCGCAGGGTGGTGGTCTTCCCGCACCCGGAGGGGCCGACCAGCGTGAAGAACTCCCCTGAAGCGACGTCGAGCGAGACGTCCCGGAGCGCGGAGACGTCACCGAACTCGACGCTCACCCCGTCGAGCGTGACGCCGGATCCGGTCACGGCTGCCACCGTCCACCGACGCGGTCGATGACGACGAAACTCCCGGCGGTGACGGCGAGCAGCAGCGTCCCCATCGCCGTCGCCGGCCCGAGCGTCGGACCGAGCGACCGGTTGCCGATGTAGCGCTCCAGCGCGACTGGCATGGTGTAGCTCTCGACCCCCTCGGCCAGTAAGACCGTCGAATCGAACTCGCCGACGCTGATGGCGAAGGCGAACGCCGCACCGGCGACCAGTCCCGACGCCACCAGCGGCAACTCCACGTCGAGGAGCGTCCGGAACCGCGAAGCGCCGAGCGACCGGGCGGCGTCGACGACTCTCGGGTCGATACCGCCCAGGGCCGGGGCGACGTTTCTCGTCACGAACGGGTAGGCCGCCACGGCGTGTGCGAAGAGGATGGCGACCGGGCCGACGACGGTTATCCGGTGGTCGAACAGCACCGTCCCGAACACGAGCGTCTGGAGGAGGCCGAGTCCGACGACCACCCCGCTGACCGCGAGCGGCGCCGAGAGGACCGCTTCGGCCGCGCGACTCCCGCGCGCGTCCCGCGTCGCGACGACGGCGACGACGACGCCCATCGGGACGGAGAGGATCAGGGTCCCCACGCCGAACAGGAGGGAGTTGACGATGGCGGGGAACGGTTTCGTCGTTCCGGAGGCCGTCGCGGCCTGCTGGCTCAGGAGGAACTCGTAGTACGCGAGGGTGAACCCGCCGTCCGGACCGGTGACGCTCTCGACGACCATGCTCGCCAGCGGACCGACGAAGACGACCAGGACGACGACGGCGTAGCCGGCGAGGGCGACCCGGCGCGGGTCCCGGACGGCGTTCCACACGCCGAACAGCGGCCGTCGTTCGAGCGTCGTCCCGGCGGTCCGACTGCCGACCTGTCGCGCCTCGTACCGGAGATAGAGGTACGTCAGGCCCAGCGAGATGGCCGTCTCGATGGCACCGAGAGTGGCCGCCTCCGCCAGTTCGAGGTTCTGGACCCGGGCGTAGAGCCACACCTCGACGGTCGCCAGCTGGAGGCCGCCCAGCGCGAGCACGATGGGGAACGTCATGAACGTGAAGATGAAGGTGAGCAGGGCCGCCGTGAGTAGAGAGGGGAGTAACTGGGGGACGACCACGTCCGTGAACGCACGGAACGAGGAGGCGCCGAGCGACCGCGCAGACTCGACCTGTCGCCGGTCGACCGACTCCCAGGCCGTCGAAACCAGCCGCGTCACCAGCGGGGCGTTGTAGAACGCGTGCGCGACGACGACGATTTCGAGGGTGAACAGCGCGTCGACGGGCCCCAGGCCGAGGACGCCGAGGGCGTCGTTGAGAAAGCCGTTGGCACCGAACATCGCCAGGAAGCCGACGGCGACCATGATGCCGGGGAGGACGAAGGGGAGTATCGTCAGGGACCGGAGCGTCCGGCGGCCGGGGAACTCGTAGCGCGAGAGGAGGTACGCGCCCGGGAGGCCGAGCGCGACGCTGGCGACGGTCGAGAGCAGCGCCTGGTAGGCCGTGAACCCGAACAGTCCGAGCGGCGTCGGGGGGAGGCGGACGTCGATCCAGGGGAGGGAAACGGGACCGAGGGCAACGCCGACGAGGGCTACCTCGACGGAACCCACCCACTCGACGATGCCCGCGGGAATGCCCGCAGGGTCGGCAAACAGGTGGTGGAGGAAGCCGGTGTAGAACGGGTCGGTGAGGACGTCGGCAAGGGGTGCGAGCGTGAGTCGCCCGTCGCGGAGCACGGCCTCGACGAAGACGCTCCCGACGGGGTAGTAGAAGACGACGAGCAACGCCGTAACGGTCGCTACGAGCCCGAGCGGCAGGACGAGACGCTCGGCCCGCGCGTCCATCGGTCAGTTGCTCGCGATCTGCCGGGCCCAGTCGTCTATCCAGGTGGTGACGTTACCCTGCAATTCCTCGTAGGTGAACGTGACCGGTTCGGGCGGTTCGAGGGCGTACTCCGAGAAGTCGCCGCCGGGGTCGACCCCCTCGACGGCAGGGAACTGGACGTTCCGGGTCGCGATTTCGGCCTGAGCCTCGTCGGTGAGGACGAACTCCATGAAGCTCCGGGCGAGTTCGGGGTCGTTCGCGCCCTGGAACTGGGCCATCGCCTCGGGGTTCGCGTAGCCCTGGTCGTTGAGGAAGCCGACCTGGTGTTTCGAGAGGTCGTAATCGGGCGGGTGGTAGTACACCTGGTCCGTCGAGTAGGAGACGACCATCGGGGCCTCGCCGCTCGTGTAGGCGTTGTAGGCGGGTTCCCAGTCCTCCATGATCGTCACGCCGTTGTCGACGAGTTGCTCCCAGTAGTCGAGATACGCGTCCGGCCCCTTCTCGTGGATGGTCCACAGCAGGAACGCGCGTCCCGGGTCGGACTGCTGGGCGTTCTGCGCGATGAGGCCGTCCTCGTACTCGGGGGTCGTCAGCGCGTCGAACGTCTCCGGGTTCGACACCTCGCCCTCGTCGTACACCAGGCTGATGTAGCCGGTGTCGTAGGGGATGGCCCGTCCCTCGGGGTCGATCTGTAGCCCGTCTTTCACCGAGTCGGCCCCGGCGAGTTCGCTCTCGACCGGCTGGAACAGTTCCGTGTCGAGGTTCTCGTCGGCGGTGACGAGTTCGCCGGTGTTGAGGCCGACGTACAGGTCCGCCTCCAGGTCGACGCCCTGCTGGCGCCGCTGGACGTACTGGTTTAGCCCGTTCTCCGGCGTCGTGAACTCGACGGTGACGTTCGAGCGCTCCGACTCGAACGCCGACTTGAGCCACTCACCCGCGGTTTCCTCGCCGGTGAACGAGGAGTAGGTCGCCACCCGGAGCGTCTCCTCGGCGTCCGTCCCGGTGACGGTGCCGGTCGGACTTCCGGCCGTCTCGTCGGTTCCGTTCTCTGTCCCGTCCGTGCCCGAGTCGCCGTCGCTCGTACAGCCGGCGAGCGCCGTCACGCCCGCGATACCTGCGCCGGTCCGTCGGAGAAACCGTCGTCGTCTCATTACTGAGTGTTCTTACTCGGTGGTGGGTTTATGGCTTGCCATCCGAGGTCGTCAGTCGCCGGAAACCGGACGAAAGACCGTTCGGAACCGTCGCCGGCTACCGGACCGGAAGCTCGGTCTGGTCCGGCGCGACGAACAGGTCGCGAACGGCGTCGACCGCGTCGCTCCCCTCCGAGCGGTTCTCCAGGAGGACCGTCTCGCTCGGGAACAGCTGTTCGCCGAGTTCGAGCCCGTGGTCGCGCGCCGTCGACCCGGTGACGGTGACGTACACGCCGACTCCGGTGTCCGCGATGGCCGCCTCCTCCTCGCGGTCGTCACCGGGGTACGTGAACTCGATCCCCTCGATGGCCTCCGTCCCCAGCACCGCCTCGACGAGGCGCTCGTACCGGGGGGAGATGCACAGTGGCCCCTCGTACTCGTCGACGAACTCGCGAGTGAGGTCCGGGTGGTACGAGTCGATCAGGTCCGGCGTCGCGAGGAGCGTGTGGTAGACGGTGTCGCCCATGCCAGTCACGACGCGGACGTCGGTGTCGAGCGGGTCGATTCGTTCGTTGATGGCGGCGATGTCCGCGAGCGGTTCGTCGCGCAGTTCGACCACCTCCTCCAGCACGAGGTCCGCGCTGTCGAAGCCGAGCGCGAATTCGTGTTTGCGGAGCGAGCGAAACGGCTCCTCGCGGCCCACTAGCTGGACGTCGATGCCGTCGAAGGGAACGGTCAGGCTGTCGAAGACGACGCGACGCGGTCGTCCGTCGCGCTCGTCCCTGAGGAGCGTGAACTCGGGTTCCATCGGGTCGGCGAGGCCGCTGTACTCGGCGAGGCGGTCGTACACGTCCGCGTCGGCGTCGGCGTTCCCCTTGGTGACGGCCTTCTCGTAGCGGAGCGTCGAGATGACCCGGTCTGCCACCTCGGTGGCGTCGGCCCGGGCCGCCACGCGTTCCAGCACGGCCTCGAGGGGCCGTCCCTTCCTGGGAACGGCCACTCCGATAGTCGTCATCGACCGGGAGAAGGGCAGGTGTCGGTAAAACGGGTCCGGTTCCTAGTCGCCGCCGATGACTGAGGAGAGCTGTTCGCGCCACTCCTTGAGCTCCTCTATCTCGTCGTGGATGTCCTTTATCTTCTCCTCGACGTCGCCGTCGCCCATCTCCTCGCGCACCGTCTCCAGTTCGTCGCTCAGGTCGTCGAGGCGGGAGTCGAGTTCGTCGACGGTCGATTCGACGTCGCCCATCGAGGACTCGACGTCGGTAACGGTCGACTCCACGTCGGACACCGTCGACTCGACGTCGTCGACGTCCTCGGAGAGGGAGTCGACCTGGTCGTCGTTCTCCGCCACCGTGGCCTTCACGTCCTCGAGTTCGTCGTCGAACGACTCGACCCGGTCGCGGACCCCTTCGACCTCGGAGCGTAGCTCCTCGACCATCTCGTCGCCCGTCCCGTTCTCGTCGAGGAACTGCTCCAGCGCGTCCGTGTACGCGATGACGTCGGAGACGTCCTTCTGGAGTTTGTCGACGCGGGCGGTGACGCTCCCGTCGTTCGCGCTCGCGAGGTCGAACGCCTTCCGCAGGAGCTGGACGTCGTCCTTGGTGACGTTCTGGTTGCGGAGTTCGTTCGCCATCGCGGCGACCAAACTGTCCCCGGAGAGTTCGACGTCGGCGGCGTCGCCGCTGGCCTCCGCCGACCCGTCGCTCGTCGTCTCCGAACCGTCGTCGCTCCCGTCGCCGTTGGCCGAGGCCTGCGCGCCCTCGCCGTTGGGGTCCTTCAGGTCGAGGGTCTCTATCTCCTCGTCGTCAGCGTCGTCGAGTCCCGGGACGCTGTCGGCGTCGCCCGAGATGACGTCCTTGACGGCGTCGGAGCCGTCCCCGACGAGCGCCCCCTCGTCGTCCTCGAGCGGGGGGTTCACCTCGTCTATCTGCGGTTCGGTGAGGAACTGCTCGACGTTGTCCGTCCCGGTGGCGCGGATGCCGTAGACCGTCGTGTACGAGGAGTCCGACCCTATCTCCCGCTCGAAGGATATCTCGTCGTCGTCGATGGTCCAGTACTCGCTGCCGTACTCGGGGTGGAAACCCAGGTCCTCGACCTCGACGTCGTCGGGCACGACGTCGGAGAGGTTGACCGTCACCGGTTCGCTCCGCTTCGATTCGAAGTTGAACGCTATCGCCGGCACGGGGAACTCGTCCTCCTCGAACCGTTTGGTGACGGTCACCCCGTCGGAGGCGACCGTAATTGCCTCGTACGCCTGTGAGTCGCTCATGTGTCTACAACCGTTTTGCTGTGGTCTTAAAGATACTTGCTCCCTCGGCTATCGTTCCAGTCGGCGATCAGGTCCATCGCAAAATAGTCGAGGGGGTTCCCGGCTACACGTCGACCCGATCCCCGATCTTCGCGATTTCGAGGTGTTCGGGATACTCGAAGCTGTTCGCGTGGTTGTGGAGCACCGTCGGTTCCGTGGTCATCCCCTTCCACATGTCCCAGTGGCTCGGCAGCAGCCGATCTAGCTGGAGTTCGTTGGCGGCCTCGACGATCATGTTCTCGTCGCTGTACCACCGCGTCCGGACGCCCTCGCCCGTCTCCTTGTCCGGTATCATCCCGACCGCGCCGAACGCGAGCACGCCCAGGTCGATGTCGTAGTTCTCGCCGACCGCCTCGAACTCGCCCGGACGCGCGTCGCCGCCGTGGAAGAACGTCGTCTCCCCGTGCTCGAACACGTACGACACGGGGTGGACTGCGTCGGGGTCGTTCGCCGGTTCGACGTGGATGGTCAGGTCGCCCACCTCGAACGTGTCGCCCTCCGACACCTCGTTCAACTGGTCGTCGTCGACGTCCCAGTTCCCGGTCCAGTCCTCCTCCGCGACCACGTCCAGGCCGGAGTCGGTGGCGTAGAACGGCGCGCCCGTCCGCTCCAGTATCGGTCCCTGGCTCTCCCCGTGAACGTGGTCGACGTGCTCGTGCGTCGCGAGGACGGCGTCGGCCTCCTCGACGTCCTCGGGGTCGAACGGCACGGGGATCATCCGAACGGTCCGCGGCGGGTCACCGATTCCCAGGTACGGGTCGACGAACACCGTCGTGCCGCCGCCGGATTTGACGATAAACCCGTTGCAGCCGAGGTACCAGACGGAGATGCCGTCCGGGTCGGCGTCCTCGACGTCGCGCAACAGCCAGTCCTCCCAGTCGCTTTCGACCATGGCTGTGCGAACACGTGGCGGTGGCTAAGGCGTTACGACATCCTCGGGCGGGGTGCGTACGCGCTTACAGTTCCGCTCCGTCACGTCACCTGGCCAGAAAATGAGTTATATTCGTCGAGTAGACAGGATCGCCCATGGCTACCGTCCGCACCCGGTTCGCGACGGCGCTCGGCCTGCTCGCCTTCCTCGGGGGCATCGTCCTCTTCGCGCTGGCGATACCCACTCGCCGTGGCTTCGGCTACGGACTCCTGTTCGGTGGCGAAGCGGCCGTCCCCGCGTGGGCGTTCGCGCTCTCGTTCGTCGGTGGCCCGCTCCTCGTCCTCGGCGGCGCGGTGTTCGGGATGCGCTACGGCCACATCGAACGCTACCACGAGGACTACGACCCGGAGACAGGGGCCATCGACTCGAACCACCCCTTCGCGCGCCTCCAGGAATACGTCTCGAACTCCGACCCGGCCGGGGCGGCGGGCGACCACCCCGAGAAGTTCGTGCTGACGCGCACCCACCTCGCCGTCCTCGTCGGTGCCCTCACGTGGGGCCCGCTCGCCTACCTCCTCGTCTCCCAGCCCTTCCTCTTTCCCGCCATCCGGTGGATGATGGTCGTACTACTCGGTGGCGGCGGCGTCGTCACCTTCGCCGTCGTCGACTACGTTTTCCGCCGTAGCGACGGGACGGAGTACGACCCGTCGTGGTAGCGCTGCTCGGAGTAATGCGAATCTGCTCCCGGTTCGCAGAATGGCTGGTCTTCGATTCGTTGGTTATCGATCCGTCCTCGCGGCTCACTCCGTTCGCCGCTCGGAGTACAGTAGGTCGCTCACTTCGTTCGCGACCTACCTAGCTCACGGTTCGCTTCGCTCACCGTTCGCAATAAAGCCGGTTTTCACTGCGTTCAAACCGGCCTAGTCCTCACAGCAACCGCCGGCCTTCTCCCCGAAGTCGACGACCAGTTCCTCCGACACGAGTTCGTTCAGTTCCTGGAGGCGGAGTTCGAGTTCGCTCTGGGCCGCGAGGTAGTCGCTCATGACGTCCAGGTCGTGGAGTTCCTCCTGGGCGGCCTGGAGTTCCCGGAGATCCTCCTCGTCGGCCTGTCCGGTCTGGCGCGCGAGCATGAAGTCCTCGCGGACGGACTCGAACGTCTCGATGCGCTCCTGGGCCTCCTCGTTCGACTCGACGGCCTCCTTCGCCTCGGCGAAGCGCCGGTACACCGGCATCTCGGTGATGGCCTCGCCGAACTCGGCGGCGAGCTGGTCGACGCGGTCGTCGCTGACGTCGGGGACGTCGGTCTCGATGCTCATCGATCGGGGTTCGGTACTCGTCGCCTATAGACCTGCCGGAGACGCCCGGGAACGGGCGCTGGAACCGCCGGGAACTCTTATACGGAGCGAGCGCGTCGGTTCGCGTATGGAAGACTCCCTGCTGCTCGGTGGCGGACTCGCCGTGCTGGTGTTCGGATTCATCGCCTTCCAGAACCGCCTCGTGGCGGTGCTGATGGGGGCCCGGGACTCGCCGCTCGACGACGTGTTCGACGAACCCTGACCCGTCTTCGACGTTCTAACCGGCCGACCTGGCGTCGGACCGAGCGTTTTCGGTCTCGGACGAACGAAATAGCCCGCTTAGTCCCGCGCTTTCACTCGATCCGGCGTCGTAGTCCGTCCTCGTCCACGACGCGACGCAGAACTTCTGCTGAGACGGGGTCGGGTTCCTACCCACCGCGTTCTCCGCGCGAGTCCTCCGCGAAACGCGGTCGTTATACGCGTCCGGTCGTTACGACGGGGCAATGAGCCAGGAGCGTACCGAGGGGGACCTGCGGAACACGGGTCTCTCCCTGAAACACGACCGGGAGTGGGACTACGAACTCGACCGCATCGTCGACGCCGTCGACGAGCGCGACGCCGAGACCGTGGGCCTCCAGTTCCCCGAGGGTCTCAAGCGACGCGGTCCCGCCGTCGCCGACGACCTGCGGGAACTGCTGCCCGACGACACGCAGGTGATGATGTCCGGCCAGCCGTGTTACGGCGCCTGCGACCTCGACACCTACCTGATGCGCCGGACGGACGTGTTCGTCCACTTCGGTCACTCGCCGATGAAGGAGTCGGACAAGATCATCTACGTCCCGCTGTTCTCCAACGTCGACGTCTTCCCCATCATGGAGCAGGCCAGCGACGAAGAACTGGCGCCGCCCGAGGAGGACCCCGACGTCGGCCTCGTCACGACGGCCCAGCACATGAA
>CAZMGU010000010.1:0-41020 GCA_964565905.1 uncultured Halobacteriales archaeon
CAGGATCTGGTGGTTGGAGTTGAACGCCTTCGCGACGTGGATCTTGTCGAGCACGGACTCGACGAGCGCCTCGAGGTTCGCCTCGTCGGTGGGGTCGGCCGTCTCCTCCTCGCCGACGACGCCGTGGAGCTCCATCGTGTCCGCGATGACCTCGTCGTCGAGGCCGCGAACCATCTGGTCGATACGCTCCGGGCGGAACGTGTCCTCGGAGTCGACGAAGATGGTCGACCCCTCCAGGCCGCCGTGTTCGGACGGAAGCTGGACGGTGACCGAGAGCTGGTGGGTCACCTGGGACTTGCCGGCACCGAACTCGCCGTACACCTCGGTGATCGACTGGGTCTCGACGCCGCCGCCGAGCAGTTCGTCCACCTCGTCGACGCCCCAGGTGAGCTTGCCGATCTGTTCGCGCCGTTCGAGCACCGTGGCGCCCGTCTCGAAGCCGCCGATGTCGGCGGCCTTCCGGGCGGCCTGGATGATGTCCGCGGCGCTCGACTCGCCCACGTCGGCGGTATTCGACAGTTCACCGGGGCTCGCGACGGCGATACCCTGGTAGTTGTCGAAACCGTTCTCCTTGAGTTTCTCCGCGGTCGCCGGACCGACGCCCGGCAGGTCTTCGAGTTCTTCCTGTGCTGCCATGGAACTGGCTTGTGCGTCGGGGGATATAAACCCTCGTTAACAGGGTAGTGAAAGTGAAAGTGGGCGACAGCGACGCTGTCGGGAGTGGCTGGGTCCGGGGGTTTACCAGCGAGGACGGAACTACCTCTCCGAGCGGGACAGGTAGACGAGCAGGGAGAAGCCGGCCAGGAACAGCAGCAGGTCGCCGATATCGGGGACGGGGAGGTACGGGTCACCGAAGAGGCCCGTCGCGACGAGCGCGAGGGCCACCGCCGACGGGGCCGGTCGCTCGACCACCGTCCGGGCGAGAACGCGCAGCGTCCACCAGAAGCCGGTGAGTTGCGCGGACGCGACGTCGGCCAGCGACCGGTCGTCGTCGGGGTTCGGCGCGGGTTCGAGCGCGGCGACGTCCCCGCCCGCGACGGTGACGAGTTCGCCCGCGTGGACCCGTCGTCCCTCGTCGTCGGCGACCCGGAGCAGCGTGACCGCGTCGTCCGCCGTCCCGACGACGCGATAGACGCCCCGTGGTAGATCTGATCCCAGCGCCTCGCCCTCGGGTGGGCGGACGTGGTCGTACACCGCCAGCGACGAGTTCGGTTCCCCCGAATCGGCCGTCATCGTACGAGCAGTGCCGGGCCCGGGCTACATCACTCCCAGGGGTGATGGCCGCGTCGGTCGGGCCACAGCGGGTACCAGTACTCCTTGTCCGACTCGACCGAGAGTTCGCCGTCGAGGTTGCTCTCCAGTTTGAACTCGGCGCTGGTGTCGCGCTCGTTATCCTCGTGTTCGTCGGGCACGAACGGGTAGTACGACCCGCGGCGGAACGAGTACACCCAGTAGCCCAGCAGGCCGTCGTGTTCGCGCTCGAAGGCGAAGACGGCGGCCAGGAGCCGCGACCCGTAGCGCGCCTCGATCAGCGTGTCGGCGGCGAAGTGGATGGAGGTGACCAGGTCCTCGAACTCCCGGTCGTGGAGCACTATCCACTGGTAGCCGTGGTCGTCGCTGGTGAACTCGGCGGTCGTCCCGGTCTCCACCTCGCCGGCGTCGAGGATGGCCTCCACCTCGCTCATCGCGTCCCGGAAGTCGGTGTTGTCCACGTCGGCGAAACACAGCGCCGCGTCGCCGGTCGGCGCGTAGCCCAGTTCGGCCTCCATCGTGAGGTAGGCGGTCGACATGCCGAACAGGTCGTCCGGGTCGGCGTCGCGCGTCGCGTCGGCCTCGGCCTTCATGCCGAGGACGCTCTTGAGGCCGTCGAACAGTCCCATACCCGTAGCTGTGTGCCCGCTACCCTTTAGGACTCCCCTTGGAACCGGGAACGGAGAGCGTCGCTCTCCCGACGGGTCAGTCGTCGTCCGTCTGCTCGTCCAGCCACCCGGCGAGAGCGTCGTTGACCGCCGCCGCCTCCTCCACGAAACACCAGTGGCCCCCGTCGACCCCTCGATAGTCGCCGCGGGGCAGGTCGGCGGCCAGCGACTCCCCGGCGCTGGCCGGGACGACGACGTCGTCGACGCCGTGGAGGACCAGGGCCGGCTGGGTCACCTCGTACAGCGGCGGCGCGTCGAACGACCGCATCGCGGCGGCCTGTGCGTCCCAGGCGTCGAGGCCGGCGTCGTCTCCGGCCCGCCACCCGACTATCTCGTCGACGACGTCGGGGTGTTCGGCCGGGTCGACCGCGAAGGCGTCGGCCAGTGACGCCCGCAGCGCGACGGGGTCGTCGGGCGAGGCCCGCAGCGTCGCCAGGCGGTCGGTCACCGCGTCGCCGCCCGCGGCGGCCCCGAACAGCGCGAGCGAGTTCGTGCGCCCGTAGGCGTGCGCGTGCGCGAGCGCGACCATCCCGCCGAGGCCCGCGCCGACGAGGTGGACGTCCGCGACGCCGCGGTCCGAGAGGACCGCCTCCAGGTCGTTCGCCAGCGTCTCGACGGCGTAGGGCCCCGGCGGCAGGTCGGAGCGCCCCGTCCCCCGGAGGTCCCAGACCAGCGTCTCGTACGGGCCGGCGAGTGCCGGCTGTTGCCAGCCCCAGAGCCACGCCCCGGCGCCGACGTCGCCGACGAACGCCACCGTCGGTCCGCTCCCCTCCGTCTCGTAGTACAGTTCGATCCCGTTGCGCTCGACGGTCGGCATCGGCGGCGCTACGGCCCGTCCACTCAAGGGGCTTTCTCATATCTGCCAGGCCCGGGGCTCTGTGTCCCGGCCACGAAATCTCCGAGACGGCGGCGTCTCGGGCCGGTCCACTCGCTGACGCCGTCGTGCTCGTCGTGGCCGTCGGCGTCGGGTCGCCGTCCACGGAGCTACCCGGCGGCCGTCTCGTCGTCACGTCCGCAGGCACCTGCGCGAAGACCAGGTTTGTGCCCCTCACCCACAGGTGGGGATGTCGAACCGGTTTTCGAACGTCCGCATGCGTTCGACGAGGTCGTCTATCCGGGACGGCAGGTCGGCCATCGGGTCGAGGTCCGTCTCGTGGACGGTCCCGTCCACAGTCGCTTTCAGGCCGATGCGCCCGTCGTCGGTCCCACAGGTGTTCCGGCAGTCCAACCTCGCGGGCCAGGACGCGGGTTCGCTCCGCACGACGAGACGCTGGAGGGCGACGTACTCGCCGTCGTCGACCGACGCCGTCTCCGCGTACCCGTCGCCCTGGCCCTCCCGACACGACACGCGAAACCGGAGTTCGTCCCGCGACGCCCGCACCGCGACGGCGGCGACCGACGACGAAACGCCCGACCACCGGTACGTGACCGTCACGTCCGGCAGTTCCTCGCGCGGTCGATCGGACGAGAACGTGAGACAACCGCCGAGCACCGGGACGCTCCCCCCGAGCGCGCCCAGCACTGCGCGTCGGCGCATATCCGCACCTGGAACGAGCGCCACATAATACCACTCGGTCGTCGCGCTCTCCGCAACGCCGTCGAGGGTTCGCTCGGTGACTCGCGTGGGTCCGCGTCAGACCGGGGCCGACGGGGGCGACGGCACCTCGCCCTTCGCCACCGCCTCCCGGTAGTGGTAGCCCCAGTAGGCCGCCTGGAGGTAGAGGGCCCACGCCGCCACGGCGACGATGCCGACTATCGTGAACAGCGACGCCAGCGCGACCACCGCCACCAGTATCGAGATGGGGATCCACAGCAGGTACGCCTTCAGGTACGTCCCGGTGAACGCGAACGCCGCGACCCGTTCCGGGGACAGCGCCGCCTCGAACGAGTCCGTGGCCGCGAGTATCGCCCGGACGGCGGGGTAGAAGTAGCCGGCGACGAGGACCCAGCCGGCCAGTACCACCAGTCCGAGCACCTCGTGGACCGCGTAGCCCACCGCCGCCGTGAGCCCCGCGACGAACAGGAACGCGAGCCCGTAGAGGAGGCCGAGACCGAACAGCTTGAGCCCGTCGACGAAGAGGTCGCCGTAGTCGTCGAACTCGGGCGGGGCGGTCTGGCCGCGCGCGGCGGCCTGCGTCAACCGGAACCCGTAGCCGCGGACGAAGAAGCCGAGGAACGGGCCGATTACGGGGACCAGGAACACGCCCAGGTAGATCACCGAGCCGATCAGGAGCGGGTCGTACCCGTCGCGGACGGCGTACTTCGCCGCGAAGGAGAACGCCCCGTCGGTGTGCGGTGACGGCCCCTCGACGTCGGTGGCGGGCGGATCCGCGGCGGTCGCGGACGGATCGCCGTCCGGGCCGTCGTCTCCGCTCGTCGACGCCGCCCCACCGGCGTCCGCATCGCCGGCGGTCGGAACGACGTCCCCCGTCTCGGTCGTCCCCCACTCGTCGGTCGATGCCGCCGCGCCGTCGTCGACGTCGTCCGACCCGCCGGATCCGCCGCCGACCTCGTCGTTGGTCGCGCCCCACGACTCCCCGTCGGTTCCCGTGCCCGTCGCGGACCGGTCGTCCAGGTCCGCCCCGCAGTTGGGACAGAACATGTGCCCCTCGTCTAGCTCCTCGCCGCATTCGGCGCAGTTCGGCATTGCCTGCCGATTTCTCCCATCCACTGATAGGTGTTTTGACGCGCGAGCGATCGGAACGCCGCATCGACCGAGTGGGGCGACGACGGGAACCTCGCCCCGACGTGCGGCCTGAGCGGCACGTTCATCAACGGACGCGACGAACTTCCCGCATGGACTGGTCACCGCTGCCGGCCGCGCGACGCCACCCGTCGCCGACGTTCGGTCTCGTCGGCGGCCTGTTCGCCCTCGCCTTCGTCCTGGCGACCACGGCCCGTGCGCTGGTCGACGGCGGCGGATTCACCCCGTCCGCCTTCGATGCGTCCCTCGTCGTCGGCGGGTTCCTGGGCGGCGCGCTCCTCTCGCGACTGCTCTGGACCCGCGCCTCGACGCCGACCGGTCGCCGCGTCGGGGCACGCTCGTCGGCGCGCTGGTCGGTCTGCTGGCGCTGCCGGTGCCGATGTTTATCATGGTGTTCGCCGGCGCCGCGATGGCCGGCGTCCCGACCGACGTCCCCCCGGGCGCGACGGGCGTCCTCGAGTACCTGTTCCTCCTGCTCGCCACGCCGCTCGTCCTCGGCGCGCTGGGATTCGTGCTCACCTACGGGGGAACGGTGGTCGCCGGGGCCGCCACCGGTTACCTGCTCGCTCGCCGCTGACCGGTCGCCGGGTCACCCGTTCCGTCACTCCCCGCCGGACAGTTCCTCGACCTTCCGGAGGATCCGGGCGTACAGGTCGGTCGAGCAGTGCCACCCGGCGTCGACGACGTCGTCTATCACCGCCCGCGCCTCCCCGGCCGAGACGTCGCCGCGTTCGAGCGCGGAGAGGACGACGTAGGCGGTCCCGCGCGCCTCGATACCCTCGGCGTCGGCGGCCGCTCGACCGGCCCGTTCGTCCATCACCGCGACCCCGTCGCGTTCCGCGGCGAGCGCGAGGACCGCCGCGTCCGCGTCGCTCAGCGCCGGACTCGACGAGAGATCCGAGAAGAGCGTCGACTCCGGGGCGTCCTCGACCTGAAACCCCCCGTCGTCGACCCGCCGATCGATCCGTCGTGCGTCCGGATACCCCTCCGACAGTCCGGTTTCGACGACCTCCTGGTACACCCGGGTCGGAACGACGGGGGTATCGTCTCCGCCAGCGAGGACGTCGAGGTGGTCCGCCTTCGCGAGGACGATGAGCGGCGTCGCGTCGACGACCCGCGTCACAGGTCGTCGATGTCGTCGGCCAGACTTTCGTCGTCGACCCAGGACACGCTCTCGTCCTGTGCGAGCGCGGCGAATTCCCAGGGGTCGAGTCGCGCTACCTCCGCCGCTCGCGAGAGTGACGCCTCGCCCGATTCGAGCATCGACAGCGCGCGCTCGTGGCGCACTTCTTCGAGTTGCTCTGTCAGCAGTTTTCGGACCGCGGTGCTCCGGTCGAGGTTCTCCGCCTCGACGTACGCCTCGAGTTCGGCCTCGAGGTCGTCGGGGACGCGCGCCGAGATGGTTCCCATGGTGTTTGCTACGTCTACGATGTATACGTAGCTTTCGGCGCGGCGCTCGTTCGCCGGTCCACGGGTCGTCACCGGGTGACCCTACCGACCGACCGCCGTTTCGGGACGCCGCCAGAACTGGAACGCCACCCAGACGACGGCGCCGACGGCCCCGACCAGCAGGAACGCGCCGAACTCGACCGGTCCCGCGCTGGTGGCGGCCAGTCGCCACACGCTCCCGACGCCGAGGACGAGGAACGACGCGAGCCAGTAGCGGGGGACGCGCTCGGACACTCGCGGCGCGGCCAGGCCGACGGCTATCGCCAGTCCGCCGGCCCTGGCCAGCCACTCCGCGAGTCCCGCGGGCGACTCCCCGGAGACGAGCGTGGCGAGCATCGCGACGACGAGGACGCCGCCGGCTACCCGCGTCCAGTCGGGCCGTTGCACGCGCGAGGATACGTCGGGGTCAGCGAAAAAACGTTCGTCCGCTCAGACGTTGGCGACGCCGCGAAGCACTTCGGGGGCGTCGGCGAGCGCCTCGTCGAGCGCGTCCGCGTCGGGGCCGCCGCCCTGGGCGAAGTCGGCCGGTCCGCCGCCCCCGCCGCCGACCATTCCCGCCAGTTCCCCGACGACCTGGCCGGCGTTGACGTCGACGTCCTCGGGGACGGCGACGACGAACTGCGCACCGTCCGAACCCGAACCCAGCACCGCTATCTTCCCCTGCTCGACGACGGCGTTGGCCTGGGCGCGGAGTTCCTCCATGTCGGCGTCGATGCGCTGGACGACCGCCGTCGCGTCGCCGACGTCCACCTCCTCGGCGTCGCCGCCGCCCGACGCGCGGGCCTCGGCCAGTTGCTCTTTGAGCTCCTCTATCTCCTTGCCCCGCTCCTTCCACTCGGTGAAGAAGCGCTCGGCCGTCTCCGGGACGGCCTGCGGGCTGACGTCGAACGTCTCGGCGGCGGCGTTCAGCGCGTTCTCCGTGCGCTGGGTCGCCTCGACGGCGGCGTCGCCGGCGGCGAAGGTGATGCGGACGACGCCGTCCTGGACGCGCTCGGTGCCGAGCACCTTGATCGTCCCGACGTCGCCGGTGCGGGCGACGTGGGTGCCGCCGCAGGCCTGGACGTCGTCGGCGACGTGGATCAGCCGGATCTGTTCGCCCGGCGGGATGCCGCCCTGGTAGAGGTCGAAGCCGTGTTCGGCCTCGGCGTCGTGGCGGTCCGGCCACTCCTGGGTGACCTGGACGTTGTCCATCACGAGGTCGTTGGCGAGGCGCTCGATGGCCTCCACCTGCTCGCGCGAGACGGTGTCGTAGTGGCGGACGTCGATGCGCGAGCTCTCGGTCCCCTTCTGCGCGCCGGCCTGGCGGACGTGGTCGCCGAGCACCTGTCGCGCGGCGTGGACGACGAGGTGGGTCGCGGTGTGGTGGCGCATCAGCCGCCGGCGGCGGGTCGCGTCGACCGTTCCGCGGACGAACTCGCCCTTGCCGGGGTCGGCGTCGGCCGTGTGGAGGATGACGCCGTCGTGGATCTGGACGTCGGTCACCTCGCCGGTGACGTCGTCCGTCGCGATGGTGCCCCGGTCCGGCGGCTGCCCCCCGCCCTCGGGGTAGAACATCGTCTGGTCGAGGACGACGTCGTAGTCCCCGTCGTCGCGCTCGAACACGTCCAGCACGACGGCCTCGAACTCCATCCGGTTCTGGTCCTCGTAGTAGAGGCGGTCGGTGTCCGGCAGCTCCGCGAGCCGGTCGGCGTAGGGGACGCCCTCCTCGTCCTCGAAGGCCTGGCCGCTCCCGTGGCGCTCGGCGACGAGGGAGTAGAAGTCGTCGGGGGCCTCGACGTCGACGCCGCGCTCGGCGGCTATCTCCTCGACGGTGTCGGGCTGGATGCCGTGGGAGTCGTACAGTTCGATCAGTTCGCCGACGGGGATGGCCTCGCCTCGCTCGGCGTACTCGTCGGCCAGCTGGCGGACGCGGCGGCCGCCCCGGTCCAGCGTCTCGCGGTACTTCTCCACCTCGGTGCGGACGATGTCGCGGACCGTATCGCGGTTCTCGTACCCGAGCCGCTCGGCCTGCATGTCGACGAGTTCGTCCAGCGGTGCGTCGACGCCGACGCCGTCGCAGAGGCGCTTCGTGCGCCGGAGCACCATCCGGGCGAGGTAGCCCGTCCCGACGTTCGACGGGACGATCTCGTCGCCGAGCATGTACGCCAGCGTCCGGCAGTGGTCGGCGATGGCGTAGACGTCCTCGAGCGGTTCCAGCAGGTCGACCAGTTCCGTCGTCGAGACGTCTAGCTGGTCGGCGATGTTGTCACGGGCGGACTCGATGTCCTCGGCCTCGTCGATGTCCATGTGACCCGCGAGCGTGGCGGCGCGGCGGACGAGTTCGTCCTCGCGCTCGGTGTATTCCAGTCCCGCGTTCTCCCGCAGGAACTCGATCATCTCGGGGTAGACGGCCTCGTACACCGTCGGCGTCCCCTGGGACATCCACGTCCAGCGCTCGATGCCGTAGCCGGTGTCGATGATCCGGCGGTCCATCCGGCTGTACGTGTTGCCGTCCTTCATCTCGACGTCGCCGTCGGGGTCCTGCTCGAAGCACATGAACACGAGCGTCGCGAGTTCGAGGCCGCGGTAGATGACCTCGAAGGCGGGGCCGGCGTTGCCGCCGCCGACCCACGGGTCCTCGATGAGGGTCAGGTCCTCGACGTCGGCACCGACCTCGTCCAGCAGGTCGACGCAGTGCTCGACGCACTCCTCTTTCCAGTACACCTCGCCCTCGTAGGCGTAGTCGGTCTCCTCGTCGGCGTTGAACGCGTGGTGCCCGCCCATCTCGAAGGCCATCGTGTGCCGGCCCGTCTTGCCGACGTTGTCGATGTCCTGCATCCGGATGCAGGGCTGGGACACCACGAGCGGGTTGGCCGGCGGCGGCGACTGCCCGGAGGTGACGTGCGGCTGGAAGTCGTAGATGGAGGCCTGCGTCAGCAGTACGTCGTCGCGCCACCGGTTCGCGGCGACGGGGTAGGGGTCGATGCGCCCGTGGCCGCGCTCCTCGAAGAAGGAGAGGAACGTCTCGCGCATCTCCTCCAGACTCTGCTCCTCGTCGAAGCCCGGGTCGCCGATGAAGCCGTACTCCTCGCAGGGCGGTTCACCGCACGTCTCCCGGGACTCGTCCAGCGTCCAGAAGTGCGCCCCACACTCCGTACACTCCCGGCGGACGAACCCCTCCTCCTCGAAGTACTCCAGTCGATATTCGTCGGCGAGGTCGCTCATTGCGGTAATCTTGGCCGACGAGCGCCTAAAACAGTTCCGCAACCACGGTCCGTCGTCGTGCGTCCGTCACGTCTCGTCGGGGGACGGCGCGGCGACGAGGTAGCCGAACGGTGCGGCGATCACTGCGCCGACACCGGCCCCGATGACGGGCCTGGCGAACCCGTAGAGGAACCCGTGGGAGAGGAGGCCGGTGAGGACGGCCAGTGCGAAGAGCAGGACGCCGGCGACCGCGATCCACGTCCGTTCTCCGCGCGCGATGCCGACGCCGACCACCGCGAGGATCGCGGCACCGACGAATACTCCGCCGTTCTGGACGAGGACCACTTCGGCCACTTCGGGAATCGTCGCGGGGGACCTCCACGAGACCATCGCATCATCCGACGGTGTCGGCACGAACGCCGCCTGAATCCACGGTACTGCGACGACCACCGGGATCGCCAGTGCGGATTCAGGCGTGAGCGACCGCCGCCGACCGGTCGCGAGCGTCGCTATTCCCCAGACCAGTAGCAGTCCACCGAGCAGGGTGCCTAACTGGTCCAGCAGGAGATACGAGGGAAAGAGGGAGAACTCTCCTGCCGCGCGCTGGAGCTTTATTACTGGAAGTGCGAAGAGACAGGCGAGCCCTCCAATGGCGATAAGTAACCCGCTCAATTGTACTGCTGCATCGTCGTTCATCGCTCTACGCTTCCTTTCCGCCATTGTTGCGGAGTCACAGTGGCATGGGAAATATATTGCCGTCGTGCAAGCGATATCGTCGTCAATCAGGGATCTGTTTCCATCTATGCAATTCTCGATCTCGTTTACCGAGGCGCGGCGACGAGGTAGCCGAACGGGACAGCGACGACCGCTGCTAGCGACGCGCGACGCGGTGGACCTGTCGACGGGAAAACCTATACCCCTTCTCCGGGAACGGGCCCGCGCATGCCCGCTATCGAACTCGAATCCCTCCACAAGCGGTTCGGCGACGTCGTCGCCCTCCGCGACCTCGACCTCACCGTCGAGGAGGGCGAAGTGTACGGCTTCCTCGGCCCGAACGGGGCCGGGAAGTCGACGACCATCGACGTCGTCCTCGACTACCTCCGACCGACGAGCGGCCGGGCGACCGTCTTCGGCCTCGACGTCCAGGAGCGGACGAAGGAGGTGCGCCGACGCGTCGGCGTCCTCCCCGACGGCTACCACCTCGACGGCAACCTGACGGCCCGCCAGCACCTGGAGTTCGCCATCGAGTCGAAGGCCGCGGACGACGACCCGCAAGCGCTCCTCGAACGGGTGAACCTCGTCGACGCCATCGACCGGCAGGCCGGCGGCTTCTCGAAGGGGATGGCCCAGCGACTCCTGCTCGCCACGGCGCTCGTGGGCGACCCGGACCTCGTCATCCTGGACGAACCGTCGACGGGGCTGGACCCCAACGGCGCCCGCCGGATGCGCGAGATAGTCCGGGAGGAGGCCGACCGCGGCGCGACGGTGTTCTTCTCCTCGCACATCCTCGGCCAGGTCGAGGCCGTCTGCGACCGTGTCGGCATCCTCGCCGACGGCGAACTCGTCGCCCAGGACAGCATCGAGGGCCTGCAGGAGTCCGTCGGTTCGCAGGCCGCGCTCTCGGTGACTCTCGACGCGAAGCCCGACGGCATGCTCGACGACGTCCGCGCGCTCGACGCCGTCTCGAACGTCGCCGTCGACGGGACGACGGTCACCGTCTCCTGTCCGGACCCCCGGAAGATAGAGGTCGTCGACGCCCTTCGCGCGGACGGTGCGACCGTCGTCGACTTCGAGACGAACGAGGCGTCGCTCGACGAACTGTTCGCCTCGTACACGGAGGCCGAGGCGTGAGCTGGCGCGTGATTGCCAGACGGGACGCCCTCGACCCCTACCGGTCCCGTTCTCTGTTCGTCTACCTGACGGTCTTCGTCCTGCTGTTCGGCCTCGGCACCTACCTGCAGACGTCGAGCGAGACGGCGCTGGCGGCCATGCACGTGAGCACGGTCGGGGTGTTCGTCCCTGTCGCGTCGGTCGTCGTCGGCTACCAGGCGATAGTCAAGCGTCGCGAGAACGGTGCGTTGCGCGTCGTGCTGTCCTTCCCGCACACGCGCCGGGAGGTCGTGCTGGGGACGGCGGTGGGTCGGTCGGTCGTCGCGGCCGTCCTGATAACCACCGGGTTCCTCGTCGCGACCGCCGTCTACCTCCTGCGGGCCGGCGTCCCGGACCTCGGACTGCTGGCGCTCGCCTGGCTGCTGGCGCTCCTGATCGGCGTGGCGATGGCCGCCTTCGCCGTCGGCGTCTCGGCGAGCGTGCGGACGACGAACCGGGCCGTGGTGACCTGCTTCGGCGCGTTCATGGCGTTCCTCGGCATCTGGGGACAGATCCCCGCTCTCGCCCGGTACGTCGCCAACGGCTTCTCGATGCCGCCAGGGCCGCAACCGGAGTGGGCCCTCGTCTTCACGCACCTGAACCCGATCACCGCCTACCGGACCACCATGGCCACGTTGCTCCCCGGGGGCGCTTCCACCGATCCGGCGTTCTACGCGACCCCCTGGTTCGGCGTCCTCGTCCTGCTGGCCTGGATAGTCGTGCCGCTGGCGATCGGTGCGACGCGTTTCGATCGGGACGACCTCTGAGGGCCGTCGCCGTCGAGCGGCGGTGGTGGTCCCCCATGGCGTCGGACGCCGAACCCGTCCGCCGGCCCGATTCGATGCGTCCCGAATCCCAGTAATCGCGTAACGCCAGCATAACAATGCCAGTACCGGGAGAGGGATCGATAGCTCGGCTTCACGCCTCAAACACGATGGTATCGACCACACGCGGTACGCGACTGTCCAAGACCGCACTCGTCGCGGGGTTCCTGGCGCTGCTCGCCGGAACGCTCGCGGCGTTTCGCTCCCCGGCGACGGGGTACGAGCTATCGATCTACGCGGCCACGCCGACGGCGTTCTGGGTCGGTCTGGCGGTCGCCATTGGAGTGAGCCTGGCCGTCTCGTTCGGCGCACGCCCCGGGTCGCTCGTCCGGGACGCGGCCATGCTGCTCGGCGCTATCGCCGTCGCGGCCGTCGTCGCGCTGCCGTTAATCAGGGGTTACCACCACTTCGGCGGCGGGGACTCGCTGACGCACCTCGGCTGGGTCCGCGATATCGTCGCCGGTCGACTCGACCCGGTCGAGATGCTGTACCCGGGCGTCCACACGACGACGATATTCGCCTCGAACGTCGTCGGGGTCGACTACAGCGTGGCGCAACTGTTCGTCACGCTCGCGTACGTCCTCGTCTTCGTCGCCTTCGTCACGCTCTGCGTCAGGGCCCTGGGGTCGGGGCGGTGGGCGGTCCCCGCCGGCCTGTTCTCCGCGCTGCTGCTCCTGCCGAACAACAACGTCAGCGTCCACCTCATGGCGCACCCGATAACCCAGAGCCTGCTGCTCTTCCCGCTGGTGCTGTACCTCCTCTTCCGGTACGTCGAGGGGGCGGGGGAGTCGACGAACCGGCTCTCCCGCCTCACGCCGGTGGGCGTCCTGCTCACGCTGTCGCTCGTCGCGCTGGTCCTCGTCCACCCGCAGGGGGCGCTGAACGTCGTCGCCGTCTTCCTGACCGTCGCGGGCGTCCAGTTCCTCGCCCGCCGGTTCGGCGTCTTCGAGTCGATAGCGAGCCACCGGCCAGTGTACGCGCCGACGGCCGCGGCGGTCGTCGCCTTCGTCGCGTGGGCCCCCCGTCACGAGCGCGTCCGGGGGACGCTGGAGAGTGTCACGAACTCGCTGGTCGCCGGCAGCGTGCCCGCCGACGAGATAGCCCAGCGGTCGACGTCACTCACCGAGATAGGCGGGAGCATCGGCGGTCTCTTCGCGAAACTGTTCCTCGTCTCGGCGGTGTTCTGCCTCCTCGCGGGCGTGCTCATCGTCCTCTGGTACACGGGCCGTCTCGACGACCGCTACGCGGAGCGCAACGCGCTGATCACGTACCTCGTCGTCGCGCTGGTCCCCCTCTCGGTCGCCTTCGGCGTCTTCTTCGCGTCGAGCATGACCACGCAGCACTTCCGGTACGTCGGGTTCGTCATGGTGCCGATAACCCTCCTCGGGGCGCTCGCCGTCTCCGGGGCTGCCCGGGCGCTCGCCCGCCGGTCGTCGGTCGGAACCACCGGCGTCGGCCTGGCCGTCTGCTTCCTGCTGTTGCTGGCGCTCCCGCTGGCGACGGTCCACGCCTCGCCGTTCATCTACCAGCCGACCCAGGGCGTCTCCGCCCACCAGATGGAGGGGGCGGAGACGACGTTCGAGTCGATGGACGACGACGTCGCCTTCGCCGGGATCCGGAGCAGTCCGGTCCGCCTCCTCCACGGCACCTACGGGACCGAACGGGCGCGGGAGATCAACATCATGGGCGTCGGCCCCCGCGGCGTGATACCCGGCGAGCAGTTCGAATCGAACCTCACGAGCTACTACGACGGCCGCCGGTACGTCCCGGTTTCGCGAAGCGACGTCCGGCGCGAGACCGACCTCTACGACGGGCTTCGCTACTCGCAGCGCGGGTTCGACCGCCTCGACTCCTCGCCAGCCATCGACCGGGTCCAGTCGAACGGGGACTACCGGCTCTACCTGCTCGGCAACGAGTCGGTCGCCTGAGGACCTGTTCGTCTCCGAGTCGTCCATCGAACGGGCAGAAGAGAGAAAGAGAACTGCTCCGGACTGAGACGCCGGTTTACGACCTGATGACCGTGAACGAGGCGTCGCCGCGGACGTCGATGTTCGTGACGCGACCGGTGAACGAGTAGGCGTCAACGCCGTTGCCGACGATGCCGACGACCCTGCCGTTATCCGCGGTGTCGAGCATCCGGTCCCACGCGGTCCCGTCCTCCTCGACGGTGGACCGCGCGACGTTGCGGGTCACCTCGCCGGACACCGTGAACGTGTACCGGGCGGTCTCGGTGGGGGCGTTCGTCCCGTCGATGACCATGACGTCCTCGTCGGCCGACCCGTCACCGCTCCCGGAGTCGGCCGACCCGTCGTCCGTGGGCGTCTCGGTCTCGGTCGGCGTCTCGGTCTCCGTGGTCGTCTCCGTTTCCGTGGGCGTCTCGGTGACCAGGTCGGCGGGGTCGACCTCCGTCCCGTTCCGGACGACCGTCGCGCCCTCGTCGGCGGTGAACGACGTCACGTCGCCGGTGTAGTCGAAGCTGTCGGTGCCACCGGCTATCTTGCCCTCGACGCTGGTCCCGGTTATCGTGTCCTCCGACGAGATGGTGCCGCCGTTCGCCAGGCTCTTCTCGACGGTGTCGCTGACGTCGAAACTGTAGGAGACGACGTTCGAGACGCTGCCGCCCGAGATGCTGATCGTGTTCGTCGAATCGGTGGCGGTCTCCGTGGTCGTCGAGTCGGCGGGGGTTTCCGACTTACTCCCCCCGCCGTTCGGAAAACCTTCGCCACCGGCCGCGGCCTCCGCGGACGTCGGGACGCCGGACGGCGGCGTGGTCTCGGGGTTCTCGCCGACGTTGGACGTCTCCACGTACTCCCCGCTCAGTTTCCCGTTTACCTGGGAGTCGGCGACGGAGACGACGGTCGTCGCGCCGTAGGTGCCGTGTTCCTGCGCGGTCACGGCGCTCGCGGCGCAGGAACCGGCGTCGCTCGAACTCCCGCAGGTGTTGTCGCCGGTGATGTCGAAGTCGCAGTTCCGGACGCTGATCGTCTGCTCCGGGTCGCCGTAGCCGGTGTAGATGCCCCGGGAGTTGACGACGTCGTTCAGTCCGCCGTGCGTGAGCGGGAGCGGGGGGACGTCCCCCGTGTTCCGGAACACGCAGTTGTTCACCTCGGTGCCGTCCGCCGCGAGGCGGAGGTGAGCGATGTTGTTGTTCTCGAAGAGACAGCCGTCGAACGAGATGCTCCCGCCCGCGCCGTCCGTGCTCCCGGGGCCGCGGATGCGGCCGAAGCCGGCGGCGTAGATGGCGTTCGAGGACCAGCGGCCGACGTTCAGGTTGCGGCAGGTGATGTGGTCCGCGTGGTCGTGGGGAACGTTCATCGCGCTCTTCGCGAACCCGTCCTCGACGCCGTCGCCGAGGTAGACGTTCTCGATGAGCCCCTCCCCCTCGACCTTGAGTATCTGGTCGAAGCCGCTGGGGCCGTCGTCCAGGTCGCCGTCGCCGATGTCGAAGCTACCCTTGACGCCGATATTTCGGATCGTCCAGTCGCTCCCGGAGGCGCTGATGTGCAGGTCGGCCTCCGACGCGGTGACGTCGATGAGGAGGTTCTCGAGCGTCTCGCCGCTCCCCACGTCGTACTGCTTCGACTCCCCCGCGCCGACGGTGACGGTTTCGTACTCCGCCGCACTGGCCGAACTCGCCGCGACCCCGAGACCAACGACGGCGGTGCCGGCGAGTTTCATGAAGTTCCGCCGCGCGTACGAACGCTCCTGACCGCCAGTATCGGCGGGTAAGGTGTCGTTACTCGTCGAAATCCGGTCCTGTTCCTCGCCAGTCGTTTCGTCGCTGCCGGTTTCGCCGTCCTTTCGAGTTGCCATGCCCGGGTAGCAAGTACTTACCCCATTAACGGTTCTGACCACGACGGGCCGATAGCTGGCTGCTTACTCCCGGATCCGTACTAATTACGTACCAGTTCGGTTCCAGCGCCACCGGAACTACCGTTATTTCTGCGCACGACGGGGTTAATTGCGGCCGTCGTCGCTATCACGGAATAGGCGGCGCTTTCCGCCCGGGTAATCGGCTGTTACCGGGGGGAGCGCGGGACGGATACCGTCGCCAGCGGCCCGTACGCTCCCGCTCCGAGTCCCGTCCGTGGGAGGGTTCCCGTCGCTGACGGACCGCCCGCGTCGACGCCGGGACCGGTCACGGTCGCCGCTCGCCCCCCGAACGCCGTCGAGAAACGGAAACATAGCGAGTAGGAACCGACTTCTACCGATTATCGGGTCGAACCGTACTGCCGGGTAACACCGGTATTACAACGGACGCCACCGCCGTCCGTCAGATCAGCCACCCATGCCCGGAATCAGCCTGTTACGGACCGCCGCACCCGGGGTCGCCGACGGTCTCTTCGAGTCCGTCCGCTTCTTCGACGACTACGAGGTGACGCTGTCCGACACGTCCGGCGGGACCGTCATCGGGCACTCCGGGTATCCCGGGTATCCGGTTCGCCGCGTCGAGACGGACGACGCCGTGCTCCTGCTGGAGGGCCACCTGTACGACGCCGACGATGTTGACGGCCGCCTCGAACGGTTCGGCGAACTGCTCGCGACCGGCGACGTCGAAACCGTCGCCGACGCCCTCCACGACCACGACGGCGACTACCTCCTGGTCGCGTACCGCAAGGCGGCGGACGACGTCTTCGTCTTCAACGACCCGCTCTGTCGGCTCCCCACCTACTACGCTACCGTCGACGGCGACGTCGTCCTCTCGCGCGAACTGAAGTTCGTCCGCGAGTTCGGTCGTCGCCGGGACGACCCGGTCCACCTCGACCGCCTCGGTGCGGCGCAGGTCATGACGTTCGGGTACGCCCTCGGGGACCGGACGCTGTTCGAGGGGGTGTCGACGCTGGGACCGGGTGCGGTCGCCCACGTCGACGACGGCATCGATGTCGAACGGCGCTACCGCCACCGGTTCGACGGGACGACGAAGGGGGACAGGAGCGTCGCGGCGAACGGGGCCGAACTCGCGTCCCGTTTCGTCACGGCCTGCGAGAACCGCGACGTCGACGGCGCGGCGAACGTGATATCGCTCAGCGGCGGCCTCGACTCCCGCGCCGTCGCGGGCGCGTACGCACGCGCTGATCTCCCGGCGACGGCCGCCACCTTCGAGTACGAGGGTCGATACACCGACGAGGTCCGCGTCGCCAGGCGCGTCGCCGACGCCCTCGGTATGGAGTGGTCGGCGTACGACCTGACCGTCTCCGAGGCGAACCGCTCGCGCCTCCTGGAGTGCAAGCAGGGGATGAACTACCTCGGGATGGCGTTCATCCTCGACTTCTTCGAACAGCTCCGCGCCGACCACGGCCGGCCCACGTACGTCACCGGGGACGGCGGCGACAAGGTGCTGGTCGACCTGACCCCCTCGCGCGAGTTCGACTCGCTCGACGACCTGGTCGAGTTTGCCATCGAGTCGAACGAACGCATCCCACTGGCCGACGCCGCGGCGGCCGCGGACGTCGACCCCGATGCGGTCCGCCGGTCGGTCGCGGAGCGACTCCGCTCGTACCCGGAGACGGACCGCACCCGGCAGTACGTCCACTTCCTCTTTCGCGAGCGCGGCCTCAACTACCTCAACCAGGGCGAGGACCGCAACCGCTACTACTTCTGGAGCGTGGCCCCGTTCTACTCGCTCCCGGTGTTCGAGTACGCGATGAACTGCCCGGACGAGCAGAAGCGGGGCCGAGACCTCTACGCCGCGTTCCTCCGCCAGTTCGCGCCGTCCGTCCTCGACATCGAGTACCCGAACTTCGGCGCGCCCATCACGTCCCTGGAGTACCGGACGAAGCGGCGCGTCTACGACCTCCTGGGTCGCTACCCGCGGCTCCAGTCGGTCGCCGTGGACCTCGTGACGTCGTCGGACGACTCGGTCGACGACTCCCTGTCGGCGCTCGCGGCGGACCTCTCCGCCGACGACGTCTACCCCCTCTCGGAGCAGGGCGTCGCCGCCATCCTCGACCGGTACGAGCGCTACGGCCTGATAGAACTGAACCTGCTCGCGACTCTCACGGCCATCGTGGAGGGGATGACCGACGAGGAGCGGGCCCGGGTCGACGAACCGGCGGTCGCGGCCGAGGTCCCCGCCGAGCGGCGCTAGTCTTCCCACTCGCCCGCCTCCTCCTCCGGGAGGTAGCGCCTGATCAGCGGCACGCGGACGCCGGTTGCGTCCTCGACGAATGACAGGACGACGGCGTCCTCCGGCTGGAGGCTGCCGGTGACGGCGACGACGGCGATGCCGAGCAGGCCGACGACGACGAGGAACGGGAGCAGCGTGACGACGGTCAGCGAGACGAACTCCGAGAGGAGGTACGCGGGGGGCAGGAGGGCGACGGGGAGGGCGACGAACGTCCGCGTCGACCACCGGGAGAACGGCGAGATGTCGAACCCGCGCCACAGCACCCAGCAGGCCAGCGCGTTCAGGCCGACGTACGAGACGGCGGAGGCGACGGCGGCGCCGACGAAGCCGTACCGGGGGATCAGGACGAGGTTCAGGACGACGTTCGCCCCGAACGCGACGCCGTTCGTCACGAGGAGGTACTTCGTGACGCCGAGCGCGGAGATGGTCTCGCGGTTGCGGCCGCCGACGGCGTTCGAGAAGAACCCGACCGAGAGGACGACCAGCGCTATCGACGCAGAGACGTACTCCTGGCCGAAGAAGATGCCGACGACGTCCTCGGGGAAGACGACGAACGTGAGCAGCGCCGGGAAGGTCAGGACGTATATCCACTTGGTCGTCGTCTTGTAGATGTGGTCTATCTCCTCGCGTTCGTCGGCGGCGTCGAGGCGGGAGGCCAGGGGCAGGTAGAGGAAGCCGAACGAGGAGATGACGATGAGCATGCTCCCGGCGAGCGGATACGCCGCGCCGTAGAGGCCCGCCTCCGTCGACCCCCAGAAGTAGCCGAGCATCAGCGTGTCCGTCCGCGTCAGCAGCGTCGCCAGGAAACTCGACACGACGACGGGCATCGAGAAGGCGGATATCTCCTTCACGTGGGTCCGGTAGGCCCCCGGTAGCGAGATGAGTCGGTTGAGGAGGACGAGCGAGACGACGAACGCGAGCGCGGCACCCGCGAGGTAGGCGTACCCGGCGGCGAGCACGTCGAAGCCGACCCACAGGAGCGCGGCGAGCAGCGCTATCCGCGTCAGCGGATATATCAGGTCCTGCGCGTACGCCTTGTACATCGTGTTCCCGAACCCGCGGATGGCGCCGACGCTGACGTTCATGCCGACGACGAACGGGAGCGCCAAGACGAACAGCGCCACCATCCCGGTGGCGTCCGTCTGCAGGAACGTACTCGTGACCCACCCGACGTTGAGGTAGAGCACCGCCGCGATGGCCAGCGTCAGGCCGCCGGCGACGAGCATGCCGGTGACCCAGACGCCCCGCACGTCGCGGTCCGACTCGAAGCGCGAGACGTACCGCGGCACTCCCTGGGAGTAGCCCAGCAGCCCCAGCGTCGTACTGAACGAGAGCAGCGCCAGTCCGATGGTCACCTCGCCGTACGCCGACGGGTCGAGCAGTCGGCCGACGATGACCCGCTCCCCGAGCGTGGACAGCGACCCGACCAGTTTCCCGGCCGTGACGACGCCGGCGCTGGAGAGCAACCGCGTGAGGTGCTGTTCTCGCGAGGCCATCAGAGGTAGCCCAGGTCCTCGAGACGGTCCGTGACGGCGTCGTCGTCTCGCTCCCCGACACGTCCGTCCGTCCCGAAGGCGACGCCGTCGTAGCGCTCGCGCTCGACCGGCACGTCGAGGGCGTCGGGGGGCGCCCGCCCGGTCATCCGCTCGGGGACGGGCCGCCCCAGCAGCGCCATTGCGAGCGGCGCGACGTCGGTCAGGTCGAGTTCGGCCTGTCCGAGCGAGTCCCGGAAGGAGGGTCCCGCCCCGAGGAACACGCCACGACGCTTGTGGTCGTGCTTCTCGACCGGGAGGAACTCGGTGCCGTAGAGGGCGGTAGAGACGCTGTTGTCCATCCCGCGCGGGACGGTGACGACGTCGGGTGCCCGGTCGGACAGCGGGCCGTCGTACACCTCCTCGCCGGGGACGACTCGCTCGAACGCCGGTCGGCCGTCGGGAGTGGTCAGGTCGGACAGCAGGTCGACCAGGTCCGACCTGATCCGGTCGTACTCCTCGGGCGGGACGATGCCCTCGGGGTCGCGCCCCTGGAGGTTGATCCGGACGCCGAGTCGCGTCCCGCTGCGGCAGTAGGCGGTCGAGGCCCGCCAGTCGACGCGCTCGGAGACGGCGTCGGTCACCGCGGAGGGGGCCAGCGACAGGAGCCACTCCTCAAGACCGACGTACTCGGCCGCGGCGTACACCCGTCCGGGCGTGACGCCGGCCCGCGAGGCAGCGCCGGCGAGGCGACGGAGAACCCGGTCGGAGACGTCGCCGGCCGAACCGTCCTCGCTCCCGTCCCCGTCCGCGGCGTCGGTCCCGTCGCTCTCACCGGTCCCGTCGACCAGCCCTCGCTTCTTGGACGGCAGCGCGACTCGTCCGCCCTCGTCGGTGGTCTCGACGTAGCCGTGGCGGCGGAGCACCTCGTTGAGGTGGATCCGGTACCCCTCGACCGGTCCGATGCCGTGGTCGGAGCAGACGACGACGTTCACCTCCTCGTCGACGGCGTCGAGGACGGCCCCGAGCAGGTGGTCTGCCGCCTCGTAGACGGCGCGGAACGACCCGTCGTCGTCGAAGTTGTGGAAGACGGCGTCGGTCTTCTGGACCTGAACGACCGCCAGTCGCCAGTCGCGCCCCGTCAGCAACTCGACGGCCGCCCGCTCGCGGTTCTCGATCAGGTCGAGGTAGCCGGCCAGTTTCTCGTCCGGGTCGTCGGACATCTCCGCCCGGGAGTAGACCCGGTACTCCTCGCCCGTGCCGGCCGACAGTTCCTCGTGGATCCCCTCGGGGTGGCCCGGGTCGCTCTCGTTCGCGAGGTAGCCCGGGATCAGTGCGCCCTCGATCGGTTCCGCCGGGTGGGTGACCGGCACGTTCATGACGGCCGAGGGGATCCCGTCGGCCGAGAGGTAGTTCCAGAGCGCGGGGGCCTCGACGTCGTCCCGCGAGACGACCGACCCCTCGTCCGGGTAGCCGTCGTAGCGGAAGAACCCGAAGACGCCGTGGTGGCTGGGGTCGGTGCCGGTGTACATCGACGGCCAGGCGCTCCCCGTCCACGGGGGGAGCGTCGACCGGAGCGGCGCTTCGACGCCGTCGGCCCGCAGGCGGTCGAAGTTCGGGAGGGAGTCCGAGAAGCGGTCGAGATACTCGAAGTCGAGCGCGTCGAACCCGAGAACCACCGTCTTCGGGGGCTGGTCATCACTCGTCATTCGCTTCCTGTCGGAGATGGGGCGCGTCCACCGCTTTGTTATAGTCCCGCTTTGCGGTGTAGGGCTCGCCTATGGGTTTCCGGTGGGTCACTCTATCGACACCGCCGACCTGTTCAGGTTCGACTGCTTGAGGACGATGGGTTCGCCCGTCACGTCGATGGTCGCGTCGCTGAGGTTCGTCCCCTGCGAGCGGACGAGACGGATCCCGTCCCTGTCGGCCCCGGACTGCGTGACGTCGACCCCCTCCAGCACGCACTGGTCGCGGTCGACGATTCGGACGGTCGGGCCGTTCGCCGCCGTCCCCCTGATGGAGACGTTCTCGCAGGTTATCTCCGAGCGGTTCCCCGTCCGCGTTCGCGTCGGACTCTTGGCGTTGATGGCGGGGACGCCGTCGGCGGACAGTTCGACGTCGACGTCCCGGATGGTCGGGGAGTCCATCAACCGCTCGACGACGATGGCCCCTTCGCTGTAGGTGACGTCCGTCATCTCTATCCGGCAGTTCTCGACGACGGCGGACCGGCCGTTGCGCAGGCGGATGCCGCGCATGTTACGGAACCCGTCCGGTGCCCGGTTGCAGCGGACGTGGACGTCGCGGACCACGGTGGGGCCGCTGACGCGAACGTTCGCGATGCCGCTGTTCGCGTACGTCCCGCCGAGGACGTGGACGGGGCCCTTCGAAGGCGAGGCGTAGAGGCCGTTCCCGGGGAACCCCTCGATATGACAGTCCCTGAACGTCACCTTCCCCCGGTTCTCGGGGCCGACGAGGACGCCGACCGGGTTGGGCTCTAACCCCCCGTCGGCCAGGCCGAGGTTGCGGACGAGTCCCTCCCCGCCCTCCCTCGTCGCGTCGAACCGGGCGGTGCCGCTCGTCCCGCGCGCGGCGACGTTCCGGACGACGAAGCCGTCGTCTATCTGGACCTGGATCGGCCGGGGATGGGTGTTCCTGCTCGCCGTGAAGTCGAACTCGAACCCCTCGAAGAGGAGGCCGGAGGACCCGGCGTCCGGGAGTCCGAGGACGAACAGGTAGTCGTTGTACCCGTCTCTCGGGACGATAGTCGCGCCGTCGCCGACGATGCCGAGGTTCGTGAACCGCTCGTGCATCCACAGGCCGTCCATCAGGTACCGCCCCTGCGGGAAGTACAGCAGCGTGTCGTCGCCGACGTGTTCCTTCAGGAGCGGGACGATGGACTCCTCGCCGTTCGGGTCCGCGCCGGCGTCACCGACCACGTCCACGACCGTCTCGAAGCGGTCGCTGTAGGGGATAGACCCCTCCGGGACGGGCGACCCGTCCGCCGGCGTCCCGTCTTCAGTCTCCCGATCCGTGGGCGTTGGCGTCTCGGACGTTGGTCCCGGGTCGTCGGACCCCCACTGACAGCCAGCGAGGGCCGTCGCCAGCGCGGTCGAACCGAGTTTGAGAACCGACCGCCGGTCGACGACCGGATCCGACTCCTGACTCATCGACGGCCCGTTGGCACCCCCCGTCCTTATTAATGATCGGCGTAACGACAGGAACGCTCATCGAACGACGGCGGCGGATCGAACCCGCTGCGCTCGCCGGACGCTCGCCGGACGCGTCCACAGGCGACGCGCCGGTAATCCGACCCTAGCTACCCTCGAACCGCAGATGCCCCCGAGACCGGCCCGGAGCGTCCGCTCACTCCATGTAGCCGAGGCCGCGGAGGCGCTCCTCCACGTCGTCGAAGTCGTCCTCGACGTCGTCGCCGGCCTCCCCGACGCCGTAGTCGCGCGTCCGGACGGCCCGGGTCGCCGGGTCCGACTCCGGGGCGAATATCCCGTCCAGCACGTCGCCGTCCGCCGTCGCCGGTACCGGTTCGCTCGCGGCGTGGAGAATCGTGGGCGCGACGTCGTAGACGGTGGCGTCCGGCGGCGTCGCTCCCGCCCGGACGTCCGGCCCCCAGGCGAGGAAGACCCCGTCGCTCCGGTGGCTCGCGGCCATCGCGCCCACCTCCGCGACGGGTGCGCCGTCAGCGAACCCGTTGACTACCTCGTAGCCGTCGCGTCCCTCCACGACGAGGTCCGGCGAGTCGGGGTCCGTCGGGAACTCGTCGTCGCCGTCGTCTATCTCGAGGACGGAGTCGCCGGTCTCCGGGTCGGTGACGCCCGCGAGCAGGTCGGCTATCTCGCGTTTGACGTGCCCGACGTCGGCCGGGTCGACGCCGCCCTCCGCGAACCGGTCCGTGTCGTTGACGTAGAGGTTGCCGGGCCCGTGGAGGAACGCCGTCGTCTCCGCGAAGTCGACGTCGTACAGCACGTCGTCGCCCGGTATCCGCGTCGCCACCCGCTCGACGAACCGGCGGGGGAGGTGGTCGACGAGGGTCGGCCCGTCGATGCCGACCCGCTCAAGCGCCCCGAGCACCCTGTCGCGGGTGATCCCGAGTCGCTCCAGCGTCCCCCTCGTGCCGCTCCCTTCCTGGCGCTGGAGCCACCCCTCCTCCGCGAGGACGCTGTTCACGGCCACGCGCTTCTCCACCGGCCCGAAGCCGTGGTCGGAGACGACGTAGAGACTAGCGTCCCGCTCCGCCGCGGCGTCCATCGCGTCGCCGACGATGCCGTCCAGGTAGCGGTAGTGGTCCAGCAACACCTCGTCGTCCCAGATCAGGTGCTGGAGGCGGTCGGGAGCCGTGTAGACGAAGAAGAACAGCCGCCACTCCTCGCGCTCAAGCAGCAGGTCCATCAGTTCCCGTCGCGCCTCGACCAGCGCGTCCAGGTCCGCCTCGAACTCGTCGGTCCCGCCGGTGTACTCGCCCCAGTAGAGGCCGATCCGGTATTTGGGGATCGCTTCGGCTATCTCGTCGGCCAGTTCCGGCGGGTGGGTGAACCCGTCGCCTATCTCCGGGGTCATCAGGCCGGTCACCATCGCCCCGTCTATCTCCCGGGCGGGGTAGGTCATGGGCACGTTCGCGACGACGGCCGGCGAGAGGACGTCCCAGAGGTACGGCACCGACACCTCGTTGCCGGTGTACATCCGCTGGCCGTACTCGGCGGTCAGTCGCCGCCAGCCGTAGATGCCGTGTTTTCCCGCCCGCGCCCCGGTCGCGATGGAGGGCCACGCGAGCGGCGTCGTCGCCGGTCTGGTGCTCTCGAGCGGGCCCGCGGCCCCCTCGTCGATCAACCGGGCGAAGTTCGGTAGCTCCCCGGCCGTCGCCCATCGCTCGATCAGATTCCACGGTACGCCGTCGAGGCCGAGGACGAACGCCCCCGGTGCTGGTCGCGTGTTCGTTGCCATCGTGTGGTGTAGGTCGTCGGTCGGTCGCTCCGTCCGCGTCCAGCGGAGTCGGCCACTGGACGCGGCGCTCGCCCGGAGGATCCGACCGTTCGAGTATTGTTATAGAGGCGTTGGCCGTCGTAGCCTGCACCTTTCCGTCGCAGGGAAGCGACGGTCATCCCGCCGCCTGCGGAAGCGCGTCGACGGTCACGTAGACGTGCCGGTACGCCGACTCGGTCGTCGGGTTCGACGGGGCCTCGCCCCGGTAGACGTAGTAGACGAGCCTGAGGTCCTGTCCCAGGAGCGCCGGTTCGACGGTGTGGGCCTCGGCCCACGACTCGCCCGGGTCGAGCGACGCCGAGGACTCCAGCACGGTCTCCCGGTCGAGGACGGTGGTCGTCCCGTCGCCCCGTTCGACGCGCTGGAGCTGGCCGACGACGGTGTAGGATGCGCTCGTCCCCTCGTGGTTCTCGAGGCGGACGACCAGTTCGGAGCCGGACTCGCCCAGCGCGTCCGGGTAGCCGCTCGCCGTCAGTTCGCCAGCGCCGTTCTCGGTCAGGAGCGTCACGGACGTGAACGACTCCGCGTTGTTCGGCGTCACGACGGCGTAGCCGACGCCGGCCAGCGCCGCGACGACGACGACGGCGAGGACGACGTTCAGCGCCGAGTCCAGGACCGACTGGCGGCCGAACACCCCCTCGTTGACCGTCGACGCCCACCGCCGGTAGGGGAGCCGGAACCGCCGACTCGCCGGCAAACGATTCCGCCTGACGACGCCGACGGCCATCCCGCCCAGCGCGAGCGCGCTGACCGCCGGCGAGAGCACGTCGAGCGAGTAGGGAAGCCCCACCAGCGACAGCGCGATGGCGAGGAGGGGGAGGAGGACGACGCTCGTTCCGAACGAGAGCGCCAGACGCTCGCGGAAGTCGATCCCCCGGTCCCGGAGCCCCGTCCCGTCGGTGAAGACGGGCCGTCCGTCGTCGGCCGCCCCGTCCCCGGCGTGACCCGGGAAGAGGCCGGCCACGAGCGCGTAGCCAGGGACAAGGAACAGCAGGGGGAGGCCGACCAGCGCCCGGAGGGCGACGCTCCCGTCCAGCGACAGGAGGAGTATCGCGTCCGCCAGGACGAGGAACGCCACGAGGACGACGGCGTCCGCCGGGACGACGGCGTCGACCGCCCCGAGGCGGTGCCACGACGCGTCGTCGGTCGACTTGCTCACGGCGGCCACCCCGTCTCGCCCGCCCGTTCGTCCACGCGACGAGTCGCCCTCCCGTCGACGGGCGAGCCTCTAGCGCGTCTGTCCGGGCAGTTCGAACGCTCTCCCATTACACACGGCCAACGGGTGCCGAAAGCCATTGTTATAGCCGGCTTACCTGCCGGCGGTGACGGTATCGCGCGTGCCGCCGCCGTCGGTGACGCCGCCACGTCGCGAGCACTGCCCAACTCGACCGTACGGGGACACCAGTCGCTCGCCGTTCGGGACTGTCGAGAAACCGGCCGACATCGCTCGGCCCGCGACGACCGAACTCGCGGAGGCTACTCCCCGAGGGCCAGCGACGCCAGCATCGCCTCTAGCTGGATTATCTCGCTCGCCCCCTCGGTGATGCGGAAGTCGGCCTCGCCGACGCGGTCGAGTATCCGGACGGCCTGCTCGTCGGTGACGTCGAACTCCCACACCGAGCGGTGGATCTGGTCGATGACGTCGCCGCCGGCGATTCCCTCGTCGGTGACGAGTTCGTCCAGTTTGGCGCGGGAGGCGGTGAAGTCGCCGTCGAGCGCCGACTGGACCATCGCCTGTATCTCCTCGGGCCGGGCCGTCGAGGTGATGGCGAACACCGCCTCCTCGTCGACGACGTCGCCGGTGGCGGAGGCGGCCTGGAGGCCGTTGATCGCCTTCCGCATGTCGCCGCCGGCGGCGTAGACGAGCGCGTCCACGCCGTCGTCGCTGACCTCGATGCCCTCGTTGTCGGCTATCTTCCGGACCTGCTCGGCAACGGCGTCGTCCGGCAGCGGCGAGAAGCGGAAGACGGCACAGCGGGACTGGATCGGGTCGATGATCTGGCTGGAGTAGTTACACGAGAGGATGAAGCGGACGTTGTTCGAGAACTGCTCCATCGTCCGGCGGAGCGCCGACTGTGCGTCGCTCGTGAGCGCGTCGGCCTCGTCGAGGAAGATGATGCGGTACTGGACGCCGCCGAAACTCGTGCGTGCGAAGCTCTTGATCCGGTCGCGGACGACGTCGATACCGCGCTCGTCGGAGGCGTTCAGTTCGAGGAAGTGGTCGCGCCACTCGTCGCCGTACAGTTCGTTGGCGATGGCCATGGCCGCCGTCGTCTTCCCGATGCCGGCCCGCCCCGAGAACAGCATGTGCTGGAGGTCGTCCCGGTCGACGTAGCTCTGGAGGCGCTCGGTGATCGCCTCCTGCCCGAGGATGTCCTCCAGCGTCTGCGGGCGGTACTTCTCGATCCAGACTTCCTCCCGCCCGACGGCTTCTGCTTCGGCCTCGCTCATGGGCGAAGGGTGGGTGTGGTGAGTCTTAAACCCCGCGAGGTAGGTTGGTGCGAGCGAAGCGAGCACCAACTGTATAGCGAGCGGTGAGCGGAGCGAACCGCGAGCCTGCGGTCCGAGCGAAGCGACCCGTGAGCCTGCGGTCAGAGCGTAGTGAGTGAGGACCTCGTGTCGAGCGAGCGGGAGCGACCGCAGGGAGCGACACGCGAGCCGCGAGGTAGGCTGGCGCCTCCCTACGGTCGGCGCCAGCTCGATGACGAGCGGTGAGCGAAGCGACCCGTGAGCCTGCGGTCAGAGCGAAGCGAGCGCCCCTCGTATCGAGTGAGCCAACCAGCCCGCGATCAGGGCGACGCCGCTCACGCTGGCCGAGTAACCTCGCCTTAGACGGGCGAAGACCGCTGTTTGCGGGCCCGTTATTATGTCGCCCCCGCGAGAACGCTACCTCGATGAGGCGCTCACTCCTCGCACTCGTCGCCGTCCTCGTACTGTTCGTCGCCCTCCCCGGCGTCGCCGCGGCGGAGTCGCGCAGCGGCGGAACGGTGGTCGTCGGTCCGAACGAGACAGTCGAGGAGGACCTGGAGGCGTTCGGCGGGACGGTCCTGGTCCGCGGAACCGTCGAGGGGAACCTGAGCGCGGTCGGTGGCGACGTGACCATCGCCGAGAGCGGCACGGTCACGGGGAACGTCGAGGCGTCGGGCGGGTCGATCACCATCGCCGGTTCGGTCGGCGGCGACGTCCAGGCGGGCGGCGGGTCGGTCCGCGTGACCGACGCGGCGCAGATCGACGGGTCGCTGGCGGCCGGCGCGGGTGCGATCACCGTCGACGGGACCGTCGGCGGCGACGCGGAACTCGGGGCGGACACGATACGCCTCGGTTCCGGAGCGGTGATCGACGGCGACCTGACGTACGACGGGAACCTCACGCAGGCCGAGAACGCGACGGTCGGCGGGACGGTCACTCGCGACGAGAGCCTGAGCGTCGGTACGCCGGCGGTGAACGTGCCGGGCGGCGTCTTCCCCATCTACGGGTTGCTCGTGAACCTGCTGGTCGGTGCGGTCCTGCTCTACGTCTTCCCCGAGTTCTCGGCGGGCGTCGCGGAGCGGGTCGCCCGCGACCCGGGACGCACCGCCCTCGTCGGCGTGGTCACCGCCATCGCGATCCCCATCCTCCTGGCGCTGGTGGCGATCACCGTCGTCGGGATCCCGCTGTCTATCGCCGGCTTCCTCCTCTACGGCCTGCTCGTCTGGATCGCGACGATATACGGGCGGTACGCGCTGGGGGAGTGGCTGCTGTCGTTCACCGACCTGGACGGTCCCTGGCTCGCGCTCCTGATCGGCGTCGTCGGCGTCGCTATCCTGACGTTCGTCCCGGTCGTCGGGTGGATCGTCGAACTGGCCGTCTTCGTGCTCGGGTTCGGCGCGCTCCTGCTCGGCCTCTGGTACCGCTATCAGGGCCGGACCGACCGCAGGCCGACGTCGGCCGACGCCGGGGGGTTCTGACGACAGCCTCAAGGCCGCGCCCGCCGATCCACCGCCATGAACGTCACCGTCGAAGTCGTCGGCGAAGGGACCGAGGACGTCGTCGTCGACGATGGCGACACCTACGCGGACCTCCTCGCGGCGGTCGACCTGAGCCCCCACGAGGCGTCGGTGCTGGTCGACGGCCACACCGTCCCCGAGGACCAGCGGGTCGAGACCGACCACGTCCGCGTCGTCAGGCTGATCAAGGGCGGATAGATGCGGGTCCGCGAGGCGACCGCCGGGGACCTGCCCGCCGTGGCGAACGTCCTCGACGGCGCGGCGCTGGCGCTGGACCACGACGACCTCCGGGCCGCTATCGACCGGAACCGGGCCATCGTCGCGGTCCGGGATAGCGGCGAGGGCGGCACCGACGGAACGGATGACGCCGACGGGACCGGCAGTGCCGGCGGAACCGTTCTGGGTGCACTCCTCCTCGACGACGACCGGGTTACGGCCGTCGCCGTCCGTCGCAACCGGCGCGGCCAGGGGATTGGATCGGCGCTGATAGCGGCCGCCGCGGACCGGCGTGACCGCCTCGTCGCCGAGTTCGACGCCGGCGTGCGGCCGTTCTACGAGTCGCTGGGTTTCTCCGTCGAACCGGCCGACGGGTCGGGTCGCTACCGCGGCGTCCTGGAACGTCGGTGAGAGGTACCTGCTACCCGAAACGGTTATGCCCGGACCTCGACATGGCTGTTTCAGGTCGAGAACTGATGACAGGATCACTGGTCGAGCGGGCGGCCGAGGCGAAATCGGACCGCCTGGTCGCGTATCTACTGGACTTCGGGCTGTTGAGTGCCGGCGCGTTCGGGTTGTGGATCGTCTCCTTCGTCGCCAACACCGCGATAACGGTCGGGACGATGTCGGCCGCGTCGGCGACCGATCCGTCGTCGCCCTTCGCTGGCGGGTCCGCCCTCGCGGGCACCCTGGTCGGGTTCGCGGTCAGCGCGTTGCTGTGGCTCGCCATCGGCGGACTGCTGGTGTGGTACTTCGTCTACTACGCGGACGACGGGCAGACCGTCGGCAAGCGCTCGCAGGACGTCGCGGTCGTCGACGCCGACGGGGACGTCCCCTCGATGCGCCAGCGACTGATCCGCACCGCGGTCCTGCTCGCGCCGTTCCCGTTCATGGCGGTTCTCGGCACCCTCCTGAGCTTCGTTGGATTCGTCTTCGCGCTGTTCCTCATGATCGGCTGGCTCGTCGTCGAGGCGCTGGCCCTGTTCCTCAGCGACGACGCCCGTCGGATCGGCGACCACCTCGCGGGCACGTACGTGGTCACCGTCGCCGAGTGACCTCGCTGCGACCGGGTGACTCAGACGAGCGGTTCGACGAACTCGCGGCCGGCGTCGAGTAACCCGTCGACGCGTTCATCGCTCCCGGCCTCCGCGTAGACGCGCAGTTTCGGCTCGGTGCCAGAGGGTCGGACGAGCACCCACGTCCCGTCGGCGAGCGTCATCTTGAACCCGTCCACCGTCGAGACGTCGGTGACTTCCCCGCCGGCGAGCGTCCCGGGGAGGTTCGCTTCGAGGTCCCGCAGCACCGCCGCCTTCCGGTCGTCCGGGCAGTCGACGCTGACCCGGCCCTGGTGGATCTCGCCGTGTTCGTCGAGCAGGCGGTCGACGCGGGCGTCGAGCGGTTCCTCGGCCGCGGCCGCGGCGGCCAGTAGCGCCACGAGGACGCCGTCCTTGTTCCGGAGGTGCGAGGTGAGGCCGAACCCGCCCGACTCCTCGCCGCCCAGCAGCGCGTCGTGCTCGCCCATCGCCTCGGCGACCCACTTGAACCCGACCGCCGTCTCGTGGACGGACTGCCCGTGCGTCTCGGCGACGCGGTCGACGATGCTACTGGTGGAGACGGTCCGGACGACGTCGCCGGACGCGCCCGTGAGTAAATCGTCGTACAGGGTCGCGAAGAAGAGGTTCGGGTCGAGGAAGCCCCGCTCGGGCGTGACGATGGCGACCCGGTCCGAGTCCCCGTCGTTGACGACCCCGAGGTCGGCGTCGCCCGCGGTCACGCGGTCGACGAGTTCCTCGGCCCGTTCGGCCACCGGTTCGGGCGCGCCGCCGCCGAAGTCGGGGTCCCGCTCGCAGCGGAGTCGGTCCACGTCGGCCCCCGCCCGGTCGAGGAGCGCGTCGGTGACCCCGCGGCCGCTGCCGTGCATCGCGTCGTAGACGACGGTGAGTCCGGTCAGGTCGCGGCCGCCCTCCCGCACGCTCGCCGCGACGTCGAGCGCGTGGTCGAGGTACGGGCCGACGAGGTCCGCCTCCTCGACGTCGCCCCACTCCTCGTCGGGGAGCGAGCGGGGTTCCGCGAGGTTCGCCACTATCTCGTCCGTGACGTCGGGCAGCGCGGGCGCGCCGTCGCCGGGGACGAACTTGACGCCGTTGTACTCCGGCGGGTTGTGCGAGGCCGTTATCATCAGCGCGCCGGCCAGGTCCCGGTCCAGCACGGTCCAGGCGACCACCGGCGTCGGCGCGTCCCGTTCGGGCAGGAGCACGTCGAACCCGTTGGCACGGAGCACCCGCGCGAGTTCCTCGGCGAACCCCCGGGAGTGCTCGCGGGCGTCGTACCCCACGGCGACTGGAGCCGTCTCGCCGGCGTCGTCCAGATACGTCGCGACCGCCTGGCCCACCATCCGGACCCGGTCGTCGGTGAACTCGTCCAGCGTCGCGCGCCAGCCGTCGGTTCCGAAGGCGATGGCGTCGGCGCGCTCCTCGTCGTCGTCCATGCCAGTCGGTGCGCGCGCTGCGAGCAAAAAGGTCGGGATGGTAGCCGGTGCCTGCTGCGGGCTACCCCTCGACCAGCGCTTCTTTCTCCGCCCGTCCCAGCTGTTTGATATCCCACTCGCGGGACATCGCGGTCGATTGCGAGCCGAACGCCTCCGTGTGAACGAGTTCCACGGGCGTGCGCCCGCGCGTGTACTTCGCGCCCTCGCCGTCGTCGTGTTCGGCGACGCGGCGCTCGACGTCGGTCGTGTAGCCCGTGTAGAGCGTGTCGTCGGCACAGCGGAGGACGTAGACGAAGTGGTCGCCGTTCGCGTCACGTTCTGCGGGGTCCGCACCCGGTTCCGCCTCGCCCCGGTCAGCCATCGTTGCGCGCCCGGTCGATCCGCCGGGCTATCAGGCCGGCCTGGGTGCCGGCCGAGAAGCCGGCGTCGACGTTGACCACCGAGAGCGCCGTACAGGACTGGAGCATCCCGGAGAGCGCCGCTTCGCCCGCGCCGCCGTGGCCGTAGCCGGTCGAGACCGGGAGGCCGATGACCGGCACGTCGACGAGGCCGGCGACGACGGTGGGGAGCGCCCCCTCGCGTCCGGCGGCGACGATCAGCACGTCCTGCGCGCGCAGGTCGTCGAGTCGGTCGACCATCCTGGCGAGGCTAGCGACGCCGACGTCGTCGACCCGGTGGACCCGGGCCCCCATCTCGCCGGCGATCATCGCCGCCTCGCCCGCCGGCACCGCGTCGGAGGTACCCGCGGTCACCACGCCGACCGCGGCGTCCAGCGCCGGCCGCTCGTACTCTGGGCCGTGAGCGACGAGCCAGCGGGAGCGGTCGTCCCACCGGAGCGTCGCGTCCGGATGACTCTCCGCGAGTCGGTCGCGGACGGCCGAGGCGGCCGCGTCGTCGACCCGCGTCGCGATTCCGCGCCCGGTCGTCGTCAGTGCCGTCTCGACCAGTTCCGCCACCTCGTCGGGCGTCTTCCCGTCGCCGAGGACGGCCTCGGGGACGCCCGCCCGCTGTTCGCGGGCCGCGTCGAACCGGCCGGCGTCGCCCGTCGCGTAGCCGGCGAGTTCGGCCTCGGCCTCGGCGGGGTCGAGTTCTCCCGCGGCGACCGCGTCGAGTATGTCGCGCATACTCTCCCTGTGGTGGTGGGGGTATTCTTGCGTGTCGGTTGAACGGCCGGGAACAGAGTGACTGGCCGTGGAAATGCGAACGGCGAACGGAGTGAGCCGTGAGAAGAGGGGCCAGCGCCTCGCGCTGGCCCCGGAAGGTCGAGCGGTCCGCGCTCCGCACTGACCCGGAGAGATCGAACGTCCGGTCTCGATCCGCGCGCGAGCGCTCCAGACGCCCGCAATCGGTGTCGAGAGGGGGATAACAGGGTATCGTGACCTCCCGGGAGCGACTCGAAACCCCCATTTATATACGTTGGGGCTATTCACAACCGCTCAGACCCCCGTGAGTACCGGCGAGAGGGCCGGGATTGGGAAAGTATATATGATGCGACTGGGAACACGGTTGATGTATGGCAGACCTGATCGTCAAAGCAGCCGTGAAGGAAGCGCTCGATGACATGAACGTGGCCTCTGACTTCTACGACTCCCTCGACGCCGAAGTCGAGGAGCTGCTCCAGGACGCCGCTCGTCGCGCCGACTCGAACGACCGAAAGACAGTCCAGCCGCGCGACCTGTAAGGTCGCTCCGGCCGTTTCTCCGTTCCACCCGCCGCGTAGCGACGGCTACGGTATCGCTCCGGTACTCGTCGCCCCGGCACTCGCTACCCCGATACTCGCCGCCGGTCGATGGTTACGGGCGACGCACCGTCACGCCGTCCTCGGATCCGACGTGGATCTCGTCCGCGAGTCCGACGAAGAGGCCGTGTTCGACGACGCCGGGGAGGGCCGAGAGGTCGGCCGCGAGCGCCCCGGGGTCCTCGACGGCGCCGAAGTCGCAGTCCAGCACCAGGTTGCCGTTGTCGGTGACGACGGGGCCGTCCTTGCGCTCGGCCCGGCGGAGCGCCGGGCCGCCGCCGAGGGACCGGACGTCCTCGGCGACCGTGGACCGACCCGCCGGGAGCACCTCGACGGGCACCGGGTGGTCGAGGGCGTCGGCCTCCTTCGTCGGGTCCGCGACGACGACGAACCGGTCGGCCGACGCGTCGACCAGTTTCTCGCGGGCGTGCGCCGCGCCGCCGCCCTTCACGAGGTCGCCGGCCGCGACCTGGTCCGCGCCGTCGATGGCCAGGTCGACCGACGCCTCGTCGAGGTCGACCAGCGGAACCCCCGCCTCGCGGGCCAGTTCGCGCGACTGGAAGGAGGTCGGGACGCCGGTCACGTCCAGGCCGGCGTCGACCCGCCTGCCGATGGCCCGGATGGCGTGGGCCGCCGTACTGCCCGTGCCGAGGCCGACGACCTGTCCGTCCGCGACCTGCTCGGCGGCGGACTCGCCCGCGCGCCGCTTGGCCTCCTCGGAGCCGCCCTGTTTCATGGCTAGGTCCTCACCGGGCGGATAGAAAACCGCTACGACTGGATCGGCGGATGGACGGAGCGACCACGAACCGGTCTGTAAGTCCGGCTTACGCCGCTTCGAATCGCTGGACGGGACGGGGCCGACACCGTCTCGGCCTGAACGGCGACCGCGACCGCCGGTACGCCGGTCGTTACTTTGGTCGCCGCGCGCCCCGATCCGTCCATGACCACCATCGTCGAGGCGACGCTCTCGGCCGAGCAGTTCGCCCTGGCCGAGACGCTGCGACGGCGGCCGGAGACGGAGTTCGAAGCGGTGCGGGTCGTCGTCGACGGGACGGACCGGGTGCTCCCGTTCCTCTGGGCGACGGCGTCGGACCTGGACGGCCTCTCGGCGGTCGTCGCGGAGGACCCGACCACCCGCTCCGTGGACGTCCTCACCGCGCTCGACGAGGAGCACCTCTTCCGGGTCGAGTGGGCGGAGCGGGTCCGGACGGTCCCCCGCGTCCTGGTCGACGCCGAGGGGACCGTCGTCGACGCCTACGCCAGGAACGGTGACTGGACGTTCCGCGTCCTCTTCCCGGAACACGACGCCGTCTCCGCCACCCACGACGTCTGCGAGGAGTACGGCCTCGACGTGTCGTTCGACCGGATCTACGACCTGTCCGGCTCCTTCCGCCGCGGCCGCTTCGGACTCACGGAGCACCAGCACGAGACGATCCTCACCGCCTACGACCGGGGCTACTACGACGTGCCGCGCGGGGCCACGCTGGCCGACCTGGCGGACGAACTCGGCGTCTCCCACCAGGCCCTCTCCGAGCGACTCCGTCGCGGTCACGGGACGCTCGTCGAACGCGCCCTCCGTCCGAAACTGGCCGCCCCGTCCCGGTCCTGAGCGCCGACTGGGTTCGCTGAGCGATCGCCCGGGCCCCCCTGAGCGGTCGCCCGGGGCCCTAGACGGTGGATACTTTTCCCCGCTACCCCTCATCCCGGAGTATGTTCGGAACGAGCGGCATCAGGGGTCCGGTCGGAGAGGACGTCACCGCGTCGCTGGCGCTGTCGGTGGGACGCGCCGTCGGGGTCGACGCGGACCGGGTCGTCGTCGGGCGCGACCCGCGGGAGTCGGGCGAGTTCCTCGTCGACGCGCTCGCCGCCGGCCTCCGGGAGTCGGGCACCGACGTCGTCGACCTGGGACTGGCGGCGACGCCGACGGTCGCCCGCGCCGTGGGCTGGCGGGACGCCGACGTCGGGGTCTCCGTCACCGCGTCGCACAACCCCGCGGAGGACAACGGCATCAAACTCTGGCAACCCTCCGGCCAGGCGTTCGACGCCGCGTTGCGCGAGCGGATATCGGAGCGCATCCGCGACGACACGGCGGACCTGGTCGCCTGGGATGCAGTCGGCGAGCGGACCTCGTGGGACGCCCGCGAGCGGCACGTCTCGGCCCTGGCCGACGCCGTCGACGTGGCCGACCCGCCGTCGGTCGTCGTCGACCTGGGCAACGGCGCGGGCGGCGTCACCGTCGACGCCCTCCAGCGTCTCGGCTGCGAGGTGGAGACGCTCAACGCGCAACCCGATGGTTCGTTCCCGGGTCGCCCGAGCGAACCGACCGCCGAGAACTGCCGGTCGCTGGCCGCCCTCGTCGGGGAGTCCGACGCCGACCTGGGTGTCGCTCACGACGGCGACGCCGACCGACTCCGGGCCGCGGCCGCCGACGGGACGTACGTCTCCGGCGACGAGTTGCTGGCCGTCTTCGCCCGCGAGGCGTGCGACGCCGCGAGCGAGGCCGAGTCCGTGGCCGTCCCGGTCGACACCAGCCTCGCCGTCGCCGACTACCTCGCGGAGGCGGGCGTCGACGTGCGCTACACGCCCGTCGGTGACGTCTACGTCGCCGACGCCGCGAGCGAACCGGCCGTCGCGTTCGGCGGCGAACCCAGCGGCGCGTGGATCTGGCCCGACGAGACGCTCTGCCCGGACGGACCGCTGGCGGCCTGCAAACTGGTCGCCCTCGACGCCGAGAGCTCCCTCGGCGACCGGGTCGCGGACGTGCCGGACTATCCCATCCACCGGGACAGCGTCGAGGTCGGGGACAAGGGGGCCGTGATGGACCGGGTCGCCGCCTGCGTGGCCGACGAGTTCGACGACGTGGAGACGCTGGACGGCGTCCGCGTCGACCTGGGCGACGCCTGGTTCCTCCTGCGCGCGAGCGGAACTCAGCCGCTGGTCCGGATCACCGCCGAGGCCCGCGACGCCGCGCGGGCGGACGAGGCGTTCGAGCGCGCGCGGTCGCTGCTCACCGCTGCCAGGGAGTGACCGGTCCGCCCGCTGGTCGCGAGTGGTCGGTCGGAAGAATCGCCGGATCACAACCCGTTCGCGACCGCCTCCCACGGTCGCCGGGTCGCGCTATCGTCGTCGTAGGCTATCCTCGACGCGTCGAGCGGGCCTCCCGCACGCTCGCCCCGTCCCGGATCTTGTCCTCGCACTGCGGGCAGACCCGCGGCGCGTCGACCCCGTTGGGCGTAAAGACCCGTGCGTAGTCAGCCGTTACAAAATTGCCGCAGTTCTGGCATTCCGGCATACGTGAAACTGGTAGAACATCTATCCTCTTAATGATTGTTGATTTGGCACGGGTTGTCACGGTGTCGGGGACGGACGTATCCGGGACTCACGGTGCCGCTAATCGTGAGAACTGGGGTGAACGGATCGACCGTGGAATCGCTAGAAGTCGCTGGTGGTCGCGCCGTCCTCGTCGAGTTCGATGACGCCGGCGAACAGGTCGCGGAACCGGTCGACGGTCGCCTCGTCGTGGACCCCCTTGGCGAGGTGGAACAGGCCGACGGCGTCGTGTTCCGCGAGCAGGTCGAGGATGGCCTCGACGGCCTGCTCGGCCCGGTCCTCGTCGGCGTAGTAGATCAGTTCGGTGATGGAGTCGAAACTGATCCGGAGTTTGCCGTCGTGGCTCGCCAGAAACTCCTCGACCTCCTCGACGATGCCCTCCCAGTCGTCGGGCGAGGCGACGTAGCGGAGGTGGTCCGACGCCCGCCTGGTGTAGCCACGTTCGATCGAGATGGTGTCGAGGATGGTCGCCCGGTCCTCGTCGACCGCGTAGTACTCCAGTTTCTGCTCGACCTCCCGGGCCGACGTCCGCGTGGAGACGACCAGCAGGTGGTCGGTGTCCTTGCTCAGAAAGTCCGTGTCGATGCGGTCGGTCTCCCCCGTGCTCGGATGTAGCAACAGAACGCCCGTGCCCCCCGGGATCCGCTCCGGCGACCCGTCGATGGCGAGGGTGTACTCCATGTGGAACAAAGAGGGCAGGCAGGCGCTTTAACTCTGCGGGTAACCCGGCGATTACCCGATCCGCCCCGTTCGGCGGCACACGGAACGCCGACCCCGCTCCCGCTCAGAACACGCTGTCGGCCGTCGCGGCCCCGACCACGCTGAATATCGCGCCGACGGCCACGGCCTTGAGCGTCGTCAGTGCGACGTCGGCGGTCGTCGGATCCGCGAGTATCTCGCCGTCGATCAGGAAGGTCCGCGGGGCGGCGAACGCCAGCGCCAGTACCGCCACGGACCCGAAGGAGACGCCCATCAGCGAGACGAACCTGACGGGGACGCCGGCGACCTCCGCCTCGGCCTCGGGGTCGCGGTCGTCGTCCGCCTTGTACAGCGCGCCGTAGCCGATGCCGAAGACGATACACGCCACGAAGGCCGCGTGGAGGTTCGTCATGCTCGCCGCCAGCACCCACACCTCCTCGGTGACGACGAACGGACCGGCCAGCAGGAACCCGCCGACTATCTGCTGGGCCGTGTCGGCGATCTTGAACCGCGGCGCGCGAGCCATGCGGTGGATTCCGTGATGGAGTGCCAAAACGGTGGTGTTGGGCGGCCAGTGGGCGGGGAACGGTCCGAGTCGAAGCCCGTTTCACCGCCGACCTCCAGAACTCACCCATGCACGCCGGCGACGCCTTCGACGAGTGGGCCCGGGAGGGGAAGGACCAGGGTATGGAGGAGCGCCACTGGCACACCGCGAAACACGCGCTCGCCAGGATGCCCGTGGAAGCGGGCGACGTGGTGCTGGACCTCGGCAGCGGTAGCGGCTACGCGGGGAGAGCGCTCCGGGAGACTCGGGACGCGGCCCGGACGTACGGCGTCGACCTGGCCGCGGAGATGGTCCACAACGCCCGCTCGTACACCGACGACCGGGACTCGGGGTTCCTCCGCGGCGACTTCGAACACCTGCCGTTCGCCGAGGACGCCGTCGACCACTGCTTCTCGATGGAGGCGTTCTACTACGCCGAGGACCCCGGTGCCGTCCTCGACGAACTGCTGCGAGTGTTGCGGCCGGGCGGGACGTTCTACTGCGCCGTCAACCGCTGGGAGGAGAACGTCCACTCCCACGAGTGGGAGGAACTCGTCGGTGTCCCGATGTTGCTGTGGAGCGAGCGCGACTACCGCGAGCGGTTCCGCGAGGCGGGGTTCCACGTCGCCTCCCAGGACCGCATTCCCGACGAGGAGACGGAGATACCGCCGGCGAGCGAGTTCCCCACCGACGACTGGGAGACCCGCGACGCCATGGTTGAGCGGTACCGCGAGTACGGCACCCTGCTGACCGTCGCCGTCGCCCCCTGAACGGCGTAGTCTGTTGATGGGTGTGTGAATTCGACTGCTCAGTGAGTGACTCGAACGGGACCACTACCGCAGTGGCCGACGGAGGAAAGCCCCCGACTGCTCGACTCGGGGGGCTTGCTGCGCTCCTCAGTCGCTTCGCTCCTTCCGGTGCCCTCAGCGAAAGCTGAGGACTACGCGAGAGCTTCGCTCTCGCGGTCGCTTACTGCGCCCGCCTTCGTCGAGCAGTCGGCCCCTTTCATTCCCGCCCACGATAGACGATCTGGCAGCAGACTCGGGCGTGAATGAAAGGGGCGACACGCTCCGGGAACCCGGGCGACGTAAGCACCGAGGCGAGCGTAGCGAGCCGAGACGCGCAGCGAGCCCCGGGACCGGAGCGTGTCGGGGCTTTCCTCTGTCGTCGATTGCGGTTGTTTTGGCGGTTCAAATCGACCAGTCCGCCAGCCGCGTTCCTGAGCGTGCAACGGGACGAGAAACGCGACACGGACCACGCACGGGCGGAGAAGGCTTTTATCGACGCGGAGGAATGCCACTTCCATGCCAACCCGCCAGCAGGTGCTCGTCGGTCTCGCCGTGGCGACCGGCGTCCTGACGGTCCTCCTGCTCTGGCGGGTGCTCTCGACGGTGTTCTTCGCCATCACCGTCGCGTACGTCCTCTACCCGCTCCGCCGCAAACTGGTGTATCGCGGCGTCGACCGGAGGGTGGCCGCCGCGCTGAGTACGACGGTGGCGTTCGTGTCCGCCGCGGCGCTGGCCGTCCCGCTGCTGTGGTCGTTGTACAGTCGTCGAGAGGCGCTGCTTTCGTTCCTCCGCTCGCTCCCCGAGTCGTTCTCCCTGGAACTGTTCGGGTTCGCGTACGCCGTCCCGCTGGACGTCGTCGTCGACGCCGTGGTCGGCCTGGTCCGAACCGTCGCCTTCGGCCTGGCCGGCGAAGCGCCACAGCTGGGCCTCAAACTCTTCCTCTTCGCGCTCCTCGTCTACGCGCTGCTCCTCCGTCCGACGGCGACCCGGACCGTCGTCTACCGGACCGTTCCGTCCGGCTACCACGACGTCGTCCAGCGCCTCCACGAGCGCGTCCGCGACACGCTGTACGCCATCTACGTCCTGCAGGGCGCGACCGCGCTGGCGACCTTCGCCGTCGCGTACGTCGTGTTCGCCCTGCTCCAGTACGACGCCGCGTTCGGCCTCGCAGTCGTCGCCGGCATCCTCCAGTTCGTCCCGATAATCGGCCCGAGCGTCGTCGTCCTCGCCATCGCCGGGTCGGACCTGCTGGCCGGCGACGTGACAGGGGCCGTCACGGTTACGGCGGTCGGCCTGGTGTTCGTCGGCTTCCTGCCCGACGCCGTCGTCAGGCCGCAACTCGCCCCCTACACCGCCAGGATCCCGGGGAGCCTCTACTTCGTCGGCTTCACCGGCGGCGTGCTCTCCGTCGGCCTCGTCGGCTTCATCGCCGGCCCGCTCGTCGTCGCGCTGTTCGTCGAGTCGGTCGACCTGCTGGCGGCCGAGCGCGCGCCCAGGGAGAAGGTCCTCCAGTGAGCGGCCCGGTTCCGCCGCGGGACTGGCGCCCACCGGCTACGTTCCGGTCTCCAGCGGCCGGTCCTGTTGCTCCCACTCGGTGAGGCTCCCCTCGTAGAAGGCCAGGTCCTCGAAGCCCAGGTGCCGGAGGACGACGTAGGTGTGGCTGATCCGGCGGGCGGTGTTGCAGTACAGGACGATCCGTTTGTCTGGCGTGATACCGCGTTCCTCCAGCACTTCCAGCGCCTCTTCTCTCGGGAGGATGCCGCGGCTCTCGTCGTCGACCAGGTCCTTCCAGTCCAGCAGCACCGCGCCGGGGACGTGCCCCTCCTCGTACTCCCACTCCTCGCGCGTGTCGACGACGACGGACTCGGGGTCGTCGGTGGCGGCGGCGACCGAATCGGCGTCGACGAGGGCCGTCTCCGCAGGCGGGTCGACGCGATACTCCGTGTGCTCGACGTCGGGCGCGTCGCTGCTCACCTCGTGCTCGCGCTGCCAGGCCGAGAAGTCCCCGTCGAGCAGGTGGAGCCTGTCGGGGTCGTGGCCGAGCAACTCCGCCGTGACGAGGAACCGCGCCGCGAACACGCCGTGGGTGTCGTCGTAGGCGACGACGTCGTCTCCCGATCCGACGCCGCGCTTCGAGAGCAGCGCCTCGAACTCATCCGGTTCGGGGAGCATCCCGTGAGAGCCGTCCTCCCCGCTTTCCGCCGCGTGTTCGTCCGCCCGGAACTCGTCGAACGGGACGTTCACCGCGCCCGGGAGGTGGCCGATGCCGTCGTACTCCCAGGGTTCGCGCACGTCGACGACGACGAAGTCGTCGAGTCGGTCGGCAACCCAGTCGGTCGAGACGATGTCGGTCATTGGCGGGAGTTCCCCCGCCGTCCGCTTGAACCTGTGTTTCTCGGCCCGCCACTGCCCGCGCTCGAAGATAGGGGAAACACTTGCCACTGGCTCGACTCCGCTTAAGTAAACTGGTGCCTATCTGGCCAAAATCCCGCTGCCGGTAGTTTGCGGGAGTGAGTACGTTTCACACGGTAACCGGCGGAAGTTGTGGCAGATTCTGCCGGCACGGGGGAGGAGTGGCGGGTCATGCCGTCACGCTAGGGAGTATATGGGTGGGGGGTATACTACTGGACGCACTATGAGTGAGTACGCCAACGACGTTCTCGTCTCCGCCGACTGGGTCGAGGACAAC
>CAZMGU010000011.1:0-39424 GCA_964565905.1 uncultured Halobacteriales archaeon
CTCGGTGAGCGCGTACTGGTTCGTCCGCTTGTCGAGTTCGCTCTTCTCGACGAGGCCGAGTTCGACGAGGTCGTCGAGGTTCGGGTACAGGCGGCCGTGGTTCACTTCGCTGTCGTAGTAGGTCTCGAGTTCTCGCTTGATAGCCAGACCATACCGCGGCTCCTCGGAGAGGATAACGAGGATGTTCTGCTGGAAGGCCGTGAGTTCTCGTGCGATTCCCGGACTGCCGTCGATGGCTTGTGCCTCTGACATGGTTATCGAAATGTCAGCAAACTATTTAACGCTTGTTAACTCCGTTGCCGTCCCCCGAAAATCCGGTTGAACGGGGGCGCGTGGCTTCTAACCTGTAATCTCGATTGGATTCAGTATAACTGGTGTTGTAATCGAGTAGGCGACGGATAGCGCGGGGTACGGAGCCGTTATCCGTCACGTATCGTGAACGTGAGAAAGGATTACGAAAGTACTTTTTGGCCGCCTCACCCACGTGAATCCGATGACGAATCTCTGGGAAGACCTCGAAACCGGCCCGAACCCACCGGAAACCATCTACGCCGTCGTCGAGTGCCTCAAAGGCGAACGTAACAAGTACGAGTACGACAAGGACGTCCCCGGCGTCGTCCTCGACCGCGTGCTCCACTCGAACGTCCACTACCCCTCCGACTACGGTTTCATCCCGCAGTCGTACTACGACGACGAGGACCCCTTCGACGTGCTCGTCCTCGTCGAGGACCAGACGTTCCCCGGTTGCGTCATCGAGGCCCGACCCATCGCCCTGATGAAGATGGACGACGACGGCGAGCAGGACGACAAGGTCATCGCCGTCCCCGAGGAGGACCCCCGCTACGACCACCTCCAGGACCTCGACGACATCCCGCAGCAGGAACTCGACGAGATAGACGAGTTCTTCGCGACCTACAAGAACCTCGAGGCGGGCAAGGAAGTCGAGACGCAGGGATGGGAGGACAGGGACGCCGCCCACGACGCCATCGAGCACGCGATGGACCTCTACGAGGAGAACTTCGCGTAACGTCGCCGTCCGCTACACTCTCTCGCGCCCGCGCTCGCGAGGCCAGCCACGTTCCGTTTTCACCCGACGTCGGTGAACAGTCGATACGTACTAGTCGGTATTCAGTTTACGACAAGCAAATCCTCCGCAGAGATCGATTAACGGTGGTGAACACAGCACATACCTTTCGGGTGCGTCCACCTGGTACCCACCGTGCTACGTCGAGGGTTCCTGAGTACGGCGGCTGCAGTCGCGGTAGCGGGTTGTTCGAGCGAAGGCGACACCGAATCGGTCGGCACGCCCGACGACGGGGGAGCGACCTCGTCGACGGACTCGCGGGACGGGGCCAGCGAAACAGACGGAGGTGAAACCGACGGCGGATCCACGCGCGACGACGCCGGCGCGACCGAGTCCGAGAGCGAATCGAGTGGCGCGCCGAGCGTCGAGATAGTCGACCACGAACTCGTCGTGGACGAGGGGGAGTTCACCACCGACGTCTACGTCGCGGCGACCGTCGAGAACACGGGCGACGCCGCGTCGGGGGCCGTCGAACTGAGCGCCGAGTGGTACGACGGCAACGGTGACTACCTCGACGACAGCAGCGCGTATCTGCAGACGCTGGGCGCCGGCGAGCGGTGGGCCGCGCGCGTGTACTACCTCGGGACGGGTGCCGAGGACGTCGACGGTCACGAACTGTCCGGGGAGTTCGACAGCGAACCGGCGACGTTCGACCCGGTGGGACTGGAACTGCTCGACCACGGGATGAAGTCCGGGGAGGACGAGGTCGTGATCGAGGGCCGCGTCGAGAACGCCTCCGGCGAGGAAGTGTCGTACGTCGAGGCGGTCGGCAAGGTGTACGACGCCGACGGCGTGGTGCTCGGTGACGAGTACACCAACGCCACCGACCTCCCCGTCGACGAGACGTGGTCGTTCGAGATGTCGTGGCTCGGCCGCGACCGGGTCGCGGACGCCGCGGACCACGCGGTGCTCGTCACCGACTCCGCGCTCTGACTGCGACGGCGTGTCGTAGGTCACTCCCGCCGGCTCCCGTCGCGTCCAGTTCCCCCGACGCCGTCGGCCATGTGCTGCGGTTATCCGACGCCGAACGGAGATGAATTATAATTATGAGTAATCTTTTGCGTGTGGGTCCGCTAGGCACACCTGCAATGGCCACCAGTGACGCCGACGCCTCCCGTGACGCGGGCGACTCGCACGCGCGGACCGACGAGCGCGTCGGTATGGACCACCTCACGGTCGTCCCCGCGAACTACGACGACGGGGAACGGGCCGGTTCCGGGGACGACCGACCCTCCCCGGAGCAGTGATTGCCGCTTTCGGTGACGGAACGGCCTATCGTCCGCGAAAAGAAGCTTCTTGTTCCCGAGCGCTGAATCGAGGGTATGGGCCTGTTCGACCGTCTCCGCGGCGACGAGGGACCGCGCGTCGCCTTCTTCGGCATCGACGGCGTCCCGTATAGCCTCGTCTCGGACCACCCCGACGAGTTCCCGAACCTCACCGCCATTGCGGAGGACGGGAGCGCGGGACCGATAGACAGCATCGTACCGCCGGAATCCAGCGCCTGCTGGCCGGCGCTGACGACCGGCGTGAACCCGGGACAGACCGGCGTCTACGGCTTCCAGGACCGGGAGGTAGACTCCTACGAGACGTACGTCCCGATGGGCCGCGACGTCCAGGCGGAACGGGTCTGGGACCGTGTCGCCGACGACGGCCGCGACGCGACGGTGATGAACGTCCCCGTCACGTTCCCGCCCCAGCGCAACGTCCAACGGATGGTCTCCGGGTTCCTCTCGCCCGGCGTCGACGACGCCTCCTTCCCGGACGAACTCGGCGACTACCTCGACGAGAACGACTACCGCATCGACGTCAACGCCAAACTCGGCCACGACGACGACAAGTCCGACTTCGTCGAGGACGCCCACCGCACCCTCGACAGGCGCTTCGAGGCGTTCGAACACTACGTCGAACAGGACGACTGGGACCTGTTCTTCGGCGTCTTCATGACCACGGACCGGGTCAACCACTTCCTGTTCAAACACTACGAGGAGGACGGCGAGTACGCCGACGAGTTCTTCGAGTTCTACCGCAAGGTCGACGACTACCTCGGCCAGTTGCGCGAGACCCTCCCCGAGGACGTCACCATGGTCGTCGCCTCCGACCACGGCTTCACCAGCCTCGACTACGAGGTCCACTTCAACGAGTGGCTCGAACAGGAGGGGTGGCTCTCCTACGAGGACGACGACCACGACAGCCTCGGCGACATCGCCGACGACACGCGCGCGTACTCGCTCATCCCCGGCCGCTTCTACCTCAACCTCGAGGGCCGCGAACCCCGTGGCTCCGTCCCCGAGGACGAGTACGAGGCGGTCCGCGACGAACTGAAGGCGGAACTGGAGAGCCTCGAGGGACCGAACGGCGAGAAGGTGGCCGACCGCGTCGTCACCAAGGAGGACGCCTTCCGGGGCGACCACGACGACATCGCCCCAGACCTGGTCGTCATCCCGAACTACGGCTTCGACCTCAAGGCGGGGTTCAAGGGCAGTGAAGACGTGTTCGACGTCGGCCCGCGAAACGGCATGCACAGTTTCGACAACGCCTGCCTGTTCGTGGACCACCCAGAGGCCCGGGTCTCCGACGTCGACCTGTTCGACGTCGCTCCGACCGTCCTCGACCTGATGGACGTGGAGTACGAGCGCGCGGAGTTCGACGGTTCGAGTCTGGTGTAGCGGGCCCACGAACCGGTTTCACGGGGCGTATCGGTCCGGCAGGTTCTCGCGAAAACGCAGTAGCGCGTTCAGGTGGTCGGCGTCCGCCAACACGGATAGCTCCGCGTCCGGGAGTTCGTTCGCTAGCCGGCGCACTCCCTTTCGAGGGACGTTCCGGTCCGCGTCGCCCTGCCAGAGTGTCACCGGCGCCTCCACGTCGCCGAGCGCGAAGTCCCACTCGCGGGCCAGTAGTCGACTCTCGGTGACCAGCGCCCCGCCGTGACCCCCGACCGCCTCGACGAAATCCCGCCGGACGACGTCTGCGGCGAAGTCCGACACCTCGCCTTCGCCCCCGTCCGAGGTGTACTGGGAGACGACGACGGCCGGCGAGGTACGCGCAGCGAGCCACGCCTGGGCGCGGACGGCGACGCTCAGCAGTTCCGGTGCCGCCTCCGCGACGCGTCCGAGCACCCGTTGCACCCGGGTCTGTCGTTCGGTTAGCGACGGCGGTGGGGTTCCCGCGACGACGTCTACCGTCTCGACCAATTCGGGGCGCGCGGCCGCGAGCGCGAGCGCGTGCGGGCCGCCCCCGGAGAACCCCACCACGTCCGCAGACGGGACTCCTGCGTCGTCCAGCACGGGGTCGACGAACGCCGCCGCGTCGCCGAGCGATCGATCGGGCCACGGGTCCGAGCGTCCGTATCCGGGCCGGTCGATGGCGAGCAGGCGAACGTCGCTGCCGCGGGCGACTCCGGCGAACAGTTCGCCGAGGACGCGGAACCCGGGCGTCCCGTGAAAGAGCACCACCGGCGTTCCGGTCGGGTCGCCGTACTCCACATACGCGACGGTTCGTCCGGTAGCGGTCGTCGCGGTCACCGTCTCCGCGACCGGGCGGGACGTCCAACCGGAATCGGCCGAATCGACGACGTCGCTCATGTGAGACACCTCTCGGTGCCGCAGTGGAGTATCTTCTCCCGGATGCATGCGGTCTTTTTTACGAGGCCGCCGTACGGACGGACGTGAAACGAGTCTCGTTCCGCGTCAGGTACCCCGAGGCGCTGGCGCATCCGTTCCATCGTCGCATGACGCGGGGGAGCGACGTGACGCGCGCGGACCTCCTGATGTGGGGACCGGTGTCGACGGTTTCGACGCTGATCTGGTGTGACGCGGGACCGACCGCCGTGGCGGACGTGTTCGACGCGGTCGAATCGACGACCGCGACCGAGTTCGTCCCCGGCGACGACGGCACCTACGCCTTCGTCCACCAGTCGGAGTACGAGTTTCCGGACCCACTCCTAGACGTCGTCGCTCGCTCGCAGGTGGTGTACTTGCCGCCGATACGGTTCTTCGACGACGGTCACGTCGAGTTCGACGCCGCCGGAACGTCGGCCCCGCTGGCGGAGCTGTTCGACGCGCTCGACGACCTCGCGGACGCGAGCATCGAGCGGGTCCGCGAACTGCGCCGATGGAACTCGCCCGTGACCCTCACCGAACGGCAGCGAGCGGCGCTCAAAGCGGCCGTCGACGTGAACTACTACGAGGTCCCCCGGGGCGGGAGCGTCGAGGACGTCGCGGAGCGCCTGGACTGCGCGTCGAGCACTGCCGGTGAACTCCTTCGGAAAGCCGAGTCGAGCCTGATCTCCGAATTCGTGGCCACTCGGTGATCGGTCCACAGCCGAGCGGAAAGCGACCGAGAGGCCGCCGCGGTCCGAGCGCGTCGCTCACATCCGGGAGGCGTTCTTCGCCTCCTCGGTGTGTTCGAGCGCGAACTCCAGCTGTCGCCGGTGGAGTTCCTCCAGTTCCTCCGGATCGGCGTCTGCGAGCCGCGTCGTCACCGTGACGCCGGGGAGCGACGTCTTCAGTTCGTTGTCCGCGCCGTCGAGCAACTCGCTCGGGTCGAAATCTGGATCCGACATACCCGTCCGGAGGGGCGGGAGGGCGAAAAAGGCTGTCTCGGTGCCCTGACGGTGTCGCGTGCGGTCGTTGTAGATCGAGCATACCGCTCGCCTCCGGCGAGCGGTTTCCCCGCAAGCGCGCCCTGGGCGCGCTTGCGGCCTTTTTCATCGACGTTTTTCGAGGAGCCTTCCCGCAGCGAGCCGGAGGCTCGCGAGGAAAGGCGACGAAGAAAAAGGTCGGGTTACATGAGGTCGTTCAGCCCGTCGCTCTCCATCCCCTCCATCGGGTCGCGCTCCTCGCCCATCCCCTCGCTGGCCTCGCGCGCGCGGTCCATGAACTCCTCGATGCGGGGAGAGCGCTCCACGCCGCCGAGCAGGACGAGCGCGGCTATCTTCTCGCTGTCGATGGGGAAGTCGCCGCCGCGCACTTCGAGGGTGCCGGTCTCGTCCTCCATCCACTTGCGCGCGCGTTCGACGCCCTTGCGGGAGATGCGCTCCGGGTGGCCGGCGGCGACCAGGAGGCCGGCGTCGGCGTCGGTCGCGTCCGGGAGGCTCATGTTCGTCATGAGCGCGTTGCGGACGACGCTGGTGATGACCGAGACGTTCTCGCCGGCGTCCTCGCTGGCCTGTGCCGTCGCGTACCCGACGGAGGCGATGCCGCCGCCCTTGAGCGTGTTGATGATCTCCGAGGAGTCGACGACGCTCTCGCCGACGCCCTCGACGGCCTCCCCGGCCGCGAACAGGAGGCCGATCCGCTGGGCGATGGCGTCGTTGATCCGCTCGAACCCGTCCTCCAGGCTGTCGCCGGAGGCCTTCCAGCCGTCGTTGTCGATGAGGATCAGCGAGTCGGCCTCGCGGACGCAGGTCTTCAGCGACCGGCCGGCGTTTGCCTGGTAGATGCCCCCCTCGTCGCGCCCGGGGAGGACGCCGAGCACGTAGACGGGGACGTCGTAGACTCGCTGCAGTTCGCGGGTGAGCATCGGCGCGCCGCCCGACCCGGTGCCGCCGCCGAGGCCCGCGACGACGACGAGGGCCTCGGCCCGGGAGGTGATGTGGCCGTCGAGGTCGCCCATCACCTCGGTCGCGTTCTCTTGCATTATCTCCGCGCCGAGTTCGTTGTCGCCGCCGACGCCGTGGCCCTTCACCCGGTCCTGGCCGATGAGGGCGGTCTCGATGTCGAGTTCCCGGAGGTCGGCTTCGGCGGTGTTGACCGCGAGCGCACCCTGGACGGCCTCGAACCCCATCTCGTAGTCAAACTCCGCGAGTGACTGGGCCACTTTCCCCCCAGCCTGTCCCACTCCAATCAGGGCGACTTTCATACCAGATTGCTGTACAGGCCGACTAATCAACGTTGCCCCGCCGAAAGTTCAAGTGTGATGACCGGTCCAGACGGTCCATGTCCGACGAAGAGACGCTCACGCGGCGACTGCGAGCCGTCGAACGGTCGCTGACCGACGGGGACCACGACGTGGAGGCGCTACGCGAGGCCGGTGTCCTCGCGGACCGCGTCGAGTCCCTGGAGTTGCAACTGTCCGAAGCCGAGGACCGGATCACGGAACTCGAAGCCGCGACGCAGGCGCTCCGTGGCTACGTCGGCAACGTCCGCTCGGTGAACGAGGACGTCGAACGGCGCGCCGACGCGGCGCTCGCCGCCGTCGACCGCCTGGAGGAACGGACGGACGTGACCGAACCCGAGCCCACCCCGCGACGGTCCCGCGACCGACTACCCGACTCCACGCGGATTCCGCCGGCGACCGACAGACCCGGCGACGCCGACGAGGGCCGAGGATTCGGGGACGGCACCGACGACGCGACGGAGAACGCGTCGGAGGACGCGAGTCTCCTCCGGCGGGTCCGGGACGCGCTGGGATGATCCGGGCGGTCCTCGCGACGCTCCTGGCCGTCGCCCTGGTCGGCGCGAGCCTCCCGGCCATCGACGAAGGGCGACGGGACCACGCCGAGACGGTCGTCGGGACGGAACTGGACCGGGTCGAACGGGCGGCGGGCGACCTGCTGGCGAGCGACGACCCGACGGACGTGGGCGCTCGCCGGGTGATCACGCTCAACCTCCCGACCAGGAGCTGGGCCGACGCAGACGTCGACGCCGTGACGATACGTGGCGGACGTGACGCGCCCGCGGCCCGGTTCACCTGGCGAGTCGCCGGCGGACAGCGGCGGGTCCGCAATCTTCCGGACCTGCCGCTCCGAACCCCCGACGGCGATCCGCTACCCCTCGAATCGGCGGGACGCCACCGCCTCGTCCTCTCCCTCGACGGCCCACGAACGGCCCCGGTCGTGACGGTCCGTCGGTTTAAGTCGGATGACGGGACCAGCGCGACCCATGAGACGGTGGCTACCCTCGCGTGAGGAGGAACCGGACGACGGGTGCGCCTGTGTGCCGACGTTCGACGGCGACCGACTCGTCGTCGACGCGACGGACTGCCCCGGCGGCGGGCGACTCGCCAGCGAACCCGACTGTCGCCGGACGGTCGTCGGCGCGGTGACGAACCGGGAAGCTGACGCGATACTCACCCGCCGGAACGGCCGGGAGCGGGCGTACCTCGACGCCGCCGCCGCGCTCCTCGTCGCCGCCGGTCGGTTCGTCGAGCGCGCCGCGTACCACGACGAGCGACTGGCCGGCCTCGCACGCGCCGACCCGCTGGCTGCCGCGCGGGAGGCCACGGGTCGCGCCGGCCCGGTGGCCGACGCCGCGGCGGAATCCGGACTCGCGGTGGGTGCCCGGCGGGTCGACGACTACGACGAGGCACTCGCCGCCCACGTCGGTCCGGTGATCGGAAACGCCCGCTTCCGGACCGCACCGCCGCCGGACGCGCGACTCCTAGAGACGCGTACCCTCGACACCGGTGGGACTGTTCGCCTGTACGAACGACCGGCGGACCGCCTCGACGAGTACCACCTGGAACCGGTGGAGTCGACGCTCACCGACGACGCGATGGCGACGCTCTCCCGGGCGAGCGACTACCTCGCCAGCGGTGCAGTGGGCGGCGAACGGGCGGCCCGGCGCGCCGTCCGACAGGTGGCCGGCGACGACGACCCAGTCGACCGACTCGGTGACGTTCTGGAAAAGCACACGGGCGAACTGGGCGTCCTCGTCGACCTGTTCGCCGACGGGCGCGTCTCGGACGTGTTCGCGAACGCCCCGCTGGCCGACACCCCGATCCGCGTCCGCGTCGACGGCGACCTCTCGCGGACGAACGTTCGACTCACCCCGCGGGGCGGCGACGCACTCGCGTCGCAGTTCCGCCTGCGGAGCGGCCGCGCGTTCTCGCGGGCCGACCCGACGCTCGACGCCACCGCGACGGTCGGGACGCGCCGGGTTCGCGTCGCGGCGACGACCGAACCCGCCAGCGACGGTCTCGCCTTCGCGTTCCGTGCCCACGACGGCGACCACTGGACGCTGCCGCAACTCGTCGGGAACGAGACGCTCCCACCCGACGCCGCCGCGTTCCTCTCCGTTGCCGTCGAGCGCGCGGCCGCCACGCTCCTGGCCGGAACCCGTGGCGCCGGCAAGACCACGATGCTCGGCGCGCTCCTCTGGGAACTCCCGCGGTCGGTGCGGACGCTGGTCATCGAGGACACGCCGGAACTCCCCGTCGACGGCCTCCGGGACGAGGGCCGGGACGTCCAGTCGCTGTTCACCGGCACCGGCGACGGCCCCGACCTCTCTGCCGACGAGGCGCTGCGAACCGCCCTTCGACTCGGGGAGGGCGCACTCGTCGTCGGCGAGGTCAGGGGGTCGGAGGCGAGCGTGCTCTACGAGGCGATGCGGGTCGGGGCGAACGGGAGCGCGGTGCTGGGGACTATACACGGCGACGGCGGTGAGAGCGTCCGAGAGCGCGTCGTCTCCGACCTCGACGTGCCGGCGTCCTCGTTCGCGACGACGGACCTGGTCGTGACGCTCGAACCGAACGAGGAGGACGGCGACCGGGGACGCCGCGTGGCGAGTATCGAGGAGGTGGTCGACGGCACCGACGGCGTCCGGTTCGCGCCGCTGTTCGACCTGGCGGACGGACGGCTGGAACCGACCGGGCGGATCGACCGCGGGAACAGCCGCGTCGTCCCGTCGCTCACCGACGCCGACGAGTCGTACGCCGCGTTCCGCGAGGCGCTCGGGACGCGGGAGCGCGAACTCCGTGACGCGGCGGGCGTCGTCGGGGAACCGACCTGGGGCCCATCGGGGAGCGTCGAGCCGTGTTGACCGTGGTCATCCGGTCCGTCACGTCGTACTGGCCGGGATCCGTCGACGCCGCGGACGAACTGGACCGCTCGCTCGCGTTCGTCGGCCTCGACGTCGACGGCGAGACGGTCCACCGAGCGTCCTACGTCGTCGCCGTCGCACTCACCCTCCTGGCCGCCGTCGTCGGGTCGCTGACTCCCGCCGGCCCCGTCGTCGCCGTTCCCCTCCTGGCAGTCGGGGCCGCCGTCGCCTACGCCGGCCCGGCCGTCCCCCGACTCGTCGCCACTGCCCGGCGAACGCGGGCGCTCGGCGCTGCGCCGTCCCTGATCGGTCGGGCGACGATGGCCATGGAACTGACGCCGGCACCCGAGCGGGCCGCGTCGTTCGCCGCGACGACGGGGACGGGGCCGCTCGCGGAGAGCCTCGACGGGCACGTCCGCCGCCTCGCTGCCGGCCCGAACTCCGGACTCCGGTCGTTCGCGAGGGAGTGGCGGCCCTGGTTTCCGGAACTGGAGCGGGCCTGTTCGCTCCTCGTGAGTGCAGGCGGCGTACCTGCCGACCAGCGCGCGGCCACGCTCGACCGCGCACGCGCGGCCGTCCTCGACGCCACTCGCGACCGGATGGCGGACTTCGCCGCGTCGATTCGCGGGCCCGCGACGGCCGTCTACGCCTTCGGCGTCCTGCTCCCGCTGGCGCTGGTCTCCCTGCTCCCGGCGCTCCAGGCGGCCGGCGTTCCGGCGTCGACGGCGGCCATCGCCGTCCTGTACGACCTCCTGCTCCCGCTGGCCCTGCTCGCCGCCAGCGGCTGGCTACTCGCCCGCCGGCCGGTCGCGTTCCCGCCGCCCGCCGTCGACCGGTCGCACCCGGACGTCCCGTCCGGTCGCTGGCGGGGACTGCTGGCTGGCGTCGTGGCCGGCGGACTTGCGTGGTGGGTCGCGTCGCTGGCGTTCCCGCCGTGGGCCGGCCCGCTCGCCGCCCTCGGCGCCGCGTCGGGGAGCGCGCTCGTGGTCCGATATCGGCCGCAGATACGAGTCCGCGAGTCCGTCGTGGCCGTCGAGGACGGCCTGAGCGACGCGCTCGCGTTACTCGGTCGACGCATCGAGAGCGGTGAGTCCGTCGAGTCGGCCCTGGCAGCGGTGGCCGACGAACTGCCGGGACCGACCGGCGACGTGCTCGACGAGGCCGCGGACCGCCAGCGCCTGCTCGGCGTCGGCGTGGAAGACGCCTTCCTGGGTCCACGCGGCGCCCTGTCGGCGGTTCCCAGTCGTCGAACGCGGAGCGCGGCGCGGCTCCTCGCGCTGGCCGCCAGCGAGGGACGCCCGGCGGGCGAAGCGGTGACGGCGATGGGCGACCACCTGCAGGAACTCGCGGCCGTGGAGGCCGAGGCCGAGCGGTCGGTCGAACAGGTGACGAGCACGCTCGCCAACACCGCCGCCGTCTTCGGTCCACTCGTCGGCGGCGCGACGGTCGCGCTCGCCGGTGCCATTGGCTCCGCGGGACCGCTCACCGGCGACGGAACGACCGGTGGTCTCGGCCTCGCTGTCGGCGTCTACGTGCTCTTACTCGCCGTCTTGCTCACCGCGCTCTCGACGGGGCTGGCCCGCGGGTTCGACCGCTCGCTCGTCGGGTACCGCGTGGGCGCGGCCCTGCTCGCGGCGACGGCGACGTACCTCGCGGCCTTCGCCGGCACCGGGATGGTCGTCTGAGGGTTTATAGGCGATGACGGGACCAGACGGCCCATGTTCGACGTTCCAGTTGACGCGCTGTACGTCTGGCTCGGCGTCGCGACGGTCGGCGTCGCCGTCCTCGGGGTGGCGATGGCGCTGCCGACCGCCGCACCCCCGGACGCGACCGCTGCGGCGAGCGCCGTCGACGCCGTCGCCGTCGGGCCGCCGGGGTCGCAGGGGAGTCACGACCTTCGAGCCGACCGGATCCGCCTCGGCCCGTCCCGCATCGGGCTGGCGGGGACCGGGGGTCGGTCCCACGCGACGTTCGCGTACGGTCCGATCACGCCGGCCTCCGGGGACGGTCGCCTCGAACGGGTACTGGCCGGCGACCGGCCGACGACACAGTTCGCGTCGCAGCGCGGGTTCGAAGCCGCCGTCGGGGCGGCGAGGCGGTCCGAAGTCGCCTGGCGACCGGCACCGGACGTACTGACCGTTCGCCGCGTCTCCTGGGGTGAGGCGAATGCCACGCTCGTCGGCTAGGGCACAGACGGAGCCCCTCGCCGCACACGTCGCCGTCGTGGCCGTCTGCCTCGGACTCGGCCTCTACGCCGGCGTCCTCGACGCGAGGTTGCCCGGGTCCCCGGACCGGAACCTCGCAGGGTCGGCCATGGAACCCGTCGAATCGACCCTCGCTCCCGCAGGCGTCGCGGTTCCGTCGCGGCTCGACGACGCACGCCGAGCGGGGCCGGACGGGTACGAGACGAACGTCACGCTCACCGTCGAGGACCACCGATGGGCCGCGGGGCCGGTTCCTCCCGGTGGGGCATCGAACGCGACGACCCGCGTCGGGACACGGACTGCCCCGGCGACGGTCAGGCCGGGCACGCTTCGGGTGGGGGTGTGGTCGTGACGGGCGACTGCCAGCGGGGAGTCAGTACGGTCGTCGACGCGACCGTGTTCCTCCTGCTCGTCGGCGGTGCGATAGCGACGCTGGTCGCCGGCAGCGGCGGCCTCTCTGCGGTGGAGGAGGACCCGCGCCCACGCGCGAACCCGGCGGCCGAGGGGGCCACCCTCCTCGCCACGAACACTGCCTCCGTGAACTATTCGCTGACCCCCGCCACGCGCTCGCCGGCCGACGGGGTGGATTTCCACCAGACAGAGGGCGCCGGGTTCGAGCGACGTGCGCACGGCACCCTCGCCGGGTTGCTCGCCGACGCGGCCGTCGGGAACGCGACGTTCGAGGGGCGACGGCTCTCCCGGGACGGCGTCGGGTTCGAGCGGTCCGTCGCCGCGACCGTCCGCGACCGTCTCGACCGCCCGGGAGTCCGGACCAGGGTCGTCGCGACCTGGGAGCCGTATCCCGACGCGCCGGTCCGGGGGTCGGTCCGCGTCGGCGAGGCCCCGCCGCGAAACGTCGACGTCCACGCGGCGACGATGCGCGTCGAGAGTACCGTTCCCGCCAGTCGGGAACGGGCGCGACGGGCGGCGGTCGACGACGGGTACGCCGGCGTCGCCAGGGCGGTCGCCGCGGCCGTCGTTCGTGGACGCTTCCCGCCGGCCGAGACGCGACTCGCGCTCCGGGGCGACTACCCGGTCGACGCGCTGACCGTCCAGCGGTACCGCCGGACGGGGAGCGTGCTCGGCGTCCAGCTACAGGTGGACGGTGGGGCGAACGTCTCCGACGTCAACGACAGGCTGACGACTGCTCTCGCCGGACGGCTGGAGGCCGACCTGGCGGAGCGGTACTCCTCGCCGGCCGCCGCGGCGGACGACGTCGAGACGGCGACCGTCCGTGTTACCGTCAGGACGTGGTCGCCGTGAGTCGCGCCGACCGGGGGCGCGTCCCCTTCGCGCTGATCGGCGTCCTGTTGCTCGTCAGTAGCGCGACCATCGTGGCGACGACTCGACCGCAGGCTCCGCCCCCGGAGCCGGACGTCTCGAAGGCACTGGACCGGACGACCGCTGAGACCAGAACCGCCCTCGCGGAGGCCGCGAGGGAGGCGAGCGAGGACGCGGCCCACGCCCCCGTCGTCGACCGCGCGAACACCTCCGCGGGGCGCGTGCTGAACGAGTCGTCGGCGTTCAGGGACTCGCTCCGGATCCGGATATACCTCGCCGCCCGCGACCGACTGGAACGGATCGACCGTCACCGCGACGGCGTCCGCGTGCGCGTCTCGCTACCGCCGGCGTCGAACGCGACCGCGCTCCGCGAGGCGAAACGCCGCGTCCACGTCGAACGGGCCGACGCGAACGGGACGACGCTCCGGGTTCGGTTCGAGAACGTCACGGTGTCCGCCTCGCGCGACGGACGGACGCTCACCGAACGGCGCCTGTCCCCGACGCTCGTCGTCGGAACGCCCGTGCTGGCGATGCACGACCGCGTGAGCGCGTACCAGAAACGCCTGGACGCGGGCGTGACGGAACCGGGCCTCGACCAGCGGCTGACGGCACAGCTATACGGGATAGCCTGGGCTCGCGGCTACGGCCAGTACGCGGGGCTACCGATAGACAACGTCGTCACGAACCGCCACGTCGCCGTGGCGACGAACGCCGGATTGCTCGACGTCCAGCGGGCGATCATCGGCCACAGCGACCCGGCGGGTCGCCGCACGCTCGCCGTCGCGTCCGCCAAGACCGCCGGGAGCGACCTCCTCACGGCCAGCGGTCGAGACGCACCGACGTTGAAGAGGGCCCTGGACGAACAGACGAAACCCGCGCCCAACGAGATACGGGGTGTCGAACCGCCGAACGGAACGCGGCCCGAGGACCGAACCACCGTCGGCGTGAACCGCACGGCAGACGACGCATTCTTCGACCTGGTCGACGAGGCCGAACTGAACGAGACGCTCGCGGCGACGTACGGAGCCGACGTCCGCCTGGTGAGCGACGTCGACCGGGTCGGTGGGAGGCGGCCGTCGGTCCCGGGACGACCCCTCGGCAACTGGACGCTGGTCGACAAGCACGAACGCGTCGACACCGACACCAGCGAGGCGGCCGTCCCGCCGCCCCGGACGCCGACCGGCTGGCACCGCCTCGAACGGTACGGTCGCGAGGTCGCCGTGGAACGGACCCGGGTGCGCGAGTGGCGTCGGGGGAACGTGACGCGGACGACGACCACGCGGGCCACGGAGCGGTTCCGGGTGTCGGTGGCCGTCGTCGGCCGCCACTCGCCGGGCGGGCGAGCACCGGAGCGGGGCGTTTCGACCGCCCACGAGCGGGGAGCGGGCCCGCTCTCGGGGCCGAACCTGGCCGACGTTCGCGACGAGGTCGTGGACCGTCTCGTGGCCGCGCGCGGCGGTCCCGACGCCGTCGTCGCCCGTGCGGCGACGGGGACGCTCGGGACGGAACCCGTTCGCGTTCAGGCGGCCCGGCCCGCCGGGCTGTTCCGGTGGACCTACCGCGACCTGATGACCCTGCGCGAGCGCGTCCGGGACGTAGCCGTCACCGTCGAGCGCGGGAAGGTCGGGACCTTCGGGGTGAACCCGCCGTCGATGCTGGCAGACCGGCTTCGCGAGCGACGGACCGACCTGGTCGATGCGCCGGCGACCTACGGGAGCGCCGCGGACAGGGCGCGCGTCGCGGCGCGAGTCGCGTACTTCGACCGCGTCGTGACGCTCCTCGACGAGCGGGCGGCGGCGAGGCAGGACCGCGGCGCGAACCTCGATAATGTGCTCGAAGAGCGCGGCGTCGGTTCGCTCTCGACCCTCCGGAAGGATCTCCGGGCGTCGGCCGGCCCGTCGCCGGACCGCCGACCGGCGCTGGCGGGCCCGGCCGGTCCGGTTCGCCTCCGGGTCGACGGCGCACCGTCGTACCTGACGCAGGCCGAGATCGATCGCGACAGGGTTCCGGCACTCGCCGGCGACGGTCATCCCCTCGTCGCGCGGAACGTCAACGTGTTCACCGTCCCGTACGGCGACGTCACCGATACGGTCTTCGACGGGCTGTTCGGATCGGGGGGACGGGTCCGTCTCGGCACGGCCGCCCGGACCCTTCGTGCGGCGAACGCGACGCTCGATCGCAGGTCCGTCGCGGAGGTACGGGAACGGCGAAACGCCGTTCGTAGGGAGGTATCGGACGCGAACGCCCACGTCCGGGGGGAGATGCGTGCGACGCTCGCGAAACGCGACGTCGGCGAGACGCCCGGTGAGCGAGGGGCGATAGTCGACGCCGGACTCGACCGCTGGGAGTCGACGCACGCGCACTCGCTCGCGATGACGAACGGGTCCGCGAGTGACGCGGTGGCCGCCGCTGCCGCCGAACGGGTGCCCCTCTCCGCGACGAAACGGGACCGGCTCCGACTGGCGCTCGAACGCCGGACGCGGGCGGCGCTCGATGACGAGAACGCCATGCCAAACCTGGAGACGGTCAACCGGAGCAGGACCGCCACGCGCGACGTCGCGTCCGAGGTGACGAAGGCCATCGCGGAGAACGCGTCGAAACGCGGCGTCGAGTACGCGATGAACCGGTCGTTCGACGGCGTGCCGTCGGGCCTGCCGCTTGCGCCGCCCGTGGCACCCTGGTACGCGACGACGAACGTCTGGCACGTCACGGTCCGCGGGGAGTACGCCCGCTTCGGCGTCCGCGCGGACCGCGGCCGGCCGACCAGTCCTGGCGCCGGCCTCACGTACGCCCGCGACGGGAGCGCGGTGACGCTCGACGTGGACGACGACGGCGAGCGCGAGCGACTCGGGCGGGCGACGCGGGTCGACTTCGACGTCTCGACGACCGTCGTCGTGGTCGTCCCGCCGGGCAAGAGCGGCGTCGGCGACAGGAACGGCGACGCGGACGAGCGGTCGGACGGGTGGCCCGAACCGGGGCCGACGTAGTACCGCTATCGTCGTCCTCGTTCCGGACGAGGGCTCCCTTGCGGCGGAACAAACTGACTTGTATCCCGGCCATCTACCGACGGCCGTGATACGAGGCGAGTTCGAGGACGCGGGCGAGCGGACGCCCGACGACCTCCGCGCGGAGTACGAGGAGCGACTGGCCGAGAGCGTCGACCGTGTCGGCGTCGACGCGGCGGTCGAGGAGTCGGGCGTGGACCGCGAGACGGTCGAGGCGCTCGCGGCGGGCGACTCGCCCGAGATGTCCCTCGAGGACGCCGCCGCCATCCTGGCCCTCGACGACGACCGCCCGTCGGCCGACGCCGTCGCGGCCGAGGCGCGCGACATCCTGCTCATGGGGATGACGACGGCCGTCCTCGACGTGGAGACGCTCTCCTCGGGCGTCGACGGGGCGATGGAACCCAAGGAGATACAGCAGAAGATCGAAGGTCGTCATCCGATGACGCTCGGCGAGTACGCGACGCTCCACCAGTTCATCGCGGAGCGGAAGGGGTGACGATGCGCGTCGCCATCCTGGGCTGTGGGTACGTGGGGCTGGAACTGTGCCGGCAACTGGTCGGAGGGGGGCACGACGTCGTCGGCGTTCGCCGCTCCGCGTCGGGCGTCGAGGCCGTCGACGAGGCCGGTGGCACGGGCGTCCGGGCGGACGTGACCGACCCGGCGTCGCTGGCGGCCGTCCCCGACGCCGACGCGCTCGTCTTCGCCGCGAGTTCGGCCGGTCGGGGTGCCGAGGCCGCCCGCGAGGTGTACGTCGACGGACTCGCGACGGCCATCGACCACTTCGCTGACCGGGAGCACTCGCCCGACAGGCTGGTGTACACGTCCAGTACGGGTGTCTACGGCGACCACGACGGCGACTGGGTGGACGAGACGACCCCGCTGGACCCGACGACGGCGAAGACCGAAGTTCTCGCGGAGGCAGAGCGGGTCGCCCTTGAAGGAGCAGCGGAACGGGGAATCGACGGGACGGTAGCCCGGTACGCGGGCCTCTACGGCCCGGACCGGTACCGTCTCGACCGGTACCTCGAGGGACCAGTCACCGAGGGCTACCTCAACATGGTCCACCGGGACGACGCCGCCGGTGCGGTCGGCCACCTGCTGACCGGGGACCTGGCCCGTGACGACGTCGTGCTGGTCGTGGACGACGAACCGGTCGAGAAGTGGGCCTTCGCGGACTGGCTTGCCGACGAGTGCGGCCTCGACCGCCCGCCCAAGCGGACGAAGGCGGAGCGACTGGCGGACGACGACCTCTCCGACGCGGCCCGGCGGCGCATCGAGACGAGCAAGCGCTGCTCGAACGACCGGTTGCGTGAACTCGGCTACGAGTTCCGGTTCCCGACGTTCCGCGAGGGGTACCGGGCGGCGGTCGACGCGCGTCGGGAGCACGTGCGCTGATCGCGAATCGTCCGGTCGTCGCGACGGCCGACGACCGGGGAGAGCCACCGCGGATTCGCGACGGACGCCAGCCGGGCTCGCGCGTAATCGCCCGACTACGGGGCCGTTAGCGCCGGTAGGCTCCGGCTACTGGAGTGGGGAACCTTCTTGTTCGTCGGGATTGACTGTGACCGCGTATGCCGCCTTGGGCTGTGGGGAACCTCCAGATCGCCGTGGACGACGTCGCCGCTGCCGTCGGCGAGTCGCCGCTGCTGGCCGCCGCCGTCGTCGTCGGCGTGCTGGTTCTGCTGGTCGGGCTCGGATGGCTGGTCCGCTACCTCCGCTCGACGCCCGCCGAGGAACTCCGCGAGACGCTGGCCGACCACGACAGTCTCTCCGTGCTGATGCATCCGAACCCCGACCCGGACGCGATGTCGGCGGCGATGGCGGTCAGCCGACTCGCCGACGCCGTCGACACGGAGACGACCGTCCAGTACCCCGGCCAGATACGCCACCAGGAGAACCGCGCGTTCGAGACCGTCCTCGACGTCGACTTCGACCGCGTCGACAGCCTCGAAGAACTCGGGGACGACGGCGTCGTCCTCGTCGACCACAACGAGCCCCGGGGGTTCCCCGGGGCCGAAGGGATCGATCCAGTCGCCGTCGTCGACCACCACCCCGGCAACGGGCAGGGGTCGGAGTTCACGGACGTCAGGCCCGACTACGGCGCCTGCGCCACTATCCTCGCCGAGTACTTCGAGACCCTGGGTTGGGAACTCGACGACCCCGCCGAGAACGGTGCCGGTGAGGCCAGCGAGGACGACGACCGCCTCCCGGTACAGACCGCGACCGGACTCCTCTACGGCATCCAGTCGGACACCAAACACCTGACAAAGGGCTGTTCGCCCGCGGAGTTCCGGGCGGCCGAGTACCTCTACGCGGGAATCGACGAGGACCGTCTCGACCGCATCGCCAACCCGCAGGTCGACGCCGAGGTGCTCGACGTGAAGGCACGGGCGATCACCCACCGGGAGGTCCGCAACGCCTTCGCCGTCAGCGACGTCGGCGAGGTCGGCAACGTCGACGCCATCCCGCAGGCGGCCGACGAACTGATGAAACTTGAGGGGATCACCGCCGTCGTCGTCGTCGGCCAGAAAGAGGACACGTTACACCTCTCGGGCCGGTCGCGCGACGACCGCGTCCACATGGGCAAGGTGCTCGACAACGTCGTCGAGGACATCCCGATGGCCACCGCGGGCGGCCACGCGCGCATGGGCGGCGGACAGCTCTCCATCGACCACATGGAGGGCATCGGGCCGAGCGAAGGGGTGCTCCTGGAGGAGTTCCGGGAGCGCCTGTTCGGGGCGATGTCGGGCGATATCTGACTGCTGGGCGAGAGAGGAGCAGTTTTCAGGCCGCCGGACCAACCGCCGCGTATGGCTACCCAGTCGGCGACCTGGGCGTACCGTGACGACCACGGGGAGTTCGCGCGGACCTACTTCCGCCGGTATGCGAACTGCGTCGTCTCCAGCATCGGCCTCGGCACGTACCTCGGCGACCCGACGGACGAGCGCGACGACGGCTACCGGGAGGCGACCGTCGAGGCGCTCGAATCGGGCGTCAACGTCGTCGACACGGCCATCAACTACCGGAACCAGCGCTCCGAGCGCGTCGTCGGCGAGGCGCTCCGCGAGGCCGACGTCGACCGGGAGGCGGTGCTCGTGGCGACGAAGGGCGGGTTCGTCCCGTTCGACGGCGACCGACCCGCCGACCTGGGGCGGTACGTCCGCGAGGAGTACGTCGAGCCCGGCATCGTCGACCGGTCGGACCTGGCCCGCGGGCAACACGCCATCGCGCCCGACTTCGTCGACGACCAGCTGGACCGATCGCTGGCGAACCTGGATCTGGAGACGATAGATCTGTACTACGTCCACAACCCCGAGACGCAACTGACGGAGCGCTCGCGCGAGGCCGTCTACGACCAGCTAGAGGCGACGTTCACCAGACTGGAGGAACGGGTTAGCGAGGGTGACCTGCGCCACTACGGCGTCGCGACGTGGGAGGCGTTCCGGGTGCCGCCGGACCACGACAGCTACCTCTCGCTGCCCGAGGTGGTCCGGCGCGCTCGGGCGGCGGCCGACGCGGCCGGCGCGGACGCGACCCACTTCCGGGCCGTGCAGTTGCCGTTCAACGTGCAGATGGCGGATGCGTTCACCGTGCGCGCCCACGAGGGGCCCGAGGGTCCCCAGTCGGCCCTGGAGTTCGCCCACGAGGCGGGCCTCGACGTGTTCACGAGCGCGTCGATACTGCAGGGGCGACTGGCCGACGGGGGGATTCCCGACGACGTGGCCGCGAAACTCTCCGGCGAGACGGACGCCCAGCGCGCGATCAACTTCGCACGGAGCGCGCCCGGCGTGACGAGTTCGCTCGTCGGGATGGGGTCGCCGGCCCACGTCGCGGAGAACGTCGCCGCTGGGACCCACGAACCGCTCGGTGCGGGCGCGTTCGACTCGGTGTTCGAGTAGTCGGGAGAAGTGCGTCCGGAACCGCGACGGCCGTCAGCCGACTTCCTTCCACTCGGCCCCGCACTCGGGACAGACCCGAACCTTTCCCACCTCGTCGGGGTCGTTCTCCGTGGCGAGGGCCTCCTCGCAACTGGCACAGGCCAACCGCTCGTAGGTGTCCTTCTCGATGTCCCCCGCCCGAAGTCCCTTCCGTACTGATTGCATGAGTCACTGTGCGACACCATCGCATAAAAAGGTCGCGGCGAATCGGGGCGAGATCGCGGCCGAACTGGCAGCCCTCTGGCGGTATCGATCCGCGTCGCGGCGTGACGGGTCCGGCACCGCCGACCGCCCGGACGCGCCGGTAACGGGGGGTTTTTGGTCGCGCTTTCGCAACCCCCCGTCGATGGAGTACGTCCAGGAGCGGATCGCGACGCTCCACGACTTCGACGGGGCCGTCCCGGCCGCCCCGACCGACCGGGCCGCCGTCGTCGTCCCGATGACGGAGCGCGAACACGCCAGCCTCGCCGCCGAACGCGTCCTCGCGCGCCTCGAACGCGTCGACCCGGGCCGCGTGTACGTCGCCCTGCGGTCGACGTCGGACCGGGTCGGCGACGTCGTCGAGTGGATCGACGGCTTCGACGTCGACGGCGAGGTGCTGTGGTGCAACGCGCCGCAACTCGAACGCCGGCTGTCGGTGACGGGCCTCGACGGCCACGCCGGCAAGGGCAGGGACGTCTGGCTCGCGCTGGGCGTCGCCGCGAGCGCCCACGAGTTCGTCGCGGTCCACGACGCCGACGCGACGACCTACTCGGTCGCCCACGTCCCGAAACTGCTCTTCCCCCTCGCCAGCGGCTTCGACTTCGCGAAGGGGTACTACGCCCGCGTCGAGGACGGCCAGCTGTACGGTCGCCTCTTGCGGCTGTTCGTCCGGCCGCTCCTGCGGGCCCTGGACGGGGAGACGGACCACGAACTGGTCGACTACCTGCTGTCCTTTCGCTACGCCCTGGCCGGCGAGTTCGCCGCGACGAGCGAGGTGGCCCGGTCGCTCCGCGTCCAGCCGGGGTGGGGGCTGGAGGTCGGCACCCTCGGCGACGCCTACGACGCGGCCGGGTTCGCGGGCACCGCCCAGGTCGACCTCGGGACCCACCAGCATGACCACCGCGCCGTCGGCGGACCGGAGGGCCTCGGCGACATGTGCGCGGAGGTCGGCGCGGCGCTGTTCCACGCACTTGACGACCACGGCGTCGAGGTGGACCACGACGCACTCGCCGAGCGCTACCGGGACGCCGCGGAGACCCTGATCGACCAGTACGCGGCGGACGCGGCGTTCAACGGCCTCGCCTACGACCGCCCCGGCGAGCGCTCGCAGGTCGACGAGTACGCCGACGCGGTCCGACCCCCCGGCGAGGACCGCCGCCTTCCGGCCTGGAACGACTGCGAGTTCGACCCCGACTCCGTCCGGGAACTGTCGAACCGCGGCATCGACGAGGCGACCGACGCGTAGCCGACTCGACCGACCCGGATCTCTGCCGATTGACTTCCCACCGGGGTGGGAATGAAAGGGGCCGCCTGCTCGCGGAGCGAGGCGATGCAAGGACCGCAGCCGTCAGGCGAGGACCGTGGTTCGAAAGACGCCTGCGGCGTCTTTCGTCATCACGAGAGAGCTTCGCTCTCTCGAACGACAGCGAGCCGCAGCCCGCGAGCAGGCGGGGGATTTCGGGCCGTTTGCTGCCGATCCGTCGTTTTACGATCCTCCACCACGAAGGGAACGTCCACATGGTCGGTTCTCGCACGGCGACCGCCGCCGTCGGTCTGCTCGGTAGCGTCCTCCTCAGCGTCCTCCTGTGGTGGTACTTCGACACCCTCGCCGTCTTCCTGTTCGTCCCGTTCGTCCCGTTCCTGTTCCGCGGGTTCGGCGGCGACTCGTCGGGCCGGGAATGACGAGCAGTCCGGGAGTGCCCCGCGTGCGGGTTCCGGACGGCGGACGACGAGTACGACTACTGTCCGCGGGACGGGACGCGACTGGAGTAGGCCACCTGCCGCATTCGACACCCCTCCCCCGACGTCCGGTTCCACCAGACAGAACCCTCAAGTCGCTCGCCGCCAGCGCACTACCCATGGAACTGACGGCGGACGAACTCGCCGGGGTCGTGGACCTGTTCGGCGCGCTGACGCGCGCGGAACTCGCGTCGGCCACGTCGGAACTGGCGTTCAAGCGGGCCGCGGAGTTCGAGGACGCCGAGGGGGCCGTCGACGACGCCGTCGCCTCGTACCACCTCGTCGGGTTCGAACCGGCGGACTGCGCTGGCGTGGACCCCGGAGAGCGACTGCTGGTTCCCGGCCCGACGGCGTTCCCGGAGATACCCGAGGGCGCCGAGGACCTCCCGCACATCATGGACGTCCCCGAACGCGACGTCGACAGGGAGCGTCTGGCCGACGCCGTTGCCGAGCGGTTCCGGGAGGAGACGGTGGTCGCCGTCCGGACCGGCGACCCCGCGTTCGTCGACCGGTTGCTCGACGTCAGCTACGAACTGGAGGTGTGGGGGTCGGTCGACGTCGCCGGCGCGCGCGACCGGCTGACGGCGGTCCAGGACGCGGCGGAGTGACCGGTCCTTCGCGTTCCGCCTCCGGCAGGACCCCCACTCGTCCCGACCCCCGGCAAATTAAGACCGTTCCCGTCCAGGGATCCGGCATGGACTTCGACCGGGTCGAACGCTACGACGCCGTCGCGGTCACCGGCGAGGACCGCGAGGCGGCGGTCATCGTCCCGGTTATCGAACGGGCGGCGGGCGAGTTCGAGGTCCTCTTCACCAAGCGCGCCGACCACCTGCCTGACCACCCGGGCCAGATGAGTTTCCCCGGCGGCGGGCGCGAACCCGAGGACGACGATCTGGTCCGGACGGCGCTGCGCGAGGCGAACGAGGAGGTGGGGCTGGACCCCATGGCCGTCCACGTCGTCGGCCGCCTGGACGACATCCGCACCGTCTCGAACTACTCCGTGCGCCCCTTCGTCGCCCGCGTCCCCGACCGCGAGTACCTGCCGACCGACGAGGAAGTCGCGGAGGTCGTCCCACTCCCCGTCCGCGAACTCGTCGACCTGGACACCTACGAGTCCGAGCGCCGGGACCACCCCCGCTACGGCGACGTCCGCCTTCACTTCTTCTACGTCGACGGCTACACGGTGTGGGGCGCGACGGCTCAGATGCTCGTCCAGTTCCTCGAACTGGCGACGGAGTGGGAGATGCCGCCCGAACCCGATAGGGTGGCCGGCCCCGACGACGACCTGCCCGAGAGCGTCCGTGACCAGGTTCGCTAGGAGTTTCCGCCGCGTTCGGATCGACCAATAAAGGAAAGCCCTCGGCCCGCTCGCCTCGTGCGACTCGCTGCGCTCCTCGGCCTTCGGCCTGCGGTGCTTACGTCGTCGGACGTCGGCGAGCGCACCTCGCCCTTTCATTCCACCAGGGTGGTGGTTGCGTCGATTCGCGACACTCCGACAGGACTTTGCCGAGTCCGCCAGTAGTGGGGGCAACTGACCGGGCGGAGATGCCCGGATCCACCATGCTCACAGGGACGATGCTGTCGGCGGCGGGCATCGACGCGGTGGCGCTCAAACCCACCGAGGTCGACCTCTCGCGGGCGCGGGCGCTCGACGTCGGGACGGTGACCGTCGACTTCGAGGGTCGCGAGCACGTCCCGGACCGGGCGACGCTGGCGGCGCTGGCGGCGTCGGCGGACGTGCGCGTCACCGTCCCCGTTCGGGCCGACGGCTTCGACCCGCTGGGCGACGACTCGCTGCTTGCGGGCCTCCCCGACGACGTCGGCCGGATTCTGGTCGCCGGCCACCCGACGTACCTCTCGGAGGCGGAGGCCGGGCGTCCCGTCGCGCCGCGACTTCGGGCGGCCGCCGCGCGAGCGAGCGACCCCTGGGTCGGCACCGAGGGCGTCGAGCGCCTCGCGCTGGCCGTAGGCGGGACCCAGTTCGAACTGCTCTCGCGAACGACGGCGCGGGACCTCCGGGCTCTGCGAGCGGCGGGCTTCGACGGCGACGTCGCCGTCTACGCGCCGACCGTGCTGTCGGACGACGAGGACGCCGTCCTCGACGCGGTGGGTCCCTACGCTGCGCGCAGAGCCCCTGTCCGCGAGGCGCTGCCCGCCGACGCCGAAACGGGATCGGACGCGCGCGGTCGGGTGCGGGAGGTCCTCTCGCGGGCCGTGCGCGATTACGGACTCGTCGGCGACGCGGACGACGTGGCCGAGCAGGTCGGACGACTGGAAGCGGCGGGCGCGGACGCCGTCGTCGCCTACCCCGCCCGCGGACTCGACCCGGTGCTCGGCTAGATGCGCGTCGCCGTCGTTGGCGGCGGTGCGGTCGGACTCACCGCCGCCGAGCGACTCGCGAGCGAGGGGTGCGACGTCGTCTGCTACGAACGCGACGAAATCGGGAGCGGTAGCACCGGCCGGGCCGCAGGCATCTGCTACGACGCGTTCGCGGAGGACCGGGACGCCGCCGTCGCCGCGGCGTCGCTCCGGCGTTTCCGCGAACTCGGCGTCCTGACGGAGTGCCCGTACGTCTGGTTCGCGCGCGAGGGCGACGACGCGAACGCCGCGCCCGTCCGCGAGCAGGTGCCGCGGATGCGCGAACACGGCCGGAACGTCGCGCTGGTCGACCCGGCCGAACTCGGGGAGCGCTACCCGGACCTCCGCACCGACGACGTTGCCGTGGCGGCCGTCGCTCGCGAGGCCGGTCACGTGGACCCGCGCGAGTACGCGACAGTCCTCGCGGAGCAGGTTCGCGCCGCCAGCGTCGACGTCCGCACGGGCGCGTCGGCGTCACTCGACGGACCGACGACGGTCGAGTCGGCCGACGGGACGGAGGCCTTCGACGCGGTGCTCGTCGCGGCGGGTCCCGCGACGAAACCGCTCGTCGCCGACGCCGGCGTCTCGCTGGCGCTGAAGGCCTACCGGGCACAGGCGCTGGTCACCGACCCGCTCCGGACGACGCTGCCGATGGCCTACGACGCGACGCGGAACTTCTACTGGCGACCGCGCGACGGCGGCCTGCTCGTCGGCGACGGCGCTCACGAGGTCGACCCGACCGACTGGGACCCCGACGCGGACGACGCCTTCGTCGAGAGCGCGCTGGACAGACTGGGGGACGCCACGTCGGTCTATTCCGATATCGGCGTCGACCGCGCCTGGGCAGGTCTCTGCACGGCGACGCCGGACCGCGACCCGCTGCTCGGCGCGGTCACGGACGGCCTCTACGTCGCCACCGGGTGGCACGGCCACGGGCTCATGCGAGCGCCGGCGCTGGGCGAGGCGATAGCGGACCAGATGCTCGGCGGCGACGGTATCGACGGGTACGACCCCACCCGCTTCGACGGCGACGAGGAGTTCGACGTCCTGGAAGGGATGACACTGGACGAAGAGTAATAGATGAGACGGCGTAGCGAGCGCTACCGAGCAGCGACGGACTCGGGGATCCGAATTCGGGCCGTCAGGGCCCCTCGTCGTCGTGGTCCTGGTCGAACTCCTCCTCGGCGTCCGCCGCCTCCACGTCTTCCCCATCGCCGTCCGCCGCTTCGTCGTCGTCCTCGGCGTCGGCGTCCAGTTCCTCCTCCTCGCCACTCGACTCCTCGTCGGCCACTGGCGTCCCGGCGTTCTCGCGCTCGTCGGCCTCCTCGACGGTGTCGTCCATCCGATCCTCGGCGTCCTCGCCGCCGGGGCCGGGGGCACCCCACCCTTTCGGGATGCGGACCCGGAGGGTGCCGTCGTCGCGGAGCGTGGCGGTCGCCTCGGCGGCGTCGACGACGGCGTCGTCGGGGAGCGTCGCGCTGCCGTCGAGCGAGAGGCCGCGACCGGGGTACACCATCTCGAACTCGTCGTAAAAGTCCCGGAAGCGGTCGAGACGGACCTCCACGCGGTCGTCGACGTAGCGGACCTGTACGTCCGTGGCGGTGACGCCCGGGGCGTCGAAGACGACGAGGTAGGCGTCCTCGCTCTCCAGGACGTCGGCGGGGAGCGGCTTGCGCTCCTGGACGCGGCCGGCGGCGCGGCCGAGGTTCTCGAAGAGGCTGTCGCCGATGGAGCGGGTCAACTGGCGTATCACAGTTCCACCTCGCGGAGTTCGTCGGTCGTGTGGCAGTACGGACACTGGAAGTCGGACAGGCCCACGTCGTCGGGCATGTCGTACGTGTAGTGGAGTTCGAACATGTCCATCTCGCAGTCCCCGTTCTCGCAGACGACCTCGAGCGTGGCGGGCATACCGTTACGTTGGCGCGCACGCGACAAACAGCTTTCGGGAACCGCGACAACGAACGGCCGAGGAGCGCCGAACCGCTCGCTCACGCTTTTCAGTCAGGAAATCCAACAGGTCGTATGCGTCTCATACAGATCGCGATCCCGGAAGAGCAGCGGGACGCGATGGTCGACGTCCTCGAAGAGCGCAACTTCGGGTACACGATCACCGACGGACGTGCCGGCCACGGGGAGCGGGTAATCATCTCGTTCGTGCTTCCCGCCGACGCCGTCGAACACGTCCTGAACGACTTCGAGGACGAGGGGTTCGACACGGACACGTTCACCGTCTCCCTCCAGACGCAGTTCGCCACCTTCGACGGCATCGACGAGGTCCAGGACACGTGGGCGAAGACGCCGAACAAAATCGCACCGGCGACGCTCCGGTCGAAGGCCAAGGACCTCCGGCTCAACGACCGCTCGTACCTCTGGATGATGGTCCTGAGCACGGTCATCGCGACCGCCGGACTGCTGCTCGGTTCGCCCGCCATCGTCGTCGGGTCGATGGTGCTCGCCCCCATCGTCAGTCCGATGCTGACCGCGAGCGTCGGCGCGGTCCGCGACGACCGGCAGATGGTGATCGGCAGCATTCAGATGCAGGCGTTCGGTCTCGCCGTCGCCATCGTCGGCGCCTTCCTCTTTAGCCTCCTGGCGAAGCACCTCTTCGCGGTGCCGATGACGCTGGCCGTCTCGACGATGGAGTCGATATCGAGCCGGTTTGCCCCCGGCATCCTCGCCATCACCGTCGGCCTCGCGTCGGGCGCCGCCGGCGCGTTCGGACTGGTCACGAAGGGCCAGGTCAGTATCGTCGGGGTGATGATCGCTGCGGCGCTCATCCCGACGGCCGCCGCGTCCGGTATCGGGTTCGCCTGGGGGGAACTCGTCATCGGCGTCGGCGCCCTCGCCCTGTTGCTGGTGACCATCATCGCGGTCAACGTCGGGGGCTACCTGATGCTCTACTACCTCGGCTACCGTCCCGACGACGTCGACGAGGGCTTCTTCGAGGTGGACACGCTGAGGGAGAAGGCGGTCCTCGGTGGCACGATACTCCTCGTCGGTGCCCTCGTGGTCACGGTCGGGTTCGGCGCCTACCAGCAGTTCGCCTTCGAGCGCTCGGTCAACGGCGCCACGACGGAGGTCCTCGACGGCGGGGACTACGCGAGCCTCGAGATAGTCGACACCTCGGTGGAGTACACCGGCATCGGCTCCGTCTCGGACCGGCCGACGGTGACGGTGACGCTCAGTCGCACGGCCGGCCGGTCCTACCCCGGCCTGCCCAACGCCTTCGACAGGGCGATAACGAACCGGACCGGCGAGGACGTCGTCGTGAAGGTCGAATACCAGGAGTACGACCGGTCGAACGTGAGCGGGTCGGCCCTTTCACCGCCGGCCATCCGCGCCGATCCGGCGATCTAGCCGACACCGGGTTCAGTAGACGCGCTCGTCGTTCGCGTTCGCTGCCGCTCCGGGGTAGCGAGGGTCCGCAGCTCGTGTCGCAGCGTGAGTCGGAGCGAGGTTCTAAGACGGTTGGACCGCCAGTCGTCCACACCAGTGGCGTCGGGACGATCGATGGAGACGGGTGGACAAGCGTGAGCAGCGCGCTCAGTGCGGGGAACGTCCTCGCGTTGATCGGGGTCGTTCTCGTCCTGCTCGGATTGGGGGCACCGGGGGGTAGTGGAATACCCTCCGACGTGCCCCACTCGCCCCTCGCCGCGTTCCTGCCCCCGTGGGTGGCGACGCTTATCGGTATCGGCGGGTTCGGAATCGCGGCGCTCGGCCTGTTCCTAAACGGCCTGCCGACCAGTCCCGACGACCGTGACTGGATTCCCGACGAGGCGGAGATGGACGAGTGGGAGGGCGACGAGGAGCGATGACGGTCGACTCGGGTGTCTGGACGTGCACGCGACATCGATGTTCCAGTTCTCCCCGCCGGTTCGCGCCCCAGTGAGGCGCGACCAGACACGGTTTTACGCTTCCAGGGACTACCCGCGTCCATGACTGCCGACCCCGCCGACCTCTCGGTCACCGTCGTCGACGGCTACGTCGACGAGCCCGCGCACTTCGGGGTCCCGCCGTACGTCTCGACGTACCCGCGCTACACGGCCGGCGCACTCGTCGACGCCGGCGTCCCCGAGGACCGGATCACGTACCACACCATCGACGGCCTCCGCGACGACGGCTCTCGCTGGCGGGACGTCGAGGAGGCCGACCTGCTGATATACGTCGGCGGGATGACCGTCCCGGGGAAGTACGTGGGCGGGACCCCCGCGGAACCCGACGAGGTCCGCCGGATGGCCTGGACCGCCGACGGCGTCTCGATGATGGGCGGCCCCGTCCGCTTCGGCGTCGGCGAGGCCAACGAGGGCGCGAGCGAGACGGCCCGCGACGACCTGGACTTCGACTTCCTGGCGATGGCCGACGTCGAGGCGGCGGCCTACGACCTCGTCTCGAACGGGCTGGAGGGGTTCGAGGACCGCTACCGCGGCGTCCCCGAGGAGACCCGCTGGGCGCGAAAGGGCGCCTTCGTCGTCGAGCAACACCCCAACCACCCCGACTACCTCATCGCGGAACTGGAGACGTCCCGTGGCTGTGCGTACCGCTGTTCCTTCTGCACCGAACCGATGTACGGTGACCCGGACTTCCGGCCGCCGGGGAGCGTCGTCGACGAGGTGGACGCCCTCTCGGACCGCGGCGTGCAGCACTTCCGCATCGGTCGCCAGGCCGACATCCTCGCCTACGGCGGCGACGGCGAGGCGCCGAACCCCGACGCGCTCCGGGATCTGTACGGGGGCATCCGCGAGGTGGCACCCGACCTGGAGACGCTCCACCTCGACAACATGAACCCCATCACGGTCGTGAAGTGGCCCGAGAAAGCGCGGGAGGGGATCCGTATCATCGCCGAGCACAACACGCCCGGCGACACCGCCGCCTTCGGCCTGGAGTCGGCGGACCCGGTCGTCCAGGAGGAGAACAACCTCAACGTCACCGCCGAGCAGTGTTTCGAGGCGGTGAAGGTAGTCAACGAGGAGGCCGGCTGGCGACCCGGCGAAGAGCCGGGGAGCGGTCCCTCCTTCGGCGACGACGCGCCGCGGCGGCTCCCGAAACTCCTCCCCGGCATCAACCTGCTCCACGGGCTCAAGGGCGAACGCCGGGAGACGTTCGAGCACAACAAGCGGTTCCTCCGGCGCGTGCTCGACGAGGGGTACATGCTCCGGCGGATCAACATCCGGCAGGTGATGGCGTTCGAGGGAACTGACATGGCCGAGACGGGCGCGGACATCGCCAACGACCACAAGCAACTGTTCAAGCGGTACAAGGAGGAGGTCCGCGAGGAGATAGACAACCCGATGCTGAAGCGGGTCGCGCCGCCGGGGACGGTGCTGCCGGACGTCCACCTGGAGTACCACCAGGACGGGAAGACGTTCGGTCGGCAACTCGGGACCTACCCGCTGCTGGTCGCGATTCCGGGCGAGCGCGAACTCGGGCAGGTGCTCGACGTCGCCATCACGGACCACGGCTACCGGTCGGTCGGCGGCGTCCCCCATCCCCTCGACCTGAACTCGGCGTCGATGGACGAACTCGAAGCCATCCCGGGCATCGGCAAGAGCACCGCCGGCGACGTCGTCGTCGACCGGCCACACGAGTCGCTGCCGGAATCCGACGCGGACCTCGACCGGTTCGTCACGGTCGGGACCGGGGAAAGCGCCGATTGACGGCGGGACCAGGGACCGCTTCGACGCCGTCCTCGGGGTCGATCCGCGGATAACTGTGGATTAACGACCCCCGTCGCGGAGCCGCGGATCGAACGAACAGAAGGTACTTTTCGGCTCCGCTCTACCTCCCCGTATGAACGACGTCGAGGTGAGCGTCGTCCTCCCCGCGTACAACGAGGAGGACACCATCGAGGAGACGGTCGAGGTGACGCTGTCGACGCTCGCCTCGTTCCTCCCGCCGGACAGTTTCGAGGTAATCGTCGCCGAGGACGGCTGTGACGACCGGACGCCCGAACTCGCGACGCGGATGGCCGAGGCGGACGACCGGGTCCGCCACATCCACGCCGACGAGCGCCTCGGTCGCGGCGGCGCACTGGAGTACGCCTTCCGCCGGGCCGAGGGCGAGACGCTCGTCTACTTCGACACGGATCTGGCGACGGACATGAACCACCTGGAGGAACTCGTCGAATCGATCCGTTCGGAGGGGTACGACGTCGCCACCGGGTCGCGGTGGATGCCGGACAACCGGGCCGACCGGCCCGCCAAGCGCGGCGTCCCCAGTCTCGGCTACAACACGCTCGTCCGACTCTTCCTCCGGTCGGACCTGCAGGACCACCAGTGCGGGTTCAAGGCGTTCGACCGCGACGCACTGGTAGACCTGCTGGACGACGTCGAGGACGAACACTGGTTCTGGGACACGGAACTGCTCGTGCGCGCCCAGCGCGAGGGGTACCGGGTCAGGGAGTTCCCCGTCGACTGGACGCCGAAGGGCGACTCGAAGGTCGACCTCGTCCGGGACGTGTTCGGCATGGGGAGTCAGATCGTCAGGACGTGGTGGCAGCTATCGGTCGGGCCGCGGATCGACCGGCGGGTGAGCATGGCCGCCGGGTCGCTGCTCGTGATAGCCGCCCTAGTGCTGGCGGTCACCGTCGTCTTCGACCCCTCCGCCGTGCTGGACGCCATCGGCGGCGCGGACGTCGCCGTCGTCGTCGCCTCCGGACTCGTCTACGCGCTCTCGTGGCCGCTCCGCGGCCTCCGCTATCGCGACATCCTCGACCGACTCGGCCACGACGGCGACACCTGGTTCCTGACCGGCGCCGTCTTCATCAGCCAGACCGGGAATCTCGTCTTCCCGGCCCGCCTCGGCGACGGCGTCCGCGCCTACGTCGTCAAGGCCCGGCGCGGCATCCCCTATCCGACAGGCTTCGCGTCGCTGGCCGTCGAGCGGGTGTTCGACCTGCTGGCCATCACGGTGCTCGCCGGGAGCGTCCTCGTCGGCCTCGTCTTCACCGGCGGGACCGAACAGATAGCCGAGGCCATCGCCGCCGACGTCCCGCCGGTCCAGGTCGGTGACGACGCGCTCGACCCCGCCGCGGCGGCGCGGACCGCGCTCCAGGTCGCCGCCGTCGTCGGCGTCGCGGCCGTGGCCGGCGTCGTCGTCATCGTCGCCAGCGCCCGGCGCGACAGCAACCTCGTCCACCGGGCCGTCACGGCCGTCAGCAACGACTCCTACGCCGCATACGTCTCCGGCGTCGTCGAGCAGTTCGTCGGTGACGTCGAGGCCGTGGTCGCCGAGCGCGGGGCGTTCCTCCGGGTCGGCCTCGGGAGCCTGGTGATCTGGGTCGTGGACGTGCTGACGGCACTGGTCGTCTTCGCGGCGTTCCCCGGGATCGATATCACGGCGTCGCTCGTCGGCGCGGCGTTCTTCGCGGTCAGCGTCGGGAACCTCGCGAAGATCCTGCCGCTCTCGCCCGGCGGCATCGGCCTCTACGAGGGGGCGTTCACGCTCATCGTCGTCGGCCTGACGACCATCTCGGCCCCGACCGCGCTCGCCATCTCCATCGTCGACCACGCGGTCAAGAACGCCGTCACCATCCTCGGCGGACTCGTGTCGATGACGTGGCTCAACGTCTCGCTGACGACCGCCGTCGAGGAGAGCAGGACGGTGAACGAGGTGGACGCCGACCCCGCGATGCAGGACTGAGTGTCGCCGCTCGCGACTCGCCACGGATACGTACCAGCTACTACTTGAACCGGTTCGGTAACGACTCACAAACTCCCTCGTCGGCCGCTGTCGTGCGGTTCGGGCTTCGATTACCGAAACCTTTAAATGAGTTTCGGACGGATACTCTTCGTACCTACCAGGCGTCCGGGAATGCCGGCTGTCGCACGTCGGTACCTTTTCAGGATACCCACCTGGCCGGAGCGTCCGCCCCGTACAATGAGTGACCCGAACACCAGAACCCGATCGCGAGAGCGAACGAACGAGACGGAAGAACAGGACACGTCGACGGCCTGCCCGGAGTGTTCCGGGTCGGTCATCGTCGACGAGGAGCACGGCGAAACGGTCTGCGACGACTGCGGTCTCGTCGTCGACGAGGGGGAGATAGACCGCGGTCCGGAGTGGCGCGCGTTCGACTCCAGCGAGAAGGACAGCAAGTCGCGCGTCGGCGCGCCCACGACCAACATGATGCACGACAAGGGTCTGTCGACCAACATCGACTGGCGCGACAAGGACGCCTACGGCAACTCGCTGGGGGCCAAGCAGCGCCAGAAGATGCAGCGACTCCGCAAGTGGAACGAGCGGTTCCGGACCCGCGACTCCAAGGAGCGCAACCTCAAGCAGGCGCTCGGCGAGATAGACCGCATGGCCAGCGCGCTCGGCCTGCCCGAGAGCGTCCGCGAGACGGCGTCGGTCATCTACCGGCGCGCGCTCGACGAGAACCTCCTGCCCGGTCGTTCCATCGAGGGCGTCTCGACGGCCTCCGTCTACGCCGCCGCGCGTCAGGCCGGCGTCCCGCGCTCGCTCGACGAGATAAACGACGTCTCCCGCGTGGAGAAGTCGGAGATAGCGCGCACCTACCGCTACGTCGTCCGCGAACTGGGCCTCGAGGTGGCCCCGGCGGACCCCGAGAGCTACGTCCCCCGCTTCGCCTCCTCGCTCGATATGTCCGACGAGGCCGAACACCGCGCCCGCCAGTTGCTCCAGAACGCGAAGGAACAGGGCGTCCACTCCGGCAAGTCCCCCGTCGGCCTCGCCGCCGCCGCGGTGTACGCCGCCGCGCTCCTGACCAACGAGAAGACGACGCAGGCGGCCGTCAGCGAGGTGGCCGACATCTCCGAGGTCACCATCCGCAACCGCTACCACGAACTGCTGGAGGCCGAGCAGGGCCTCCCCGCGGCCTGACCTTCGACCCGCTTTTCCAGACGTCGCCGTCCAGGAGAATCACGCCTGATAACTGCGGAGTCACGTTTAATCCGGTCCGCGTCGCCGTGTGCATCATGGATCCAGAACCGAGCCCCGACGGGGGTGTCGAACTCTCCTCGCCGTCGCCCGACGAGATAGACGACGACGAACTGGGCGCCGCCATCGACGAACTTCTCACGGCGTCCGAGAACGTCTCCCAGAGTTCACAGCAGATTAGCGATCTGGCCAACGAACAGTCCGAGAACATGCGCGAGGTGGCCAGCGAGGTGTCGAATCTCTCGGCCACCGTCGAGGAGGTCGCCTCCAGCGCGAGTCAGGTGAAGACCGTCAGCGACGAGGCCCGCGACCTGGCCGACGACGGCCGGAAGGCCGCCGACGACGCCATCGACGCGATGGAGTCCGTCGACGCGGCCAACGACGACGTCTCCAGCGACGTCCGCAAACTCCGCGACCGCATCGACGAGATAGACGAGATCGTCGAAGTGATCAACGACATCGCGGACCAGACGAACATGCTCGCGCTCAACGCCTCCATCGAGGCCGCCCGCGCCGGCGAGGCCGGGCAGGGGTTCGCCGTCGTCGCCGACGAGGTGAAGTCGCTGGCCGAGGAGTCCCAGCAGAACGCCGCCGAGATAGAACAGCTCGTCTCGAACATCAAGGCCGACACGGACGAGACGGTCGACAGCATCGAACACGCCAACGAGCAGGTCGACGAGGGGATAGAGCAGGTCAGGGACGCCGTCGGCATCCTCAAGCAGATAGACGAGGCGGTCCGCGAGGCCGCCCAGGGCGCGGAGGAGGTCGCCTCGGCGACGGACGAACAGGCCGCCTCCACCGAGGAGGTCGCCAGCATGGTCGACATGACCGCCGAGAGCGCCGAGGAGGTCGCCGACGAGATAGAGCAGATCGCCGCGGCCAACGAGGAGCAGACCGCGAAGGTCAACGAGGTCCAGTCGCTCCTCCGGAACCGGTAACGAGCGTCCCGTTCTCGCGACCGTTTCAGTCCAGCATCGCCGCGCGGAACAGCCGGAGGTTCGTTCCGAGGTTCTCGACCAGCGCGCGCGGCAGACGTCGCCGCGCGCCGGCGAGCGCGTCGTCCAGCGCCCCGGCGGCGTCGTCGAACACGCCGCGGCCGTGGCCGAACAGGATCCGCTCGGGTTCCATCCCCTCGAAGGGCTCCCGCGGCGGGAAGAGTCGGCTGCCGAGCATCATTCCGACGCGCTCGTCGCCGGTCGGGTAGCCCGAGCCCGACGAGAGGAGGTCCGGGACGATCAGCGTCCCGTCGTCGGGCCGGTACGCGAGGACCGCCCGGTAGAGCGACAGCGGTTCGACGCGGACCGTCTCGAAGTCGGCCGCGCCCAGCACCGGATCGGTCCGCTCGACGTCGGCGGCGAGGCGGTCCGCGACCCGGTCCATCCACCGGGGGACGTGGACCGGGACGCCGTGGCGGTTCGCGACGGCGTCGGCGTCCCTGGCGTGGTAGTTCGAGAGGACGGCGACGCCCGCGACGTCGCCGTACTCGGCCAGCAGGTCGTCGAGTCCTTCGGCGTCCACGGGGTCGATTACCCAGAGTCCGTCGTCGGTCGCGACGGCGTGACTCGCTCGTTCGCCGGCCTCCTGCGGGTGGGCCAGCCACCCGACCCCGCCCTCCCAGCGGTCGATCACCTCGAACTCCGTCGCGCGACTGCGTTCGTACGCGGGCATCGGTGGGCCCCGTCGACCGCGACCGAGTAAGTCGCTTCGGTCGGTCGAACGCCCGGATGGCGACTCCGAACCCGACGACGGCCCGTCGCCGACTTCCCTCGCTCACCCGCTCCTCGACCGCGTCGAATCGCAAGACTAGAGGTCGTCGACGGAGAGGTGCAGGGCATGGAGACGGACCACCGGGTCGTGACGGGAGACGCGCGCGACCTGGACCTGCCGGACGACAGCGTCGAACTGGTCGTCACCTCGCCGCCGTACCCGATGATCGAGATGTGGGACGACATCTTCACCGACCTCGACCCGGCGGTGGGCGAGGCGCTGGACGACGGCGACGGCGACCGGGCGTTCGACCTGATGCACGACGTGCTCGACGAGGTGTGGGCGGAGGTGGTGCGCGTGCTCGTCCCCGGCGGCATCGTCTGCGTCAACGTCGGCGACGCGACGCGCTCCATCGGCGACGGCTTCCGGTCGTTCCCCAACCACAGCGAGATAACGGGGCGACTCACCGACCGCGGACTCCGGGCGCTCCCGGACGTCCTCTGGCGGAAGCCGTCGAACAGCGCGACGAAGTTCATGGGGTCGGGGATGCTCCCGCCGAACGCGTACCCGACGCTCGAACACGAACACGTGCTCGTCTTCCGCAACGGGGAGCGCCGGTCGTTCCCGCCGGGCGACGACGCGCGCTACGAGAGCGCCTACTTCTGGGAGGAGCGCAACCGGTGGTTCTCCGACCTCTGGGACCTCCCCGGCGAGGCCCAGGACGTCGACGAGGGCGTGCGGGACCGCTCCGGCGCGTTCCCGTTCGAACTCCCCGCCCGCCTCGTCGCCATGTTCTCGGCCTACGGCGACACGGTGCTCGACCCGTTCGTCGGCACCGGCACGACGACGCTGGCGGCGATGGTCGCCGGCCGGAACTCCGTCGGCTATGACCGCGACGGGGAACTCCTCGGGACGCTGGCCGACCGGGTCGCGGACGCGCCCGAACGCTCGCGCCGCCGCGCCGCGGACCGCCTCCTCTCCCACCGCGAGTGGGTCGCACGACGCCGGGCCGAGGGGAAGGAACCCGGCTACGACGCCGTCCACTACGACACCGTCGTCAACACCAAACAGGAGCGCCGGATCCGGTTCTACGAGGTCGAACGCGTGGCGGCGACCGACGAGGGGTACCGGGCCACCCACGTCCCGGTCGAGCGGATACCGGACGAGCGGGTCCCCGCGGAAGGCCAATAGCTATGCCGCGGACGGACCAACCGGGAGCCATGGACTTCGACTCCTTCGTCCTGGCGGCGGCGACCGACGACGTCTCGGACGAATCCGCCGCCCGCGAGCACGCCGACGCGATGGAGTTCCGGATGGACTTCGCCGACGACCCGCTGGCCGACCTGGCGGACTACGCGGGCGACCTGCCCCTGCTCGTCACCAACCGCGTCGCGTGGGAGGGCGGCGACGCCCCCGACACCGCCGACCGACTCGACGCCCTCGAAACCGCCGTCGAGCACGACGCCGTCGAGGCGGTGGACGTCGAACTCGCCGCGTTAGAGGGCGACGGCGACCACGACGCGACCCGCGTCGTCGAGCACGCCCGCGACAACGACGCATCGGTCGTCGTCTCCGTCCACGACTTCGAAACGACGCCGGACCGGCCGCGACTGAAGAAACTCCTCACCCGCGCCTGCGACCACGGCGACGTCGGCAAGGCGGCCATTACCGCCACCGAACCCGAGGACGTGCTCGACCTGCTCACCGTCACGCAGTCGCTCACCCGCCAGGGCCACCGCGTCGCCACGATGGCGATGGGCGAGGCTGGTCGCCACTCCCGGGCCGTCGCGCCGCTCTACGGGTCGAAGATAGGCTACGCGCCCGTCAGACCCGAGAACGCCACGGCCCCGGGCCAGTACGACCTGGCGACGCTCCGGGAACTCGTCGACCGGTTGCTGAGTCGGGAGTGAGTTCGCGGTAGCCGCGGTGGAACGGTCCCGGTGGTGGAGCGGTCGCGGTGCGGTAGCGGCGGCAGTGCCGTCGCGAGATGTACGGCGCGCGAAGCGCGCCGTTTCACCGGAATCGTCGCTACGCGGCGATTCCGGCCTTTTTTCGTCGACGTTTTTTGCCGGGGGTTGAGCGCTCGCCTCCGGCGAGCGCGATTCCCCCGGCGAAAAAAGGTCGGTGCGGAAGATTAACGTAGGTCCGAGCGCGATTGAGCCAGTACGGTGCCTGAAACCGACAGAAAACGGCCGTGGCTCGCAGCCGTGCTGACGATGATCCTTCCCGGCTTCGGCCACGTCTATCTCCGCGAGTGGCTCCGCGCCGTCCTGTGGTTCGGCCTGATACTGAGCGCGAGTTCGCTCCTCGTCCCGGTGTCGTCGACGGCGGAACCCGCGACGTTCGAGGCCGCACTCCAGGCGTCCGTGGCCGCCGTCGAGAGCGCGCCCTGGGAGAACCGCGTCGCGCTCCTCGCCATCATCTCGCTCTCGATGGCCGACGCCTACTGGATGGCCACCCGTGGCAACCGGATGGCCCAGGCCGACGAGGGCGTCGCCTGCCCGCACTGCGGGAAGGAGATAGACGAGGACCTGGACTTCTGTCACTGGTGTACGACGCCCCTCGAACCCCGAGAGGAGTGAGGGGTCGAGTCGGCGTCGTATGCACGCTCTAGATCTGTTTACTGACCGCCGCTGTACACCTGTACCCAGAGATACGCGACTCCGATGAGGGCGAAGAGAAAGCCCAGAGCCATGGGTATCAATTCGCCCTGCAGGGCGAAAATCGCCGTCTGGAGGGCTCCGAGACCGACCATCGCGAGTCCGAGGAGCGTCCTGAGTCGTCGCTGGTCCATACGCATCAAATACACAGCTTCGTGGTAAGTATCTTAACTGTCTCGGGCGGTGGTGGGCACGACTGTTCTCCTAGCGAGTGCTTTGACGGAGCCAACAGGTAGAAAGCCCCGCGGCTCTCGGCCGTTACGCCTCGCTGTCGTCCGAGAGAACGAGTTCTCTCGTGATGACGAGAGACGCCAGAGGCGCCTCTCGAACCACGGTCCTCACCTCGCTACGCTCGGTTGCGGTCCTTGCGTCGGCTCACTGGCCGAGAGCCGCGCCCCTTTTCAGTCCACCCGAACGGCACGCAGCGACGGCCACGCGCCTCCCCAACCGATTCCGTTGCTCGTCGCTTCGCTCCTGCGCTACTCATCCCTCGCGTGACTTCATCTCGCGGCCTCGCTGGCACTCGGCCGCTCGAAAGCACGCGCCAACGAAGAAAGACGGCGTCTCTACTTTTCGATGATCGACTCTTCGACGGCCTCCCCGAAGTGGCGGGCGGTGTCCTCGTAGTACACCTGAATCTCGTCGCCGGGTTCGAGGTCGGTGACGGCCTTGCGCCCGTCCCGGGTCCGGACCTTGATGGTCTCGGCGTTCTGGAGGAGCGTCTCGACGCGGTCGCCGTCCTCCGTCTCGGCCTGGACCCGGAACATCGGGCGCTTCTCTATCTTGGCGCGGCCGACGATGGCCTCGCGGGTGTTGCCGTTCGCGTCGACGACCTGGACCTCGTCGCCGCTCTGGAGTTCGGAGAGGTACTTCGTGCCGCCGTCGGGCGTGCGGACGTAGGCGTGGACCGCCCCGGCGTTGACGCGGAAGGGCCGCGAGGCGACGTAGGGTGACTCGGCGGTCTCCGCGTGGACGAAGAACAGGCCCCGCGACATCGACCCGACGAGCATCCCCTCGTCGTGTTCGAGGAGGTTGCCGGTGTCGATGCAGACGCGGTCGGCGGACCCGGTCTGCTCTATCGTCGTGACCTCGGCCCACTGGAGGTCGAGCGTCTCGCGACCCACTTCGTCGCGCACCTCGACGGTCTTGCGTATCTCGTCGGGGTCGTCCGTGTCGAGCAGGACGCCGTCGGCACCGATTTCCAGCGTCTCGTAGGCGGTGCGGGCGTCCTCGGCGGTCTGGACGCCGGTGATGAGTTCCGTGTCGTCGCCGACGCGGGCGATGAGGTTCTCGAGGGGGATGATCTGCCAGTCGTCGCCGATGACGACGGTGAACTCCGCCTCGTCGGCGACGGCTTCGCCGAACTCCTCGTACTCCTTGCCGCGGATGCGGACGTAACCACCCTGCGGCGCGGCGCCGTTCCCGCGGAGCGCGGAGAGGTCGGCCGACCCGGTGAAGTCGTTGGGCAGGTCCACGGTGCCGTCGCCCTCCCCGTCCTTGCCGACGACGGTCGCGTCGGCCTCGGCGTCGTCGCCCTCGGCGTCCATCACGTGGACGTCGCCGCTGGAGAAGGCGGCCACGTTCACCTC
>CAZMGU010000012.1:0-39210 GCA_964565905.1 uncultured Halobacteriales archaeon
CGGTTCATGAAGGTCGTCACCTTCGACGGCCTGGGCGAGTTCGCGTTCTTCGACCAGCGGTTCGACGACGACGACGAGGAGAAAGACCACCCGTTCAACGAGGAACGGTTCCAGGACGCCAACGTGATGGTCGTCAACGCCAACTTCGGCTGTGGCTCCTCGCGCGAGCACGCGCCCCAGGCCCTGATGCGCTGGGGCATCGACGCCATCGTCGGCGAGTCCTTCGCCGAAATCTTCGCCGGCAACTGCCTCGCGCTCGGCATCCCGACCGTCACCGCCGACCACGAGACGATCAACGCGCTCCAGCAGTGGATCGACGACAACCCCGACGGCGACATCGAGGTGGACGTCGCCGAGGAGACGGTCACCTACGGCGGTAACGAGATCAGCGTCTCGGTCGACGACGCCCAGCGACAGGCTCTCGTCGAGGGTATCTGGGACACGACGGCGCTGATGAAGGCCAACCGGAACGCCATCGAGGAGACGGCGGACGCGCTGCCCTACCTCGACCGGACCCGGTCCGACGTCGGGGCCGACTGACCGGCCGATCCACGACCGACCAGTTTCGTCGCCGTTCTCCATCGCACCTGTAATGTGACTCCCCGTCCCAGTGACGAGTACATGCCGACGGGACCAGCGTTCGAACTGTACGAGGACAGCGCCGGCGAGTGGCGCTGGCGACTCGTCGTCCAGAACGGGAACATCATCGCCGACAGCGGCGAGGGCTACTCCTCGAAGCAGGGAGCCAGGCGCGGAATCGAGAGCGTGAAGCGGAACGCGCCGGTGGCGGACGTCCGCGTCGACTGAGGCCGGGAGCGATCTACCCCCCGGATCGGCCAATACTCGTACAGAGGGCGGTCGAGAGTCGGTTTCTCGCCCACGACCGTTCGAGAGAAGATTCTCGGGGTACAGCGTCTGTACCTCCTCGGATCCGGACGAATCGCGACAACTTGTGGTTTATACCCGAAAACTCCGTGGGTCCGGACGAACTCGCACGCAGCGACCGGAACGAAGCATGAGACGGACACAACCGCTCGGACGGACGGATCGAGGCGCATCGAACGACGGGGGTCGACGATGAGACGGCAGACGGTTGTGATGATAGCCGCCGCGTTCGCGCTGACGGCCGCGTGGCTGGGCGCGTACGTGACCGGGGCGGTCGAGGGGCTCTCGACGGTGGCGACGGTGGCCATGAGCGGACTCGCCATCCTGGGCGCATCGTTCCTGCTCGCCTGGGCGGCCGAGACGGCCGAGAAGGACGTGCCGCGGGCGTTCGCCATCGCCGTGCTCGCCGTCCTCGCCGTCGCCCCGGAGTACGCAGTCGACGCGCTCTACGCCTGGAGCGCCGGGGTCAACGCCGGGACGCAGGCGGGCGTCGAGGCGGGGAACCTGGCCGTGGCGAACATGACCGGCGCGAACCGCATCCTCATCGGCCTGGGGTGGTCCGGCATCGCGCTGTTTACCGTGCTCCGTAACGGGTCGACGGCGGACGCCGCGGTGGAGAACCGGCCCGGGTTCCTCTCCGACGCCGTCACGCTCGACCGCGACGTCGGCCTCGAGATCGTCTTCCTGTTCGCGGCGACGCTGTGGGCGTTCCTCGTGCCGTTCGGCGGCGGCATCGACGCCCTCGACCTGCTGGTCCTGGTCGGCCTCTACGTCGTCTACATCGTCGTGGTGCTCGCGGGCGACGTCGACCACGAGGAGGAACACGTCGGCGTGCCGGCGGACCTGCAGCAGTTCGCGAAACCGCTCCGCGTCGCGACGGTGCTCGCCATGTTCGGCTACGCCGGCCTGATGATCTTCACCGCCGTCGAACCGTTCGCCCACGGCCTCGAACTGCTCGGTGAGAGCGTCGGCGTCCCATCCTTCTTCATGATTCAGTGGATAGCGCCGCTGGCGAGCGAGTCGCCGGAACTCATCGTCGTCGCCGTCCTCGTGAACAAGGCGCGCTCGACGGCGGGGTTCAACGCGCTCATCTCCTCGAAACTCAACCAGTGGACGCTGCTCATCGGGACGCTCGTGGTGGTGTACAGCCTCGCGCTGGGCCAGTACGGCGTTCTCCCCTTCGACGACAGGCAGGCCGCCGAGATCTGGCTGACGGCGGCCCAGTCCTTCTTCGCGCTGGCGCTCCTCGTGAACTTCGAGATGTCCGTCCGGGAGGCGCTCGCGCTGCTGGCGCTCTTCCTGTCCCAGGTGCTCCTGGAGTTCGCACTGCTCCGCGAACTCCTCACCCTCCCGCTGACGAGTCACGAGTTGCTGCTCGCGTTCACCGGCGTCTACCTCGTCCTCGGGACCGGTCTCTTCGTCGCCCGACGGGACGCACTCCTCGGCATCGTCTCGCGCGCCGGTGACACCATCCGGGACGCGCTGTTCGGCGAGAGCGATCGGGTGGCCAGGGCCGATTGAACGCCTGCTCGGCACGTACGTTCGAACGGGGCGTCGCCGTACGGTCCGGCTGAAACCCTGTGACTGCGACACAGGGGACGGAAACTTTCTTGCCCACGTGTGGAGTCGATGGCGTATCGGAATGAACAGTGGGCTGGCAGTTCGACGACGGACGGACGACGCATCGACCGGACGATGAGTACCGTCGACTCCGCGGACGGGGGCAGCGACGTCGGCAACCCCCTGCGATACCTGACCGGCAGGTTCGCCCGTCCGTACGCGTTCCGGTTCGGTCTGGGACTCCTGTTCCTGACCGCCGCGAGATTCCCCCAGCGCGTCCCGGCGCTCCTCGTCGGCGTCGCGCTGGACGGCATCCTCCTGAACAGCGCCGAGTACGCGATTCCGCTGGTCCCCCAGGGGTGGATCCCGGGGACGACGGCCGGACAGCTCACGTTCACCGTCGTCGTCCTCGGAGTCGCCGTGGTGGCCGAGAGCGCGCTCGACTGGCTCTCGCAGTTGCTGTACGACCGCGCGACGCTAGACGCGCTCCACGACGTCCGGACCGCCACCTACGAGGCGGTCGTCGGCCTGGAGATGGGCTACTTCGACGACCGCCAGACGGGCGACGTCATGAGCGTCCTCAACAACGACGTCAACAATATCGAGGACCTCGCGACGGGGACGTACAACGGCGTCACCTACGTCACGGAACTGGTCGTCGCGCTGCTGTTCATGGCGCTACTCAACTGGCAACTCGCCCTCGTCGTCGCACTGACGCCCCTCGCGCTCGGCGTCACGAGTCGGTTCTATGCGAACTGGCTGGAACCGCGTTACGACGCCGTCCGCGAGAGCGTCGGGTCGGTCAACTCCCGGCTGGAGGACGCCATCGACGGCATCGGCACGGTGAAGGCGTTCACCCGTGAGGACGACGAGCGCCGGCGCGTCGCCGCGACGTCGGCGGCGTACAAGGAGTCGAAGTGGTCGGCCATCCGGCTTCGCATCGGCTACGACGCGACGACGTGGCTCCTCGGCCGGGTGGGCGAGCGGGGCCTCTTCCTGCTCGGCGGCTACTGGGTGCTGTTCGGGCCGCCGGCGTTCTTCACGGGGACGCTCACCGCCGGAACGTTGGTCACGTTCCTCATGTACGCGCGGTCGTTCCTCCACCCCGCTCGCAATCTCGCCGTCCGCGTCATCGACAACTACGAGAACGCGCTGGCCTCCGGCAAGCGCGTCGTCGACGTATTGGCGAACCCTGCCGTAGTCGACGAGCGCCCGGACGCGCCGGCCCTCGACGTCACCGCGGGTCGGGTCGCCTACGACGGCGTCTCGTTCGCGTACGACGGCGCGGACGAACCCGCCCTCCGGGACGTCGACTTCGCGGTCGAACCCGGCGAACTCGTCGGCGTCGTCGGGTCGACGGGCGCGGGCAAGTCGACCCTGATCAAACTCCTGTTCCGGTTCTACGACCCTGACGAGGGGGCGATTCGGGTCGACGGGCGGGACGTCGCCGACGTCGACCTCCGGAGCCTGCGCGACCACGTCGGCTACGTCAGCCAGGACCCGTTCCTGTTCCACGGGACGGTCCGGGAGAACGTCGCCTACGCGTCGCCGGACGCGACGGACGACGAGGTGGTCGAGGCGGCCGAACTCGCGGGCGCACACGAGTTCGTCACCGATCTCGCGGACGGCTACGACACCGTCGTCGGCGAACGCGGGGTGAAGCTCTCGGGCGGCCAGCGCCAGCGGGTCGCCGTCGCGCGGGCCATCCTCCGCGACCCGGAGATACTGGTCCTCGACGAGGCGACGAGCCACGTCGACAACGAGACGGAGCTACAGATCCAGCGGAGCCTCGACGCGCTCTCGGGCGAGCGGACGACGTTCGTCATCGCTCACCGACTCTCGACGGTCCGCGACGCCGACCGCATCGTCGTCCTCGACGGCGGGGAACTCGTCGAGGACGGCACCCACGAGGGACTGCTCGAATCGGACGGTCTGTACGCCGACCTGTGGCGCGTCCAGGTCGGGGACGTCGGTTCGGTCTCCCAGGACTTCCTCGACCGCGCCGTCGGGAGCGAGGAGGTGGCGCGATGAGCGGCGACGGGTCCGGCGACGGCTCGGACGACATCGCGACGGCGGCCGAGACCGACCGCCCGTTGCTCCACCTCCTCTGGTCGCAGGGGGGTCCGAACCTGCCGTATCTGGGTGCGAGCGTCTCCTCGCTCACCGCCGCGACGGCGCTCGACATGGCCGACATCTTCGTGCTGGGCGTCGCCATCGACGCGATGTTCAACGGGCAGGCGTACGCGCTCCCGCTCGTCCCGACCGGCCTGATTCCCGCGGAGCCGCTCGCACAGCTCTGGTTCACCTTCTACCTGCTGCTCGGAATGAAGGTGGCCGACGTCCTCCTGGCGAACCTGAGCCAGGTGACCCGGAACATCTTCGCCCAGCGGTTTCTCCACGGGCTCCGGGTCGACGCGTTCGACGCCGCGACGGGGCTGGAAGTGGGGTTCTTCGAGGACAGCCGGACGGGCGACGTGATGAGCGTGCTCAACAACGACGTCAACACGCTCGAACGGTTCCTGACCCGGGGCATCACCGGCGCGACGCGGGTCGTCGTCGTGCTGGTGACGTCGATGGGCCTGATGGTCGTGCTGAACTGGCAGCTTGCGCTGTTCGTGCTCGCCGCGGCCCCACTCATCGCCGCCGTCAATTGGTGGTTCTCGAACGTGCTCGAACGGCTTCAGGACGTCGTCCGCTCCGAAGTGGGGGACCTGAACGCCCGGCTTGAGACGACGCTCAGTGGCGTCGACGTCATCAAGGCGTTCACGGCGGAGCGGTACGAGAGCCGCCGGGTCGAGGCGGCGTCGAGCGACCACCGGGACGCCCGCTGGGACTCGAAGCGCGTCTCGGCGCGCCACCGCCCGTCGATGCGTCTCATCTCCGGGGCGTCGCTCCTCGTCACTTTCGTCGTCGGTGCCGTCTGGGTCGTCTACGGCGCGCCGCTGTGGTTCAGCGGGACGCTCACCGCGGGCGAACTGATCCCGTTCGTCTTCTACATGCAACAGCTGACGGGGCCGATGCGCTGGGTCGCCAACGTCATCGAGACGTTCAAGAGCGCGAAGGCCGCCGCGAAGCGCATCGTCGGCCTCCGGGACGTCGACCGCCGCATCGACGACGCGGGTGCCGACGAACTCCGCGACGTCGACGGCCACGTCGAGTACGACGACGTGACGTTCGGCTATCCAGGGAGCGGCGACAGGACTGGACGGGACGCTGATCTGGTCCTCGACGGCGTCTCCTTCGACGTCGAGGCGGGCGACACCGTCGGCATCGTCGGGTCGACGGGCGCGGGCAAGTCCACCCTGATCGAGCTACTGCTCCGGTTCTACGACGTGAACGAGGGGTCGGTCCGCGTCGACGGGACGGACGTGCGCGACGTCACCCGCGAGAGCCTGCGCCGGTCCGTCGGCTACGTGAACCAGGACCCGTTCCTCTTCAACGGGACCGTCGCGGAGAACGTCGCGTACGGACTCGACGCCGACGGACAGTCCACGGCCATCGCCGACGGCGTCGCGTCCGAATTCGACATCGACGGTCCGTCCACGGTCGAAGAGCGCGAGGCCGTCGAGCGCGCCGCGCGCGAGGCCGGCGCACACGAGTTCGTCGAACGCCTCCCGGACGGATACGACACCGAAGTGGGGGAGCGCGGGACGAAGCTCTCGGGCGGCCAGCGCCAGCGCATCGCCATCGCCCGCGCGGTGGTCGGTGACCCCGCCATCCTTATCTTCGACGAGGCGACGAGCCACGTCGACAACGAGACGGAGGTGCTCGTCCAGGAGAACCTCGACGACCTGACGGCGGACCGCACGACGTTCGTCATCGCCCACCGCCTCTCGACCGTCCGCGACGCAGACCGCATCCTCGTCCTCGACGACGGGCGACTCGTCGAGGACGGTACCCACGACGAACTCCTCGACGCGGACGGGACATACGCCAATCTCTGGCGGGTGCAGGTCGGCGACGTGGAGGCGCTGCCCGACGACTTCGTCGAACGGGCGCGCGTCGGCGGCGGCGACGACTGACCCGCTGTCTCCATCGATCCCCGCAGCTTCCACATCGATACCCTCTTTTCGCGTCCCGGTGGACTGTGGGGCATGACTCACGAGATAGCCGTCATCCCCGGCGACGGCATCGGACAGGAGGTCACGCCCGCCGCGGTAGAAGTGCTCCGGACGCTGGACGTCGACTTCGACTTCGTCGAGGGCGACGCCGGCGACGCCGTCGCCGCGGAGACGGGCGAGGCGCTCCCGCAGGAGACCCGCGAGATGGCGGCCGACGCCGACGCGACGCTGTTCGGCGCGGCCGGCGAGACGGCCGCCGACGTCATCCTCCCGCTTCGGGAGGTGGTCGGCTCGTTCGCCAACGTCCGACCCGCAGTTTCGTACCCCGGCCTCGACGCCGTCCAGCCGGACACCGACCTCGTGTTCATCCGGGAGAACACGGAGGGCGTCTACTCCGGCATCGAGGACGAGATAACCGAGGGCGTGCGGACGCTCACCCGCGTCGTCACCGAGGAGGCGTCCCGGGGCATCGCCGAGTTCGGCTTCGACTACGCGAAGCAGAACGGGTTCGACGACGTCACCATCGCCCACAAGGCGAACGTCATGCGCGAGACGGACGGCCTGTTCCTGGAGACGGCAGAACAGGTCGCGGAGGAACGCGGTGCGGAGTACGACACCGCACTGATGGACGCGCTGGCGATGCACCTCGTCATGCACCCGGAGGACTACGGCGTCGTTATCTGCCCGAACCTGGCGGGCGACATGCTCTCGGACCTCGCCGCGGGACTCGTCGGCGGCCTCGGCCTCCTCCCGAGCGCCAACGTCGGGGAGGAGAACGCGCTGTTCGAACCGGTCCACGGCAGCGCGCCGGACATCGCCGGTCAGGGGGTCGCCAACCCGTCCGCGATGATCCTCTCGGCCGCGATGCTGCTCGACCACCTCGGCTACGACGAGGAGGGGGACCGGGTCCGCGACGCCGTGGAAGGAGTGCTGGCCGACGGGCCGCGAACGCCCGACCTGGACGGCGACGCGGGCACCGAAGACGTGACCGCGGCCGTCGTCGAACGGCTGTAAGCGAACGCGCCCCCGCCGTCCCGCTCCCCTTCTCGACCACCTCCGATAGCAGACGGTCGACCCGATAGCAACTCGTATCACGAATCCGACCGAACGGTCCCCCAATGGCTGGCGCGACTTCGCGGGAGGACCGCCCGTGATACACACGGTGACGTACAACCCGGCCGTCGACCAGACCGTCCGGTTCGACGGGGACCTGGAACCCGGCGCGGTCAACCGGTCGACGGCGACCCGGTACGACCCCGGCGGGAAGGGGATCAACGTCTCCCAGTACCTCGACGGCCTCGGGGCGGAGACGGTCGCGACGGGGGTTCTCGGCGGCTTCACGGGGGAGTTCGTCAGGGACTCGTTCGCCGACGACGGCCTCGCGGCCGACTTCGTCGCCGTCGACGAACCGACGCGGCTCAACACGACGGCGCTGGCGGCGGACGGCGAATACAAACTCAACGGGGCCGGGCCGCGGGTCCCGTCGGCCGCCGTCGACGACCTGCTGGAAGTCCTGGCGGACCGCGACCCGGAACGGGTCCACGTGGCCGGGAGCCTCCCGCCGGGACTCGACGCGGGAGCGGTCGACGCCGTCGCCGCGGCAGGTAGCTGGCGGACGTCCGTCGACGTGACCGGCGACCTGCTGGACGCTCTCGACGGCGAGTACGCCCTGTGTGCGCCGAACCGGTCGGAACTCGGGGCGGCAACGGAGGCCGACGTCTCCACGGTGGAGAACTGTGCCGACGCCGCCGACGCCCTCCGCGACGAAGGGTTCGAACGCGTCCTCGCGTCGCTCGGGCCGGAGGGGGCGTTGCTGGTCGGCCCCGACGAACGGCTCTTCGCCGGGGCGCTGGACGTCGACGTCGTCGACACCGTCGGCGCGGGCGACGCGCTCCTCTCCGGCTACCTCGCCGCCGTCGACCGGGGCGAATCCGCCGAGTCGGCGCTGCGGACGGCCGTCGCCGCCGCGACGCTGGTCGTCCAGCGCGAGGGGACGAGCGTTCCGGACTTCGACGGCCTCGACGAACTCCGCGACTCGGTGACGGTTCGTCGGCTCTAGAACTTCTCCCCGTACTCCGCCAGGAACTCGCGGACCTCGTCGAGCAACGGGGGTCGTCCGGTCCGGACGAACCGGCCGGCCACCGCGTTGCCGACGGCGACCGCCGGCCCCGGGTCCACCCCTTCGACCAGGGCGAGCGCCAGTCCGGCGTTGAAGTGGTCCCCCGAACTGGTCGTCAGTTCCGGGTCGTCGACCGTCGGGACCCGGACCCTGGTCGCGCCGTCCGCGGCAACGACGACGGACTCCGTCAGGCCGTGGCAGACGACCAGCGCGGCGTCGACGGCGTCGAACAGGACCCGGGTGTCGCCGACAGCGTCCCGGTCGCCGGGGTCGCCCCAGGTCGCTGCGAGGCGCTCCGTCTCCGCGCGGTTGGCCGTGAGGACGACGCGGCCCACGTCGCCGAGACGACCGAGTTCCCGCCGGCCGTCGCGGAGGCGTCCGGCGTCGAGTTTCCGGACGTCGCCGGGGTCGACGAGGAGCGTGCCGGGCGGGTCGTCCAGTTCGGGCCAGAGGTTCCTGACGCCGGCGAGCACGTCGGGGAGGTTCGGCGTCTCCGCCCAGTAGCCGGCACCGAACAGGCGTGCGCCGTCGAGGCGGTCCGCGAGCGTCGCGCGGCCGACCCGGTCGACGACGTCGGCCCAGTCGAGCGTCGTCGAGTCGCCGTTCTCCATCAGCATCAGTTTCCCGTCGTCGAACTCCACGGCGTCGGTGTAGCCGGGTTCCCCGAGCGTGTGGAGTTCGTACTCGCCGAACTCCTCGTCGAATGCGTCGAGCACCGGGTCGCCGTACATCCCGACGAGGACCGGGTCGTACCCCCACTTCCCGAACGCCCGTCCCAGGTGGCAGGTGTGGCCGCCGGTGCGGGTGCCGCGCTGGAGCCACTCGAACGAGAGGGAACTGTCCGTCGCGACGGAGTCCGCGACGCGCTCACTGAACCCGGCGAGTTCGTCCAGTCGGTCGTACGCGTCCGGGTCGTGCCGGTCCGCGACCACCTCGCGCACCCGGTCGACGAACCCGTCGAACCCGAACACGAGGCGGCCGCCCGGGACGGCGTCGGGCAATCCCTCGCGCGCGGCCGTCACCGCGTTCTCCGTCTCGTCGTCGAAGCGGTTCATACCGGCCCGTCTCGCCGGACACAGTAGAGCGCTTCGTCGCCGGCCGGCCCTCGCGAACCAGTCAGTTCACTCGCTCACCGTGCGACTAAGTGAATCCGCGTCGAACTGTTCGGTGTATGCCCACCGTCGAACTCGACGAGGAGACGATAGAGCGCCTCGAACAGCTTCGGGTCGAGGACGAGTCCTACGACGAGATAGTCACGGAACTCATCAACATCTACGAGGCCGAGGAGATGACCCTGTTCCACGGCGGCGACGAGTACTAGTCCCGTGCCTGGCGACAGACGCTCTCCCAGCGCCCGTTCGCCTCTAGCGACCGCTGGAGGCGGTCGCAGTACTCGCTGGCCAGTTCGGTCGCTTCATCGAGTCGTTCGTCGTCGCCGCCGTCGTCCTCGCCGCCGTCGTCCTCGCCGCCGAGTCCGAGCGCGCCCTTCACTGAGTCGACGAGCCCCCCGCCGGATCCGCCCGACCCGCCGGATCCGCCGGGGCGTCCGCCCGCCCCCATCGGGCCCTGCTGGCCGACGCTGTCTAGCTCGGGCATGATGGTCGGGAGGTTCGTCGTGTCGGGGACCAGTTCGGCCTCGGCCGGGTCCGACGGGTTCTCGACGTCGAACTCCAGCGCCGTCATGACGAGCCCCCACTGCTGGCGGTCGAACGACGAGGCCCGCACCTCGTCCGCGAACTCCCGGTCGAGTTTCATCCGCTCCCCCGCTATGGCCGCGGTCCAGTCGTCTGCCATCGTCGGCGCTTCGGCCGTCGGCCCTATCAGCGTTTCCCGCGAGAACGGCCGCAGAAAGTCGGAAGTGTGCTCCGTCGGTCGCGTCGCCCGATCAGACGTCGACGCCGCTCTCGACGCTGATGTCGGCGTGGAGTTCCTCGCGGAGCGCGTCGTGGACGTGACAGATCTCCTCGCCGAGTTCGACTATCTCCCGCTCGTCGCCGCCCAGGTCCGCCTCGACTCGGAGGTCGAAACGGACGGCGGAGACGTCGTCGTCCTCGTCGAGGTCGGCCTCGACGTCTATCTCGATGGCGCCGATGTCGTCGTAGCCGGTCTGGTCGGCCGCCACGCGGAGCGCGGGGAGATAGCAGGAGGCGTAGTCCGCGACCAGGACCTGCTGGGCCGACGGTCCGTCTTCCTGCAGCGCGTCGACGGTGAGTTCCCACTCGTCGTCGATGACGTTGTTGGCCGTGTACCCTTCCTCGCACGTGCTGGTGACTTCGATGTCCGTCATTGCGTACGGAGCATCGAAGCCCTCCCTCCTAAACGTTGTCAGACGGTTCGACACGTCGGACTCCCACCGCGACGCCAGCGCCCAGCCGCCCGGATTCGGTGCCACAGGATTAATGAATTAGAGTGGTCTAAACCCAACAACGAATGACGGCCGTTGTCGGTTACCAGGGCTCGACGCCGGACGCGGTGGTGGGACCGCCGTGACCGGCTGGTTCGAGGTGGCGGTCATCGCGTTCGTCGCCCAGTTGACGGTGCTGCCGGGCGAGAAGGTCCAGTTCATCGTCGCCGGCCTGTCGACGCGCTACCACCCGCTGCTGGTCGTCTCGGCCGCCGGTAGCGCCTTCGCCGGCTGGACCGCCCTCGAAGTCGTCTTCGGGAGCTACCTGCAGACGGTCCTCTCGGGGACGCTCCTCGACGCGTTTACCGGCGTCCTCTTCCTCTTCTTCGCCGTCATGCTCTACCGGTCGGCGCCGGATCCGGGTGCCACCATCGCCGAGACGGACGGCGGCGTCGTCACCGCCGACGGTGACCTCGACGTGCGAGTCCCCGTGTTCGGCTGGAAGGTTCCCGACGCGCTGGGCGGGTTCCTCCCCGTCTTCGCCCTGATGGCGTTCGGCGAGTTCGGCGACAAGACGCAACTGGTCACCATCGGCCTGGCTGCCCAGTTCGCGCGCCCCACTGCCATCTGGGCCGGCGAGATGGCCGCCATCATCCCCGTCACGCTCGTCAACGCGTACTTCTTCCACCGGTTCTCCCACCGGTTCGACCTCCGGAAGGCGCACCTGGCCGGCGCGGCCCTGTTCGCCTTCTTCGGCGTCGACACGCTCCAGGCGACGGTAACTGGCGTCTCCGCGTGGGAGACGACCGTCACCACGCTGGGCGAGGCGATCGGGACGCTCGTCGTCGCTGCGGTCTGAAGCGAAGTTCTCCGGGGCCGCTACCCGCCTGCCTGCTGGACCACGTTGCGGAGATTCAAGGGCGATGCCGGCGAACTTCAACACATGACCAGAGTCGGATTCGTCGGCCTGGGCGCGATGGGCGCACCGATGGCGTGGAACCTCGCGGACGCCGGCTTCGACCTGACCGTCTACAACCGGACGACCGAACGCGAACGCCCCTTCGCAGAGGCGGGCGTGAGCGTGGCCGACTCGCCGAAGCACCTGACAGAGCGCGTCGACGTCGTCTGCCTGATAGTCTCGGACGGCGACGCCGTGCTGGACGTGCTCGAACGCGACTTAGGAGTCCTCGCCGGCGTCGACGAGGGGACGACCGTCGTCCAGATGAGTACCATCGGGCGCGACGACACGATGACCGCGGCGGCGGCCGTCCGGGAGCGGGGCGGCCGGTTCGTCGACTGCCCCGTCTCCGGCACCGTCGGCCCGGCCGAGGAGGGGACGCTCGTCGGCCTCGCCGGCGGGGACGAGGACGTCGTCGAGGACGTCCGACCGGTGCTGGAGGCGACGTGCGACCCCGTCGTCCACTGCGGCGACGCCGGCCAGGGGACGGACATGAAACTGTTCGTCAACCTGCTGCTCGGCGACGCGATGAGCGCGTTCGCGGAGGCGCTCGCGTTCGGCGCGAACCACGACCTCTCCGTCGAGGATATGCTCACCGTCGTCGAGAACGGCGCGCTCGACTCGCCCCTGTTCTCGGCGAAGGGTCGGGCCATCGCGGAGGGCGACTTCGAGTCGCGCTTCCCGGTCGACTACCAGTTCAAGGACCTGGACCTGGCCCTGGACCAGTCGGGCGAGACGGGCGTCCCGATGGGCGTCACCGCGGCGTCGCGCGAACTGTTCGCCGCCGCCAGAGGGAGCGGGCACGGCGACGAGGACATGGCCGCAGTGATACGACACCTGGAGGAGACGACGGGCGTAGCGGTTCGGTCCGACGACGCAGAGTAAGCGGGAGGAGTTACAGTTCGAACGTCTCGTCGGCCTCGAGGACGTGGACGTCGGCGTCGCTCCCCGTGGCCTTCACCTCGCGGACGAAGTCCTGGGGGTCCTGCTCTATCGGCGGGAACGTGTCGTAGTGTTGCGGGAAGGCGTGGTCGACGTCCAGCCAGTCGACGGCGACGGCGGCCTGCATCGGGCCCATCGTGAAGTGGTCGCCGATGGGGACGGCCGCCGCGTCCGGTTCGAGGAACGGACCGATCACGTCCCGCATCTCCGTCATGAGGCCGGTGTCGCCGGCGTGGTAGAACGTCGTCGACTCCTCGTCGGACACCTGCGTCGGCTTCGTGTCGCTGATCACGTACCCCGCCGGCATCCCGCCGGATCCGGTGTCGTAGCTGGTTCCGATGCCGTTCGAGTGGTCGGACCGGTGCATCGTCACGTAGAGGTCATCGAGTTCGACGGTGCCGCCGAGGTTCATTCCGATGGTGTCCTCGGCCCCTTCCTCGTCGGCCACGTAGGCGGTGAGTTCGGGCGTGCCGACGACCGTCGCGTCCGCGAACGCGCCGACGTCGCCGATGTGGTCCGCGTGGCCGTGGGTCAGGAGGACGTAGTCGGGCGTCTCGACGTCAGCCGCGTCGACCGAGGTCAGCGGGTTGTCGAAGAACGGGTCGACGAGGAGGTCGGTTCCGTCGGCCGATACGTGCCAGGTCGAGTGACCGTGCCAGGTGAGTTCCATGAGTCGGCGAGGAGTACTCGCGGGTCCCACTTATACTGTCGGCTCCCTGTCCGATCCGCCGGATCACGGTGCGGATCGCCGGACCCGCTGGTCGGTGTGCGCCCGCCCGCTCAGAGCGGACCCGTCTCGCCGCCGTCGGTGAGCGTCGGTTTGCCCTGAGCGCGACGGATCCACTCCGCCACGTGGCGGTTGAGACACCAGAACAGCACCACCACCATCGATATCAGCGCCGCCAGCAGGACGATACCGAGGTCCAGCGGGGTCGCCGCGGGCAGTCCGAGCAGTCCGACGGCGGTTCCGACGAGCGCCATCTCCAGGGCACAGCGGACGGCGGGAACGAGGAAACCGGGGGCCGGCACCTCGCGTCCCTCCGCCGGGAGTTCGTCTCGATTCGACATGCCACCCTGTTTGGAAAGGACCACCGTGTAGTTTGCCCCCGAGACGTGGTGGGGTTTATCCGACTCGGAACGAAAGCGGGGTGCAATGCAACCGCCCAGTTCGCGACGCGCGTTTCTAGGGACCCTGGCGACGGCGGCCACCGCCGGGGTCGCAGGCTGTCGGTCACCCGGTGCGACCCGCGACGTCGGGTCGTCGGACGCGGGGAGCGACGGCACGACTGCCCGGGGAGACCAGCGGAATCCGACCGACGCCCCCGGCGTCGCCGGTCGATACGCCGACGTCTACGACGCCGTCTCCCCCTCGGTGGCCAGCGTCACCGTCTACGACGGCGCCGGCGCCACCGGACAGGGGAGCGCGTTCGTCTACGACGACGACCACCTCGTCACCAACGAACACGTCGTCGCCGACGCCGAGGAGGTTTCGGTCCGCTTCGAGGCGACCGGGTGGCGTCCGGCGTCCGTCGTCGCCGCGGACGTGTACAGCGACGTCGCCGTGCTGGAACTCCCGGACCGCCCGTCCGACGCCGCGCCGCTCTCGTTCGTTCAGGCGGACCCGCCCGTCGGCGCGCCCGTCGTCGCCATCGGCAACCCCTTCGGCTACTCCGGGTCTGTCTCCGCGGGCATCGTCAGCGGCGTGAACCGGACGCTCCCGGCGGCGAACGGTTTCTCCATCGCCGACGCTATCCAGACGGACGCGGCCGTCAACCCGGGCAACAGCGGCGGGCCGCTCGTCACACTCGACGGCGACGTCGTCGGCGTCGTCAACGCCGGCGGCGGGGACAACATCGGGTTCGCCATCTCGGCCGCGCTCGTCCAGCGGGTCGTTCCGGAACTGATCGGATCCGGAAAGTACGAACACTCCTACATGGGCGTCACCCTGCGGCCGGTGACGCCGGCCGTCGCCGAGGCGAACCCACTCCCCGTCGCGCGCGGCGTCTACGTCGACCGGGTCGTCGACGGCGGGCCCTCCGACGGCGTGCTCCGCGGCAGCAGCGGGAGCCAGCGGGTCGACGGCGTGGACACGCCGGTCGGCGGCGACGTGGTGGTCCGACTGGACGAGACGCCCGTCCCGACGCGACAGGCGCTCTCGACGTTCCTCGCGCTGGAGACCGGGCCCGGCGACGTCGTCGACGTCGAAGTCGTTCGCGACGGCGAGCGTCGAACGGTCGAACTCGAACTCGGTTCGCGTCCGGATCCGGATCGGTAGCCGTCGCTTCTTCCGGGAATACTACAGAAACGGGAGTCCTCACTCAAGGGGTTCGGCCGCGTCGCGTTCGACGAGGGGGTCGGCGTTGGCCGCGGGGAGCGTCACGACGTCGTCCGTCGAGAGGTCGTACTCGCGTTCGTCGACGCCGAGTATCGCGCCGACGTCGTCCGTGATGCGGACCGTCCGCCGGTCCACCGCGTCGGCCGCCTCGTCCGCCGGATCCGTGGACTCGCCGGTCCCTGACCCGGCGCCCCGTCCGCCGGCCGCCTCCGGCCCGGAGTCGGCCTGCGGGCCGTCTGGGGGGACGTCCGGCGGTACGTCCGCCGGGGCGTCGGCCGGCGACTGGTCGTCGCCGGGACTGCCCATGACGTCCGCGGCACCGACGCCCGACGACTCCCCGTCGGCACCCGCGCCGGTTTCGGCCGCGCGTCCCGCGTCTGCCGCGCTCCCGCCAGCGGCGTCGCCGGAAGACTCGCGACCGCTCGTGACCGCGCCAGGCGACGCCTCGCCAGCGAGGACGTCAAGGACGTGGTCGCGGTTCTCCTCGATGGCCGTGACGAGCGTCTCGAAGAGGTCCCGCTCCTCGCGGGTGAGCCCCTCGTCCTCCGTCGGCATGTCTGCCGCCGCGAGCGACGCCATCTTGACGACCTTGCCGACGCGGCGCTCGTACAGCGCCTCGACGGTCTGTTCGGCCGTTTTGATGTCGTCGGTGAGTCGGTTGACCTCCGGTGCGTCGAACGGGTCCGCCGCGCGCTCGGCCGCCTCGTCGCGCTCCTCGCGCAGGTGCTCGATGTACTCCCCGGCGTCCGCGTAGAACGACTCCCGGAGTTGCTGGAGGCTGTCCGTCTGGCGCTCCCGGGACTGGACCGACTGGAGTTCGTCGAGATTCATTCTGGACCTTTCTCCGCACGCCCGCGGGTCATCAGGAAGATGCCCACGTGTTCTGGAACGGAACGTGCGCCTGCCTGGTAAGTAAAGCTATCGCCCCCGAGTTCCATCTCGACGTCTTCTGACAGTTCGACCGCTATCTCGTGGCCCGTGAACGTCTCCGGGACGGCGTCGACGAGCGGGTCGAACTCCTCGATGGCGTCCCGCGCGATGCGCTGGACTTCGAGGCCGCTCCCGCCGTGGAGACTGCCAGGAAGCCGGATAAGTCGGTTCGTGTCGGTCGTGACCGGTTCGTCGATGGGAGCGACATCCTCCGCGACGACGTCGTCCATCAGCGTCTCGACCAGCGTCCGGATGCCGACGCCGCCGGCCTCCATGTTGCCGTCCTCGATGGCCTGGCGGTTCGCCTGGATGGCCCCGTACACCGTCTTCGCGCGTCCCTCACCGATGCCGTCGAGTTCCTGCAGGCGTTCCAGCGCGGCGTCCTCGCCCATCGCCTCCAGTTCCCCGACGAAGGCGAGCAGGCTGTCGTGGACGCGCTTGCCCCACCCGCCGTCGGTCTTGAGCACGCGCGCGGTGACGTTCCCGCTCATCTCCGTCGTCATCAGTCCGTCCGCCTCCAGTCCCACGGCCCGGACGTAGTCGACGATTTCGCGGCGCGAGTCGCGAGAGAGCCCCTGGATCCCCTCGTCGCGGACGTGGACGTGGTAGCCGCGGCCGCCGGAGAAGACGACGGTGAGGTCCTCGAACCCGAAGTCGTTCTCCAGGAAGTCGAGCAGGCAGAGGAGGGCGTCCTTGCACTTCGACAGCATCTCGGCGTAACTGTCCTCGCCCAGTTCGACGGCCGGCAGGTGGTCGGCGTCCAGGTCGAACACCAGGTCGGAGGACTGCCAGGTCTTCTCGTCCATCGACGGCGCGCTCGGGTCGCGGTAGCGGCCGGCGGAGAAGTAGACGTGCCGGGGACGCTTGCGCTGGAGGAAGTCACCTATGTCCCCCAGGTCGAGCAGCGAGCGGTGGCGCACCATCGTCTCCCCCGGCCCCTCGGTCCAGGGGATGAACCCCCACTCCCGGTCCTCGGCGTCCGGCGGCGGCGTTATCTCGGTCCGCCGGTAGTGGTCGCCGAACCGACCCCGGAGGTACAGGCGCGTCCGCTCTTCCATGGGGCAGGTGTTCGGAGGAGGTAGTCAAAGGAGTTGTGGATAGGATGGTCGAGCGAAGCGAGACCATCTATAGATCGAGCGGGGAGAGAGAGGTCGCCGCAGCGACCTCGGTGCTCGAACGGCGAAGCCGTGAGAGTGTAGCGACCCGCGAGCAGGGCGGTCGCGAACAAAGTGATTGACCAGATACACGTCGAGCGGGCGAAGCCCGCTTGCAACCGGCTGACGACGTTCGATCGAAGTTGTAGGAAAACGGTGACCCCAAGTGAAACCCGTCCGGTGGGAGAGCCACGGCCGGGTCCGGAGTGGACCGTCGTCACCCGTTTCCGGGTGACTGGATGGCACGCTGATGGGTCGACACGTCGACCGCGCTCGGTGGGTGGGAATCCGTCGGTCGGTGTGATGGGCCTGGGAACGTTCCCGGTGGTCGACCCGGCAGAAAATTGTCAGCGTAGCTGGTTAATACGGATGCCTAATTGGATAGGTACGTGGTAACGTGCCGGTACCGGACGGCCGAGAGCGGTGCTAGCCGAGGAACTTCGAGAGCTTCGCGCGGATGCCATCCTCGCCGAGCGAGAGGTAGAGCGCGTCGCCGCCGTCCTCGTAGTAGTTGTCGATCCGTCTACGAACCTCGAACCCGAGGTGTTCGTAGAAGCCGATGGCGCCGTCGTTGGTGGCGCGCGCGTGGCAGGTGACGCTGCCGAAGTCGTCGGCGACGCGGGCGACGAGTCGCTTGCCGAACCCGTGGCCGCGGTACTCGTTCGCGACGGCGAGGAAGAGGATGTACCCGTCGCTCCGGACCGCGGCGAAGCCGACGAGCTGTTCGCTCGACCGGTCGACGTAGACGTAGACGCGCGAGCGCCGGAACGCGTCGCGGAAGAACCCGCGGCGCTGGCGGAGGACGCCGTCCTCCTGTCGGATGCGTTCCTTCAGCTGCCAGGCGGCATCCACGTACTCGTCGTCGCCGCGGTCGACGACGCGCGATTCGACGTTGACGCTCACTGCCCCTACCTAGCCGGCTAGAGATTATAATTCCACCGGCAGCGGCCGACCGTTCCGTCCGGCGACGCTTCACCCGCTACCCCCGGGATTCCGTCTCTCTCCGGAATCGATGACGAACAGCGTATCAGGCGGGACGCGTAACGGGCAGGTATGGCCAGTCGTCGCCCGACGCTGACCGCCGTCGCGACAGTCGCCGCGCTCTCGGGGTTCGCCGGACCCGTCGCGGCCCACGTCGACTACGTGACCGACCCCGTCGAGGGGTCGGGGGACGCCGTCTCGTTCGTCGCCGACGTCCTCTCGGACCCGACCAACCTCGCGCTCGTCGTCGGCGCGTCGGTGGCGGGCGTCGCTGCGCTCGCGGCGTACCTCCGCGTCCGCCCCACCGTCCCCGACGTCGTGGTGCTCCGGGAGACGCTGACGACGTACTACGACCTGGTGCCGTGGATGCTCCGCCTCGGTCTGGGACTCCCGCTGGTCGGGGCCGGGTTCCAGGGGTACCTCTTCGCCCCGACCGTCACCTTCGACCCCGGAACCAATCCGCTGTTGCGACTGCTGCTGATCGGCGTCGGCTTCTTCGTCCTGTTCGGCCTGGCGACGCGCGTCGTCGCCTCGGTCGGACTGGCGCTGTACCTGTGGGCGCTCACCGTCTCCACCGACGTCGTGCTCGCACTGGAGTACGTCCCCGGACTGCTCGCAATCTTCGTGCTCGGCGGCGGCCGACCGAGCGCCGACGACATGCTCCAGGACGTCGCCAGCACCGAGGGGACGCTGTACGGCCGGGTCGACCCGGTTCACCACCTGAAGTCGTGGCTCGACGACGCAACGGCACCGTATCGTCGGTACGTTCCGACCGTCCTCCGCGTCGGGATGGGACTGTCCTTCGTCTACCTGGGGTTGACCCAGAAACTCGGAGACCCGGCCCGGTCGATGGCGGTCGTCGCGAAGTACGACCTGACGGCGGTCGTCCCGGTGGCCCCGGAGCTGTGGGTGCTCGGTGCGGGGCTGACGGAGATGGCCGTCGGCCTTGCACTGATCGCCGGGCTGTTGACTCGGGCGAGCGCCGCGACGGCGTTCGTCCTCTTCACGCTCACCCTCTTCGGCCTCCCCGACGACCCGGTGCTCGCACACGTCACGCTGTTCGGCATGGTGTCGGCCGTGTTCACGCTCGGTGCCGGCCCCCTCTCGCTCGACGGCTGGCTGGCGCGCGAGTCCACGAAGGGGGTCCGACCGTCGCCGGCGGACGACTGACCCGGAGCGACGGTCGGGATCCGGCGACCGATCACCGGACGACATTTGACGCTGCCGGCACCAGATCCACCCATGACCACGTACGACGCAGGCGACGTCACCCTGGAACGGGTCCGCGAGTTCGTCTGGGAGATCCCGCAGACGGGCGAGATGAACGCGCCCGCTCGCGTCCTGGCCAGCGAGGCGTTGCTCGACGAGATCAGTCAGGACAGGACGCTCGAACAGTTGCGCAACTCGACCCACCTCCCCGGCGTCGAGAAGTACGCGCTGTGCATGCCCGACGGCCACCAGGGCTACGGCTTCCCGGTCGGTGGCGTGGCCGGCATCGACGCCGAGAACGGCTGTATCTCGCCCGGAGCGGTCGGCTACGACATCAACTGCGGCGTCCGGATGATGCGGACGAACCTGACGTACGAAGACGTCCGGGGCCGGGAGGAGGAACTCGTCGACGCCCTGTTCGAGGCGGTCCCGTCTGGCCTCGGTGGCGGCGGCGTCCACGAGGGATCGGCCGCGGACGTGGACGCCATCCTCTCCCGTGGGATGGACTGGGCGCTGGAGGAGGGGTACGCCGTCGAGGCCGACCTGCGACACTGCGAGGACGAGGGGTACCGGCCGGAGGGGAACCCCGACAGGGTCTCCCAGAAGGCGAAGGACCGAGGCAAGAACCAGATCGGGTCCCTCGGTTCGGGGAACCACTTCCTCGAAGTCCAGCGGGTCACCGACGTGTTCCGCGACGACGTCGCGGCCGACTTCGGACTCGTCGAGGACGGAATCGTCGTCCTGATCCACTGCGGGTCGCGCGGCCTGGGCCACCAGGTGTGTACCGACTACCTGCGCGACATCGAGCAGGCCCACGCCGGCCTCCTGGAGCGGTTGCCAGACAGGGAACTCGCGGCGGCCCCGGCCGGCTCCCAGCTGGCAGAGGACTACTACGAGGCGATGTGCGGTGCCATCAACTACGCCTGGGTGAATCGCCAGCTGATCATGCACCGGACGCGCGAGGTGTTCGCCGACGTGTTCGGCCGGGACTGGCGCGAGATGGAGATGGACCTGCTGTACGACGTCGCCCACAACATCGCGAAGCGGGAGACGCACTCGGTCGACGGCGAGGAGAAGGAGCTGTTCGTCCACCGCAAGGGCGCGACGCGGGCGTTCCCGGCGGGCCACCCGGAGGTGCCGAAGGCCTACCGCGACGTCGGCCAGCCGATCATCATCCCGGGGAGCATGGGGGCCGGCAGCTACGTCCTCCGCGGCGGCGACCGGAGCCTCGACGAGACGTTCGGGTCGACCGCCCACGGCGCGGGTCGGCTGATGAGCCGGACGCAGGCGAAACAGGAGTACTGGGGCGAGGACGTCCGCGACGACCTGCGGGAGCAGGACCACGTCTACGTGAAGGCGCAGTCGGGCGCGACCGTCGCCGAGGAGGCCCCCGGCGTCTACAAGGACGTCGACGAGGTCGTCCGGGTCTCCGACGCCCTCGGCATCGGCGACAGGGTCGCCCGGACGTTCCCGGTGTGTAACATCAAGGGCTAGTCCTGTCGCGCCGCCGGGGTCACTCCTGGGGCCACCGGCTCAGTCGCGTGCGGTTCCCGTCGCGGTCGTAGTAGATAGTGATGGGCGTCGACGTCCGCACGAAGTCGCCGTAGGCGTTGTTCTTGCTCAACTGCGTGACGTCGCCCGGGCCCACCGGCGACGACTCGTTCACGCTCGCCGTGGCGGCCCACGTCGTCTGCTCGTCGGGACCCTCGATGACGAGGTCCCCGGCGGGGAACTCGTCGCCGCGGACGTGCGTGACGATGAGGACCGAGTTCTCCTCGACGTGGTCGTAACTGAAGTTCGCGTTCGGACCGGTGTCATCCTCGGCGACGACGAGGACGTTGAGACCGACGGTGGCGGTGACGATGACCGTCATCCCCACGAGGATGGCGACGCCCGTCGCCTCCGTGACGCCCCGTTCGTCGCCGGTCCAGGGTTGCATCCGCTCGGTGATTGTGTGAGCATCGCTTATAGGTGGTTCGGCCGGACGCGACAGGGGAAAGCCCTTGTCGATCCGGGGCGCAGAGTGGCGTATGATAGACGAGACGGTCGAGGAGATAGAGGAGATGCAGACCCACAGCTCCTCCGTCGTCGCCGTGAAGGCGGCCCGCGCGTTGCTGTCGCTGACCGACGCGGAGTTCCACGCCGTCGAGGAGTACCTCCGCGACCTCGAACGGAACAGCAATGCTCTCCGTCGAGCGAACCCGTCGCACGCGTCGCTCCACACCACGCAGCGCGAGATAGTCGAGCGCGTCACCGACGCCGACCCCGACTCCGTCGAGGACGCCCAGCGCGAGACGCGCATCGCCATCGAGGAGGTGGTCGAGCAGGTGGAGACGGCGAAACTCAGCGCGGCGAAGCGCTGTGCCGACCTGATCGCGGACCACGACGTCCTCCTCACGCACGACTACTCGTCGACGGTGCTGAGCGCCATCCGTCTCGCCGTCGAACAGGGCTCCGAGTTCGAGGTGTACGTCACGGAGGCGCGTCCCCGCTTCCTCGGCCGGCGGATGACGCGCAAACTCGCCGAAATCGACGACGTCGAGACCCACCACATCGTCGACAGCGCGGCCGGGCACTTCCTGGCCGCCTGCGACCGCGTCCTCGTCGGCATGGACTGCATCGTCGACGACACGCTGTACAACCGTGTCGGCACCTACCCCATCGCCGCCACGTCTGCGGACATGGGCGTCCCGCTGAGCGTCGTCGGGTCGGCGGCGAAACTCATCGACGGCGGCTTCGCCTTCGAGAACGAGTTTCGCTCGACGGCCGAGGTGATGCGCGAACCGGCCGAGGGGTTCGTCATCGACAATCCGGCCTACGACGCGACGCCAATCCGACTCGTCGACTCGGTCGTCACCGACGAATCGGTGCTGGAGTACTGAGAAGAACCGCCGGCGGTGGTCGAATCGGTTCGCCGGACGCGCCCGGCGAACCGGCGGAAGCGATACGTCTCGCCACGAGCGCCGCGACTACCGGAGCGCGACGGTCGCGTCGCACTGCGGGCAGGTGAACTGCTCGCCCTGCTCGCCGTCCGTCACGACCCAGTTCCCGTCCGCGGGGCTCTCGTGGCCACAGACCGGACAGAACAGGACGGTCTTTCGCCGCCCATCGCTCGCCCGGTCCGCGTCCGTGCTCGACGCACTCGTTTGGAGGTCGATACTAGTCATCACCTTGGGGTAGTAAACGGAGGGTGATATACCTGTCGAGCGTTTGTTTGGTTGTTACTGACAAACTCTCCCGTCTGTCGATTTCGACCGTGTTAGATCGCCGTCGACCGTGATAGAGTAGAGTGGTTATTCTCTCGCAAATGTTTGACAAAAACCAATTCAGGTTCAACGCTTACCCGCGCTTCGCGTATGATATCTCATAGCGTCAGATCAGGTTATCGGAAAACGTCAAGTACTAACCGATTGGTTGTCCTACGTGTTCTGGCTACTGGAACTACACACTCGAATGTCAACACCAGTCATCACTTCGAAGCTTCATGATGTCGTCAATCCACTCTAGAGAATTCAACCCCAAATGGCCGAACACATGGGAGTGAGGGACACGAACCGAAAGGTACCGTGGAGTGTCGTCGGTATCGTTACCTGCGGGGTCGCCGGCGTTGTAATAGGTTTGTCGCTGGTATGGCTAGTTCGCCTCACCGAGATTCCGGCGCGCGCGTCGCTGAACGTCGTGCCAGGAATGGAGTTCGGAATCCGCGGTCCGGATTTCCTCATCCTGGGTATCCTCGACGTGGGCCTCCTCACGTCGTTCGCCGCCTGGCAGACCGGACGCACCCGAGTAACGAGTACCGCGCTGATGCTTTCCGGAGGCCTCGCGTCGAGCGTGACCGTCTGGCGCTTCGTCGCGTTGACCGGCCCGGACGGGAAGTGGGCCTCGTACCTCCTCGGTCCCGGCGCGTACGTGACGATTGGGGGTGGAGCGCTGGTACTCGTCGGAGGCGGGCTTCTGTGGGACGCAGGTTACGACCCGCCCGCTGCGAGCGAGCGTCGCGAGGGCCGCACAGCGACGGTCGGGGAACGACACTTTCGGACGCTGCCGGTGAGCGCGATCGGTCTCGCCGTCATCGCCGTCGCAGGAGTAGTCGTCGGTACCTGGATGGAATGGCTCGTTTCGATACCGACTGCTGCGAACGACGGCGTGAACGCCGTTTCCGGGACGGGAACCGGGATCTCGGTGCCGGGCGCGATGTTGATCGGAATCGTGGGAACCGGCGTCCTCGCCTCGCTCGTCCTCTCGATACGCTTCAGTCGGCCTCGCTTGGGTGGGCGCTTCATGTACCTCTCCGGCCTCCTCCCATTGCTCGTTCCCCTCTGGCAGTACCTGACCGCGACGGATCTCAGTCGAACGTTCAACAGCGATTATCTCGTCGCCCCCGGGTTGTACGTCACGCTTTCGGCTGGTGCGTTACTGGTCGTCGCTGGTGCACTCACTTCCCTCAGTGGCGACCACGCTGGATACGGGCAGTCGGATCGGGAACGACGTGCGCGGATTCGGAGAAAACCCTCGCTCCAGGATATTCCGCTAGGAACGAGTGTCGTTGCGGTCTGTGGAGTCGCTTGCGTCGTCGTGGGAACGAGGCTGTACTGGCTGGTCTCCGTCCCGGATGTGGCGGTCGGATCACCACGGAATCATCCGTGGCTGGAAGCCGGCACACTCGGTTCGGGCGAGTTCCTGCTGGGAGTCGTCTTCGCGGGCGTGGTCACGTTGGTCGGTATCTCGATCCTCTTCCGCAGGGCGGATCGAGGTGGACTCTTCCTGCTCGGAACCGGTGTGGTCTCGCTCGGACTCACTGGCTGGCGGGTAATCGCGACGACCGGTACGGATGGAATGACCCTCGACGCCTATTTCGTCGCCCCCGGTGCGTACGTGACGCTCGGCGGCGGGTTGCTACTGGTTGCTGCGGGCGCGATTTCGCACAGTACTCACGTCGGCGTCCCCGCGAGTAAGCAGCGTGAGCCGGATGTAGTGACCGAGAGTCCCTGAGAGAGATTCCGTGAGTATCCAGCGGGAATGACATCGCTTCAGGAACGTTACGCGTATCCTATCGATCGAATTCGAGAGTCGACGCCGTTCGCCGGACACAATACTTTTCTCGGGCCGCACGACACACTGGGTATGTCAGTCGGTTGGGCCGCCGACGTCCTCGTTCGTCAGGTGGGAGTCACGCCGACACCGACGCCGAACGGGACGGCGACGCCCACCCCCAACGGGACGGCGGCGGCCGACATGCCCGCCGCCTTCGCGCTGTTCCCGGAGTGGTTCCCGCTCTGGGGACAGCGACTCGTCTCGGCCGTCGTCGTCTTCGGCCTCGCGTACCTCGTCAGTCACTACCTCGTGCGGATATTCGGTCGGCGGATAGCACGCCGGTTCCGTCGGCCGAGTCTCACCCGAACCGCCATCCGCGGCATCCGCCTCGGAGTGTTCCTGTTCGCGCTGTTCACCGTGATGGGCATCTACGGCTTCGAGCTCGGCGATATCGCCATCCAGGTCGGGGTGTTCACGGCGGTGCTCGGTGTCATCCTCGCGCCCATCGTCGGCTCCATCATCAGCGGCGTCTTCCTGCTGGCCGACCAGCCATACGAGATAGGCGACATGGTCGAACTCGCCGACACGAACCGGACCGGGTTCGTCGAGGACATCACGCTGCGCTACACCAAGATTTTCACCCTCGACAACACGTTCCTCGTCATCCCGAACGGGACGATGCGGGACCGGGACGTGCTGAACTACTCCGCCGAGGACCCGCGGACACGGCTCACGCTGGAGGTGCTGGTCACCTACGAGAGCGACGTCCCGGAGGCCAGGAAGCGGATCGAATCCGCGGCCAGAGAAGTCGACGCCGTCATCGAGGGCGGCCCGGACATCCGCGTCGGGGCCGCGCGCTACCCGGCCGCACCGACGTGCTACATCGACGACTTCGCCGACCACGGAATACTGCTGACGCTCCGCTACTGGATCAAGGAACCGTACAAACTCCTCGCGACCCGGTCGAAGATCCAGACGAACGTGTGGGAGGCGTTCGCGGACGCGGACGTCGAGATAGCCTACCCGCACTCGCACCTGTACTTCGACGAGACGAGCGGGCAACTCGACGTCTCGTTCGAGGAATCGAGCGGCGGGCCGATGCGGCACGGCGTCGACCCGGTGGAGTCGCCCGAAGTCGAAGAGGGAACCGGGACGGACGAGTAGCCTGACCGCCCACGGATCCGGCGTCCGGGGCTAGTCGACCGTCGCCGTGACGACCTCGCAGTCGACCTCCTCCCGGAGGAACCGCTCCACGTCGGCGTCGTCGACGAGGCGGCGGATCATCGACCGCCAGCGACCGGCCTGTTTCTTGCCGATGACGACGACGTCGGCCTTCTGTGCCGCTATCTCGTCCAGTATCGTCTCCTCGACGAGCATCCCGGACCGGACGACGTAGCGCGTCCGCGGCAGGTGCCCGAACTCGTCCTCGACGGTTCGCTTGAGGTCGTGACGCGAGATGCGCCGGCCCTGCTGGTAGAGGTTGACGTGGACGACAGCCAGGTCCGCGTTCCGTTCCTCGGCGACGCGGATGCCCTCCTCCAGCGTCGCGCGGGAGTGCTCCGTCAGCGGGTAGCGGACCGGCACGACCACCTGTGTCATTGGCGGTGGTTCACCGCCCGCCGGCACAAGCGTTCCGCTATCGGTAGACGATGCGCCCGTCTATCCGGGGGTCGATACCGTTCGACCGCGCGTACTCCGCGAGCACCTCGTACTGGACCGGGAGGGTGTCGACCCGGTGGGACTCCTCGAGCACGGGGAACTCCTCGCTCGTGTGGAAGAGGAAGTCGGCGGTCGCTATCGTGTACGTCGCGTCGTCGTCGACCGGTTCGCCGCCGACGTGGAGCGACTCGACGACGTCCTCGGTGCGGTCCCAGATGACCCGCAGGCCGCTGACGTGCCCGTTCCACCAGTCCGACTCCCCGAATCCGATGTTCGCGCCGCTACACTGCCTGACGACGTCTCGCAGTTCCTCGCCCGAAACCTCGGCGACGGCCGCCGGTTCGTCGAACGGGATGACGGAGACGAGGTCGGCGACGGTCACCTCCCCGGCGAGGGGCGGCCCCTCCCGGATGCCGCCGCTGTTCTGGAGGCCGACGTCGGTGTCGCCGGCCCACCGGTAGGCGTCGGCCACGAAGTTACCGATACGGCTCTCGCCACGGAACACGGTCGACTCCGTGCGGCCGATCGGTTCGTCGACGCGCGCGACCACCTCGTCGAGGTCGGCCTCCCGTCGCATCCGTTCCATCTCGTCTGCGACGGACTCGTCGACTGGGCCGTCGCCGACGTCGTGACGGGTCACCGTCGGCGGGTCGTCGAGCGTCACCTCGTAGACGACGCCGCCGTTGACGCCGGGCCGGGTCAACAGCGTGTCGTCCAGGCGCTCGACTATCTCGCTGTGGACGTGACCGCCGAGTATCACGTCGACGTCGGTTTCGGCGGCGATGGTCTCGTCCAGTCGGCCGGCGTGCGAGAGGACGACCACCCACTCGGCCCCGTCGTCACGGAGTTCCGCGGCCGCCTCCCGGACGGGGTCGACGGGGTCGCGAAACGTGAGCGAGCGGGTCTCTGGCACGTACGCGGCGGTCTTCGGGTCGGTGACGCCGACGAACCCGACGACCGTCCCGTCCACCTCGCGGAGGGCCCACGGGAGCGTCTCCCCGGCGAGGAATCGCTCGCCGTCGCCGTCGACGACGTTCGCGGTGAGCCACCTCTGGGGCGACCGGGCGACGACGTCGGCTATCGCGTCGAGGCCGTGGTCGAAGTCGTGGTTGCCGAACGTCTCGAACGTCGGCCCCACGGCGTCGAAGAAGGGCAGCGCCTGCCGCCCCTCCGTCACGAGCGAGAGGACGCCGGGGGCGGTGTCGTCGCCGGTGCCACAGACGACGGTGCGGTCGTCGCGGAGCGAGTCGATGGTCCCGGCGAGTCGACCGATCGATCGGGGGTCGTCGTAGGCGTTCTCCACGTCCGAGTAGTGGACCAGGGAGGGCGGCATCTACGTCCCCGAAAGTGCCGGGTCGACTAACCCCCTTCGGCTTCGCCCGTCGAGCGATGAGACAGCACTAAACCGTTCGACGCCCAGGGTCCGCCATGGAGAAACGCGAGAGACCCGACGGAACGGCCCTGTACGTCGACCGGGAGGAACGGGAGCGCGGGTCGAAGGGACCGTTCTTCGCCGCGTTCGCCGAACCGGACGGCGACTCCCGGTGGGGGTACTTCTGCGCCAACTGCGAGACGTTCGACAACGCCATGGACGCGATGGGGCGCATCCAGTGCAACGTCTGTAGCAACGTGCGCAAACCCGACGAGTGGGACGCCGCCCACGAGTGAGGTCCGTTCACGGGCGAGCCCCCGAAACGTCAGCGATACGGATAGTCCGAATGCTTAATACCTGTCCCTTGGTACGTAGTACCAGATGGGGGCTGTTACCACCTCACTGGCTGCGCAGGCCGAGTCGATATTCGACGACCTCGGGTACACGGTGTCCCGGCACGATACCGAACTTCTCGCGGAGCGCAAGTGGCGCGTCGTCCACGTCACGCTCGCGGACAGGGAACCGGACGAGGTTCCCTCCTCCGGGAACTTCCGCTGTTTCGTGACGCGGGCGGACGACGCGACGTCGACGTATCGACGCGTCGCCAGGGCGGACCCGGCGTACGAGTGGGCGGTCATCGGCGTCGACGACGACGGCGACTACGAGGTGGTCGACCGGACGGTTCCGGCCTGAGCGTGGCCGGTTCGGGGCCGACCTTTTAGAGTCCCGCCCGCGCATCGACGTGTGAATGCTCCAGTCAGTCGTGACGGACGCGATCGACGCGTTCGTGACCGACGTCGTCGCCGCGATCCCGCGCGTCCTCACCGGCCTCGTCTTCCTGGCGATAGCCGCCGTCGCCGTCGAACTGGTGATGACCGTCGTCCGGTACTTCCTCCGGCGAACCGTCCCGGACGAGTCGGAGGTCTACCGCCAGTTCGTCGCGACGGTGGTGGCCGTCTTCTTCTGGTTCGCCGTCGCGCTCTCCTTCCTCTCGCTCGTCGGGTTGACCGTCATCGCGGCGTCGCTCGGCACCGCGACGGGCTTTCTGGCCCTCGGCGTCTCCTACGCCCTCTCGGGGATGATAGCCGACGCCGTCGCCGGCGTCTACCTCCTGCGCGACCCGGACTTCCAGCCCGGTGACGACGTAGTCCTCGACGACGTCGACGGGGAGGTCCTCGCCATCGAGCTCCGGAAGACCCGGTTCCTCGTCGACGGCGACACGGTCGTGCGCGCGAACGCCGACATCGAGAAGGAGTGGCGCAAGCGGGGCCCACCCGCCGGGTAGCATGGCGGGAGAGTAGCGTGCGCAGCGGTACCAAGGGGCCACGAGAAGCTTATACGTCGCCACGTCGAACGAGCGTTCATGTTCGTCGGGCACGGACTGGCGGCGTTCGCCATCGTCGCGGCCGCCGCGCGCTGGTACGGGTGGGACCGCCAGCGTGCGATGCGGGTCGGCGTGCTGGCCGCCCTGTTCGCCACGGCCCCGGACCTCGACATCCTCTACGGCCCCGTCGGCCTGCTCGGTGGCGTCTCCGGCGTCGCCGGCGCGGCCGAGGCGTTCTGGTCCACCGGAAACGTCGTCCACCGCGGGCCGACCCACTCGATGCTCCTCGGCGCGTTCGCGGCGGCGGGATTCGCCGCCTGGCGTCGGTCCACGACTCCATCTCGCGGCCTCGCCCTGGCCACGTTCGCGGGGATCGTCGCGACCGTCGCACTCACCAGCGGCCTGCTCGGAACCGCGGTGACGGCCGTGTTCATCGCCGGCGGCCTCTGCGTCGTCGCCCTGGCATCGCGCTGGGACGTCTCCCCCGTCGCTGTCGGCGCTGCGGCGCTCGTCGGTCTGGTCGCCCACCCGTTCGGTGACCTGTTCACGGGAACCCCACCGCAACTGCTGTACCCCCTCGACGCCGTCCTTGTGACCGAACGGATCGCGCTCCACCCGGACCCGACTGTCCACCTGCTCGCCGCGTTCGGCCTGGAACTGTTCGTCGTCTGGACGGCGCTCGTCGTCGCGTACGGCCTCACCGGCCGGTCCGTTCGCGGGCACGTCGACCGGCGCGCGCTCCTCGGCGTCGCCTACGGGGGCGCCGTGCTGGCGATGCCCGCGCCGACGCTCGACGCGTCCTCCCACTTCGTGTTCAGCGTCCTGACGCTGGGCGTCGTGGGGGTCAGGCGTCGCCGCCCGCGACGCGTCGACCTGCCGCGCGTCGCCTGCACCGGCCTCGCCGCCGTGACCTGCGCCGGGGCCGCCTACGGCGTCGCCTACCTCACGTTCTGACGTGTCGATAGCCTTTCGGTGGCGGGCGTCCTGCACCGGTACATGAGTTCCGACGTCGGGCACCTCCTGCGCGAACAGCGGGTGAACGCGATACTTTCGTGGTCGCTCGTCGGCTTTCTGGTCGTCGCAGTGGCGACGAGCGTCGTCAGAAACGACCTGATCTGGGCCGCGTTCGTGCTCGTCGTCGCGACGCTCGCGATACTGCCGCCAGTGCTCCTCCAGGATCCGAAGGTGATGTTGCCGTGGGAGGTCACCGCCCTCACCGCGCTGCCCGTCCTCGGCCGGGCGTTCTCGACGGTTCCGCTGACCGGGGAGCTCGCCACGTACCTCTCCGTGGCCGCCATCGCGCTGGTCGTCGCCGTCGAACTGCACCTGTTCACGCCGGTCCGGATGACCGACTCGTTCGCCGTCGCCTTCGTCGTCGTCGCCACGCTCGCGATGGCGGGCGTCTGGGCGGTCGTTCGCTGGTCGGCCGACGTCCTGCTGGGGACGGAGTTCCTCCTCGACCCGGCGCTCTCGGAGGAGGCCATCGAGCACGGCCTCATGCTTGAGTTCGTCGCCTCCACCGTCGCGGGCGTCGTCGCCGGCGTCGTCTTCGCGCTGTACGTCCGGCGACGCATCGAACCCGACGTCAGGTTCCCGGAGGGGGTGCCGAAATGAAGGTCCGCGACGTCGTCGGCATCGGTCCGGTGTGGCAGCGACGGATAACGTGGGCGATGGAGGCGTCGCTCGTCGGGATGTTCTTCATCGGCGTCGACCGCGGGAACACGGGCATCATCGTCAACACCGCCGTCGCCCTCGTCGTCTCCCAGTTGCCGGCGATGCTGGAGAACGACTACAACATCCCACTCGACGCCGGCCTCACGCTGTGGATAACCGCCGCGGTGTGGTTGCACGCGCTCGGCACCGTCGGCCTGCCGGGCGGGGAGTGGCTCCACGCGCAGGGCATCGTGAACCTCCCGGGCGGCGGCCAGAGCTTTTACGCGACGGTTTGGTGGTGGGACCACCTCACCCACGCGCTCTCCTCGTCCGTCGTCGCCGCCGTCGGCTACACGACCGTTCGCGCCGTCGACCGCCACTCGGAGGACATCTACCTCCCGCCGCGGTTCATGTTCGTGTTCATCCTCCTGTTCGTGCTCGCGTTCGGCGTCCTCTGGGAGGTGCTGGAGTTCGCCGTCACGGAACTGGCGGCCGCCACCGGTGGCGTGTCCGTCCTGACGCAGTACGGCCTCGGGGATACGATGCTCGACCTGGTGTTCGACAGCGTCGGTGCCGTCGTCGTCGCCGTCTGGGGGACGGCCCACCTCAACGATGTCGTCGGCGTCGTCTCGGAGTGGTTCGACGGCCGCCAGGCCTGACCGGGGCTTTTTCCGTCGAGCGAGCGTCTGTCAGACCGCTATGGTGTTCAAGAAGATATCGCTGATCGGAACGAGCGAGGACAGCTTCGACGACGCGGTGGACGACGCCGTCACGCGGGCGGAGGAGACGCTGGACAACCTGATGTGGGCGGAGGTGGAGGACATGGGCGTCGAGATAGCCAACGCCGACGGGCGAGAGTACCAGGCGGAGATAGTCGTCGCATTCAAACTGGAGGAGTAGGCTGCCGTCGCGTCCACGCGCGGCCAGCGTCGGTCAGGTCCGGAACGACTCGCCACACCCGCACTCGCTCTCGACGTTGGGGTTGCGGACGTGGAACCCCTCGCCCTGGAGGCCGCCCTCGAAGTCGAGGACCGACCCGGAGATGTAGTCGAGACTCGCCTCGTCGACGAAGACGCGGAGTCCGCCGTGGTCGAACACCTCGTCGTCCTCCTCGGGTTCGCGCTCGAAGCGCATCCCGTAGGAGAGGCCCGCACAGCCGCCCTGCTGGACGAACAGGCGGAGGCCGGCGACGTCGTCGTCGAGGCCCTCCTGGTCCAGCAGGTCGACGGCCTCCGCCGACGCCGCCTCCGTCACGTCGATGCCCCCATCGTCCGGGTCCGGTTCCGCCGTGCTGCTCATGGAAGTGCCAAGGTGGCCGGGACTGTTAACGGTGACGCCCGACTCCACGGTAGTCCTCGAACGCTACCCTCGAATTCTACCTTCGAATCCTAGTCCTCGAACCGCTTCCGGACGCTCTCGGCGTGGGCCTCCAGCCCTTCGGCCTCCGCGAGCGTCGTGATAGTATCACTCAGGTCCGCGAGCGCGTCTTCCGGGATGCGCTGGACCGTCGTCGACCGGAGGAACGTGTCGACGGAGAGGCCGCCGTGGACGCGTGCGCCGCCGCCCGTGGGCAGGACGTGGTTGGGGCCGCTGGCGTAGTCGCCCGCCGCTACCGCGCTGTAGGGCCCGAGGAACGCCGACCCGGCGGAGGGGACCCGGTCGAGGAGTTCCTCGTCGTCCTCGGCCACGATGGAGAGGTGCTCTGGCGCGTACTCCTCGGAGAACAGGACGGCCTCGCTCATCGAACGGGCGAGCAACACGCCCGAGGCGTCGCCGTCCAGCGCCGCCCGGATCACGTCCTCACGCTCCCGGCCGGACGCCTGCTCGTCGACGGCGTCGGCGACCGCTTCGGCGAGCGCCTCGTCGTCGGTGACGGCGACGACGGACGCCGCCTCGTCGTGTTCCGCCTGGGCGACCAGGTCCGCCGCGACGAGTTCGGGGTCCGCCGTCCCGTCGGCGAGGACGAGTATCTCCGAGGGGCCGGCGAGGAAGTCGATGGCGACGTCGCCCCGGACCTCGGCCTTCCCCGCCGTGACCCAGCGGTTGCCAGGGCCGACGACCTTGTCGACGGCCGTCACCGTCTCCGTCCCGTACGCGAGCGCGGCGATGGCCTGTGCGCCACCGACCTGGTAGACGGCGTCCGCGCCGGCGACGTGGATGGCCGCCAGGGTGACCGGGTTGATCGTCTCGGCGGGCGGCGTCGCGACGGCCACGTGGTCGACGCCGGCCACCTTCGCCGGAATGACGCCCATCAGTGCGCTCGACGGGTAGGCCGCCGTCCCGCCGGGCGCGTAGACGCCCGCGCTCTCGACGGGGGCGAACCGGCGACCGAGCGTCCGGCCGTCGAAGTCGTCGCGCCAGTCGTCGGGCAACTGGGCCTCGTGGAAGGCCCTGATGTTCGCCGCCGCGTCCTCGATGGCCGTTCTGGTCTCCGCGTCTATCTCGTCGTAGGCGCGCTCGGCGGCGTCGGTGACGTCGAGGTTGCCGACGGTGACGTCGTCGAACTCCGCGGAGAACTCGCGCAGGGCGACGTCGCCCTCGTCGTGGACGCGGGCGACGATGTCCCGGACGTCGTCGCGGACGGCCTCGACGCCGGCGTCGCGCTCGAAGAACGCGCTGCGCTCGTCGGGCCCGAGTTCGGCCACGTTTCGGACGTTCATACGTGCCGTTGGCGACCCCCCGGAAAAACGGTTTGCTATCCGCGACGCGGCCGGGGCGGGGAGAACTGATCCCCGTGTGACAACTGTTTTAACCCAGTCGGCGGTACCCGTCGGACAATGGCAACGAGTACGGAGTGGGGCGTTCGCGTGGAGTGGTTCGTTCGCGCGACGTGGGCGCTGTTCGTCGGCGTCGTCCTGGGCGGGGGCGGTCTGTTGTTCGGATCCATCCTGGCGGCCCTGGCCATGGCGATTCTCGTCCTCGCCGGCGGGTCGGTGACCCCCTCGCTGACGATAGTGCTCGGTCTCGTCTTCATCCAGGGGGTGGGCTGTATCGGCGTCGGGGCAGTGTACGCCACGGTTCGGCCACGGATCGCCCGGGCGATACGCGCCGAACTCGACCGCGCCGACCTCCCCGGCCCGTTCCGCGTCGGCGTCGAGCTCCCCGGCCTCCGCGACCTCGCGGCCATCGCCGTCGGCTACGTCCTGGCGCTCGTCGCCGCCGTCGTCGGAACGGCGATAGTCGCACGGCTACAGGTCGACACCGGGACGAACCAGGCCGTCGAGACGGCACTGGAGGCACCGGAGGTCCTCCTGATCCTGATACCGGCGTCCTTCCTCCTGATCGGCCCCGGGGAGGAACTGCTGTTCCGGGGCGTCGTCCAGGGTCGACTCAGGGAAGTGTTCAGTCCCGTCTCCGGGATACTGCTGGCCAGCCTCGTGTTCGCGTTGCTCCACTTCTTCGCCCTCACCGGGGGGTCCCTGGAGGGGAACCTCGCCGCCGCCGGCCTCCTGACCGGCCCCGCGGTCGTCCTGGGTGCTGCCTACGAGTACACCGACAACATCGTCGTTCCGTCGCTGATCCACGGACTGTACAACGCGACGCTGTTCACCCTCCTCTACGTCTCCATCGCGTACGCCGACGAACTGGAGGAGGCCGCCTCCGCGTTCCTCGGGTCCCCGCTGTAGTTCTCCCTCCGGGCTTGCGCCACGCTACCACTTGCCATTCTCCTCGGCGTTATTACGAATGGAAATCGGGCGTGAAGCTATTTACCGCGGTCTGAGGTTGTCTCATCCGACTTCAATGAACAGACGTACACTACTCGTCAGTACCGCAGCAGCGACCGCGACGGCGCTCGCCGGCTGTAGCGCTCTCAGTGACTCCGGCGGGAACGGTAGCGCCGACTCGGGCGGTGACGAGGGAGCGGCGGAAGCGAGCGGTAACGTCGGCGTCACGCGAGTCACCCAGGAGGACGTCCGGGTGACGGTGACCGACGCGTTCACCGCTAGTTCGCTGCTGGGAGACAGCGAGTACGTGGCAAGCGACGACGGCAGCAGGTATCTGCTCGTCAACCTGCAGGTCAGGAACAACGCCGACGAGGAGAAGTCGATCCCGGTCCACGAGGACTTGAGCGTCCGGGACGGCGAAGGCATTCGACAGAACCAGGTCACGTCCGGAGGCTCCGAACTGACCGAACCGGTCGGCGAGACGTACTCGCCGCCGACCGGTTGGGGCGGCGACGCGGTGATAGACCCCGGTTCGCAGTTCCGCGGCTGGGTCGTCTACACCGTCCAGGCGGACTTGACCGAGTTCCAGATAGAGCTCCCGGAACTGCTGACGAAGGAGGACGAGACCGTCGCCTGGGACGTCTCGCTCCCCGCGGACACCGGCGTCGTCATCGAAGAGAGCGTCACGACGTCGGAGGACCCGCGTTCGGGACGACCCGTGCAGGTCACCGCCTCTATCGCGAACGCGGGGACGCGAACGGGCCGGATCGACCGGAGCTTCGCCGTTCACACGTTCCTGAACGACAGCGTGGTCGAATCGATTTCGGGCAGTGTCGCGCCCGGCGAGACGAGGGAGGTCACTATCGAGTTCACCCCGGCGAAGACCGGGCCCTACGCGGTCGAGAGCACGGTCCGCGAGTACGACCCCGTCGAAGTCCAGGCCCGCGAGTTCGCGTTCGGTGAGGCGTGGGACCTGGCGACGGGACTGGAGATATCCGTCTCCGACCCCTCCCTCACCGACTCCGTCACCTACGACAGCAGCGAGGGGGACGGGCTCACGGCGACGCCGAGCGCCGGGAACCAGTTCCTCGTCTTCGACTTCGAGGCCGAGGCCGACGACGACCACTACTGGGGACCGGTGTTCGTCGCCGAGTCGGGCGGCGAGGAGGCGAACACCTTCGACGGGAACCGGATCAGTCACCTGCTCGAGGGGTACGACGAGGAACTCACGTCGCCGCCGCTCGGCGGCCCGGCGACCGGCATCGGCGGCGTCTCGGACTGGCCGGACCTGGCCGGCCCGATGGTCATGGAGGTCCCGTCGAGTTTCTCGACGTCCGACCTGGCCATCCACCTGCGAGACGACGACACGGACGACCGGGACAGGTACGCGGCCACCTGGACGTCGGCGTAGGAACCTGACTCCGGTCGAGACGTCTCTCGGAGCGTGAGAATGTCGCCCGCGACACAAAGCGATTGTTAATATGGGGAGATTTTAGAGGTGTTCCGGAGAAATCAGACGTCCGATTGAAAGGTGTCTTCCTTGCCTTCTTGAATCTCCTCATCCTCAACAATCTCGGATCCACTTCGATCTTTATCTCTATCTGCGATCGCAGCAATCATGTCCATCTTTGGAGAGAACTCAGGATCGAGTTTAGATACGCCTCTTTGGATACCCGTAGAAACAGTATTCCCCACGGTCGTGATGTTAAACCGGTGTGCGTTCTCGGAATCATCCGATTCAACCAATCCTAAGTCCTCCATGCTCTGGAGAATGCTGGTAAACCCCGGGTCAGTCGGTCCTCGCTCCTCTCGCTTAAACGCCCAATCTTCCTTCGTCAGGGCGTTATATCGATATTTGTACAGGCACTTGTTGTATTTTAGCTCCCCTTCGATTTCCCCATCAAACTCATCCAACAGAAGGAGATGAGGGTGATTTTTGGCTTCTTCGTCCTTCATGCTATGAACCTCTGAATTGTCGATTGGATGTCCTGACGTTCTAACTGCGTGGTCTTATCAAAGCTCGCCGTCATTGAGTCATCTGATGTCGTGCAGATGAACTGAAGCTCGGATGAAGACATATAATCAAGCAAATTCTCGGTCGCTTCATTGTCAAGCGCAGCGAATGGTTCATCCATCACAATCACTTCCCACTCAGTAATATTCTCCTCGCGGACGAACGCGTTGACTGTCGTAGCGAACGATATGTTGAGGAAGAGGATTTCTGCGCCGCTAAGCTCCCCAGCTGAGTTGTAGTTGCGGTTTGTCTCATTGCCCGGAATATGTACCTCGCCATCCGAAGTCAGTCCGATTTCCAGCCCAATTTCTCCAGCGGCGGTTTGGTACTCATCCGACCAGTGGTCTGTGAACGTCTGTATCTCCTCGTGGATACTCTCTGTCCGGATCTGTTCGTTCTCCTCCTCCAATTGAGCTATAGTCACTCGATGTTCCTCAATTACCTCCTCGTACTCGGAGATCTCGCTGTCAAGCGTCTCTAGCTTTTCATTGACCTCGTTGATGCTCTGAGAATACTTTTCCAATTCGGATTCCATTTCCTCAACGATGGCCGCGAAACCGTAATCATTGGTCCGGAGAACGCGTTCGATGGGAGTGCTAAGCCCATTGAGATCGGGCTGTCGTTCGTGGAGTTGGGCAACTTCTTCGTCGATCTCTTCTATGCGGTTGTTGATGTTCTCAATCTCAACTTCAAGTTCCTCAATTTCATCTTCCGAACGGTGGATCTTGTCTTCCACATCCGCTGCGATATCGTCGCTCCGACCTTTAACTGCACAAAATGGGCACCTGTCGTTGCTGATCCGGTTTTCGGCTAACTCCTCAGAGACACGATCGGCACATGCTGGGCATACGAAATCATTTACCGCTTTGGCGATGACGGAGTTTCGTTCTTCCTCTCGATACCGTTCCCATTTCCATTTCAGCTTTGATTTGCTCCGTTTCTCCTGACGCAGACCATTCCTCTCCTTGGAGAGTTCACCTATCCGCTCGCTCAACTCCGTATCACGTTGGAGTAACTCGCAAAGGTCACGAAGGTCCCCCGAATCTCGGAGTTCTGCAATCTGTTCATACTTTCCAAGTTGATTCTCGTCGCTACTGAGTTGGCCTCGAAGCTCCTGCTGATCTTCCTTTGCCCGTCGCAACTTTGACCTGTATTGCTCCACCTCCTCCTCCAATCCTTCTATTCGCTCAGTGTTCTGTTCAATTCTATCTTGAGTATCATTATCAACGACGGCCCGAATAAGCGCCAACCGCTCAGTGCCTGTGAGTTGACTCAAGGGAAGTCTCTCCCTGTTCGAATGGAGAAAATGTGTTTTGATGAGCTCCGAAGCTTCTATCTCTTGGGTTAGATTGTCAGCAAGGTACTCGGTGAATTGGTCCCTAGCCTCTTCCCCTTCTAGTACGGTACTCGCTGACCAACGAGCTTCTGGTTGTCCACGTTTGAAGGTCGTTCCATCATCAAATGTAAGGGCGACATCGTTGCTACGTCCAGTAGATAGATCGATGGTATTCTCTGAGCCGAGAAGATTGTAGAGTAATGCGTTGAAAGTGAGGGTTTTTCCTGTCCTGTTACCTCCTAAGATTAGGAAGTCTTCTCCATCCACATTCGGTTGCGTGAACCCCTCATATTCCTCCCTTCCGAATCGGTTGATCGCCACCCTTGACAATTTCATATTTCAATCGTATAGATTCACTGTCGTCATAATAGTTTCCCTCGAATGAATGTATGGCTTATAAACGAAAGCAGCAATGCTGAATAATGAACCACCAAAACAAACAGCCCCCATCCAAATCCCAGCATAGGCTAAACCCTGTATGGGTAAAGAAATCGCGATGATAATGCCAGCAACGATAGCTACAGTATTCCGATATACCTTATTGTCATAGTCGTCAAGCTTTTCCCAGTTTTCTCGGTGGTCGAAATAAAACGCATTTCCTTCACCACTCTCATTAACCTCTGAATAGACCTCAATCAGGGTCGGCCAGTGTAGAAACCCGATAATCTCGTCGCTATAGATGGCGATAATGTAGGCCAATAGAAATGAGACTGCGGTGGCAGGCAAGAGAATCTCAGTTTTCGTCAGTTCAGGGTACCAAATATAAGTTGACAAGGCAATGTAGAACGTTAGAAGAATTGCCCCAGGCCCTCCTTGTTTCACCACATGATCGAGCGTCACAGTTGATGATTCATCGAATCTAACGGCACATAAAGAACATGGTCATTTCGGAAGTTTCATTTTCAGGACCCAATCGGATACGATGGAGCCCCTAAGTATCATCTATAACTAGAGGTATGTCGCCCGCGACACTAACGACCGACCTCATCCTCGGCTGCGTGCCGCGTCGGTCGGATAACCCTCGTGGCGGGCGGGTTGCTTGACGAGAACCACTCGATCTATTGCGCACCCGGGTTCGCCGCGCTGTCATCGTCCCGATGTCGGGCCTCGGGCGGGGACTAGAGGTACGCAGGAAAGCGTAGCGTCCGGGACGGATTAAGGGCTCCGCTCGCCGGTCAGACGGTGTACTCGGCTTCCCGCAACTGGACGTAGCCGCCGTCGCGCATCCCGTACTTCGCCCACTTGTACCGGCCGACGAGGCGCAGGCCGTCCACGCCGGCGGCGAGGGCCTGCCGCCACCGGACGCCCTCGACGTTCTCCATCCGGTTGACGGTCCGGAACGTCCGGTCCCAGTCGGCGGGGCCGAACTCGCGGACGACGTCCGCCATCGCCACGCTCCGGGTTATCTCGTCCCCGATGGCGGCCTTCCACTCGTCGTTGTACCGCTCCAGTCGGCCGCGAGCGGCGAGTTCGCCGGCGATCTTGCCCGTCCGGACGGCGACGTGGTCGCCGCCCTCGTGGAAGGCGGAGGTCGCACCCATCGCGCCGCCGACGACGGCGACGCCGGCACCGGTCGGGGACTCGATGGGCCGCGTCGAGGAGATGGGGTACGTCTCCGTCCCGCCGGACTTGCCGCGGTCCTCGACGAGCGGGAAGTCCGAGAGGTCGTAGTCGG